>NZ_JAWOWA010000015.1:0-107487 GCF_033340195.1 Vibrio sp. 1457
GCCGCCAGCGTTCAATCTGAGCCATGATCAAACTCTTCAATTTAAGATTTTGTTCGGCTCAATGAATACTGAACATTCCTTTCGCTAATAAATAGCAGAAGTAATGTTTGAATTGACTGTGCTCTTATTGGTTTTTACTTTTGAAAAAGTAAAACAAAACAGCTCAAGGCTGCTTCCCAATTCGAATGGTCACTTCGTTTCATTGAAACCTAATTTGATACCGAAGTATCTAATTGGATTATCATCAACGAGTGCCCACACAGATTGATAGGTCTATATTGTTAAAGAGCTTGCTTTACGAGAAGTTTTTCTCTCAAAGCGGAGGTGCATTCTAGCGATTTAGTTGTTAGTGTCAAACACTTTTTTAAACTAATTTTTTGTAGAAGCTTTTTACCTCTTCGACCCTGCTAAAGCCTTGTGGCGTCTGCCGTGTCGATGGATGCGCATTATAGGGAGAAGATTTTCTTTGGCAATACTAAAAGTGCATTTTTTCTAAAAAAACATGCCAAATGGATACTTTCCATCCAACCCTAAAATTACCCAGAAATAACACTCAGGATTTATACAATTTACCCACAAAAAGCTGTGGATAACTACTCATCACTATCAAAGAAATAAGAAATACGCGAACGCGGATTTAGATACTCTTTTACTTTATCCGGTAATTTTGACGGATGAATCGCGTTAACTATCTTTATATCTTTTGAGGCAAGATCAATGATTGGCGCTTGCGTCCTTGGTACTGATGGATCGTAAACCAAGACATTCGGGAATAATAAATGCGATGCATTCACTGAGATAACCAGGCCGACCATATTATTAGAAAGCTGAACTACGGTACCCGGAGGAAACACGCCCATAAACTTAATTAGGATGTTCAGGTTCTCTTCTTTATATAGGTGTTTACAGTTCTTATATAAATGAGAGAGTGCGGTATAAGGAATCTTTTGATCTGAGACTATCGGTGTATGACACAAGTTATCAAACGCATTGGCTACAGCAATAATTTGAGCAAACTCGTTGATCTCATCTCCTTTCAGGCCTTTAGGATAACCAGACCCATCTCTTAGCTCATGGTGCTGCGCGATCACAATTCTCGCGACTTCGGGAAAAGCCTCGATTTGACTCGCAAGATCGACGCCATATTTAGTGTGCAACTTTAAGTAGTTGGTTTCTGGCTCTGTTAGAGGTAGTTGCTTTCTTAATATTGCAGTCGGGATTTTTATTTTCCCGATATCATGGAATAGTGCGGAGAAGGAAAGCTCTTTCAACTGTGCTGCTGAGTACCCTTTAGCACGGCCAATCATCATCGAGATAACAGCCACGTTCAATGAGTGGAAATAAATATCTTCAAACTCATTTTTTCCGTTCATCAGATGTAACGTAACATTATCATCGCACATTAACTTCTCGACGATATCTTCAATAAGAAGCTTTGCTTCATCAACTGCTGCTGTCGGACGGTTACGGATTTTAGTCATGACTGAACGCATACGTGCCAGAGAGCGCTCAAACTCTTTTTCACACTGAATCACGCGTCGACGGTATGCACTTAACTTTTCTATGCGGTTCTGTTTTTCTTGCCACATTTTTTGAGTTTCATGATCTAACGACGCTTCATTTGTTACTCTGTCAGCTTGTCTTTGATCAACAGGGAGTGGAACGGCATCGCTTTGCTCTGGATTAAAGTAAACGAACTTTACGCCGAGGTGGCGGATCATCTCGACTTGCTCTTGGTCTTTAATCTTAAAGCTATTGAGTAGAAAGGGGTGATCGTTCCACTTTAGCGGAAGACGGATATGTAATCCGGGTTGAATACGATCGACCGTTAGTTTAATGGCAGCCACTTATTCACTACTGATTTATATTTCTTAAGAGAGTTAGAATACTAGTAAATTTTGTGAATAAATTCATCAGTAACTATCAAAACATCAAACCGTTATTTCTAAGCGACTCACTTAATTAGATAGAAGTAAGCTACTTTAAGGAACGATCTGCTTTGCGTATTTTAAGCTTGGCCTCGAATACTGGCTTGTCTATTACTTCTTGATCTTTGACTAGCCCCATTAACGTTTGTACCGCTACACGGGCCATGTCACTGATAGGAAAGTGCACTGCTGATACTGTAGGGTAAAGACTTTCACAAAGATCAACACTGTCAAAGCTAGTTAATGAGATTTGCTCTGGTACAGAAATACTATGCTCGTGTAAGTACTGCATTGCGCCAACCGTCATTTCTTCACTGCACGAAAAGACAGCCGTCACATCAGGGTGTCGTTGTAAAATTGCAGCCATTGCATCATAACCACTTTGCCGGCCATAATTCCCTTCTTCACACCAGCTTTCATCAATATCTATACCAGCATCCTTCATTGCATCAATATACCCAAGCTTTCTCAATACACTGTTATGACGTTGGGATGGACCGGCAATACAAGCAATCTTTCGATGACCACCAGCTAAAAGGTGCTCAACGGCAATACGGCTTGCATGATGATGGTTAAAGGTAACACAACGCTCTTCTATTCCTTCCACGTAGCGATCCAGGAGAACGAAAGGTGTTGGCTGTTTAGCTAGTTCACGTAAGTCATCATCTGACAAATAACGACTATGAAGTACATAGCCGTCACAACGTAAATCATTAAAACGCTGAATTGCCTCTTTTTCACCTTGTGCAGAATGATGGCCTTGAGCTGTAATCAAAAACTTCTTATGAATATCCAGCTCGGTCTGAACCTGCTCCATCATCTCGCCAAAGAAGCCCCCCGTATAGTAAGTCACCAATAACCCAACCATATTACTGGATGAGGTTGCGAGTGAACGAGCAATTGCACTGGGACGATAATTCAATTGCGCCATAGCTTGCTCTACTTTTTTTCGAGTTTCCTCGCGAAATTTCCCCTCTCCATTAATAATTCGAGAAACGGTAGAGCGATTTACACCGGCGAGTTCGGCTACATCTTTAATCCTTGCCATAATGCTATTGGGTCCAACTGCAATTGTTATTAAATATTCGTTTGTGTAGAACGGCTGCCAGCAATTCGTAAGGTGCTATAGGGGGCGAAGCTGGCAGCCTTTAATCATACACCGACCATTTGATTGGTAGAAACAAGCTCAGAGTAATCCGTGACAGTTATACCATGATGAGCTAACTGTTCTTTTAAAATGGGAGAGGTAAGAACTTGTAACTCTAGCTCTCGCTGAAGCGCATAGCCACTCTTTAAGATAAGCGCCTGATCGGCCTCTGCCGGGTGGCACATCACCTCAACCAAGTCATAGTCAGCTTTTAAGCTCAATAGATGTGCCATTAAGCCATCCAAGCTCACTTTTTGATCATAAAACTCATCAGTAAAGATATACCTGATTGTCATCGATTCTTGACACAAGCCAGTGCCCCGCAGTGGCACTCGGTATTCATTCGCTACTTCTTTAATAACGGGCAAAATTTGAGGGTGAGTATGCGCGTGATGATGGCTATCTAAGTGGCTTAGCTCTAACCCAAGCGATAAAAAATGTTCCACCTGAGCTTTTGCTTCATCATAAACGACCTGAGTTTCGAAGTCCTGCTTACTCCAAAGTTCGTCATAGTTAATAAAGTGCGCTCGGCCGTTGGTCAAGTTAGGATGCTTCGTTATAGGCACACCTGCTGTAAACCTAAGATGAACGCCAATTTTCAAGTCTGGATTATGGCGAGCTAGTTCTAAGGCATGTTGCTCAGCATCCATACCCACCATCATGGTGGTTGAATGAACCACACCTTGCTGGTGAGCTTTAACGATGCCGCTATTTACACCTCTCGTTAAACCAAAATCATCAGCATTAAAAATGACTTTCATTGGCGTCCTTCCTTAGTACTACAACGTCGTTAGTTTAAATTGAGGTAAATACGGAGCGTTCACCGCTAGGATATCATCCAGGATTGACTTGGCGCGGCCAATGTCAGGCACCAATGGGTTATTGGTTAATGCCATAAGCGCCTTGTCATAATTACCTTCGACAGCAGCTTCTATTGTTAGCTGCTCATACGCTTTAACTTGATAGAGTAATCCTTTGATATTGTTTGACAACTCGCCAACCGCAAGAGGTTTCGCCCCCCAGCTACCAATCACCGCACTACATTCAATCACAGCATCGTCAGGTAGGCCGTTGATCGCTCCATTATTTAAAACGTTAACAACATGAATACTATTACGATTGTTATAAATTGAATCAACTAGGTTCAGTGATGCATCAGAATAATAAGCACCACCCCGCTCCTCTAACTCTTTCGGCTTATGATCGAGGGTAGGATCTTGATAGAGCTTAAATAGCGCATTTTCTGTTTCCATTACCTGCTCAGCACGAGTGCCTTTTTCATCGGCACTTTGTTTCTCTTCAGCAAGCATGGCATCAGTTTGGTAGAAGTAGCGATGATAAGGACATGGTATCGCCCCCAGTGCTTTTAGAAATGCAGGATCCCACGGCTCTTCCCAGATATTCTTCATACTGAAGTTGGCACCATCACCGACTTTCTCTAATACCGTTTGAGTAATATCTTCCCCATTGAGCCATGCTTTGTGTACCCACACGAGATGGTTTAACCCAGCAAACTCAAGTTGTAGCTCTTTTGGCTCGCACTCCATCATTTCTGCAATCATCATTTCCATTGAAACGGGCACATTGCATAAACCAATACTCTTTACTTTGGTGTACTTACTGACCGCTTCGGAAACTAAACCCGCTGGGTTGGTGAAATTGAGCATCCATGCGTTTGGAGCCAACTCTTCAATGTCTTTACAGATATCAAGAATGACCGGAATGGTTCGCAGTGCTTTAGCAAAACCACCAGGGCCCGTTGTTTCTTGGCCGATGACGTCGTACTTGATTGGGATTCGCTCATCGTTAGCGCGTGCAGCAAGGCCACCAACACGAAACTGCGTCATCACAAAATCCGCATCTTTTATCGCAGCACGGCGATCGAAACCGGCTTTTATCTCAATTTTTGCTCCGGCTTTATCGACCATTCGCTGAGCCAATCCTTTGATGATCTCAAGCTTCTCAGCTCCTGACTCAATGTCCACAAAATGGATTTTCTTAACGGGTAAATATTCTAAGCGCTTAATAACCCCTTCAACCAATTCCGGGGTATAGCTACTACCACCGCCAATAATGGCAAGTTTGATCGCCTCTCTAGACATTTTCATCCCCCTTTACTTGTTCGAGATTTTTTTGTTCAGTGCGACGATTTCTACAGCCATCTCTTGAGCCAAAATCGTAGTCATCAGGTGATCTTGAGCATGCACCATCACTAACGTCATCGGGACTTTCCCTTCTCCCTGATCTTCTTCAATAAGCTGAGTCTGTATTAAGTGGGCTTTATTAATGCACTCTCTTGCTTGAGAGAGCTTCTCGTCAGCCGCTTCAAAATCTTGTTCTCGAGATAAACGCAATGCCTCGTAGCTTAAACTTCTGGCTTCACCAGCATTGCAAATGATCTCCATCACAACCAATTCTTGTTCCATCATTTTCTCTCCGAAAATCGGGCCGCGGTAATTGCGGCCCATTAAGCACAGTTAAGCAGTAACGCCTTCGCCTGACGGCTGCGTGTCACCTTTAGTTTCCTTCGTCGTTGGTAGTTCTTGCTCCAACATTTGCTTCTCAAACATTTTGAAGAATGGGAAGTAGATGATTAGATCAAGAACCAATAAACCAATGACGAGCAATACTGGCGCAAAGGTCCAACCGCTCCCCCACGAAGCACCTATCAGTGCCGGTGTTGTCCAAGGTGTTGTAGCGACACCCATACCCACAAAGCCGACATGCACAGCAAAATACGCAATCGTAGCGTTGATGACTGGAGCGAAGACGAACGGGATAAACAAGGTCGGGTTCATCACAACTGGGCTACCGAAGATCACTGGTTCGTTGATTTGGAAAAAGCCAGGCACCGCACTCATTCGACCAATGCTCTTAAGGTGAACAGAACGGCTAAACGACATCAGCATAACAAGAGCAAGTGTTGCACCAGAGCCGCCAATAAAGATGTAAAAATCCCAGAACGGTTGAGTAAATACGTTTGGAATCGGTTCACCTGCAACAAAGGCTTCAATGTTGGCACCAATGTTGGTCAAAAAGATTGGAGAAAGCAGTCCAACAACAATTGCAGCACCATGAATACCCGCAAACCAAAGCAGCTGGCAAAGCAATAAAGCGCCAATAATGGCAGGCAATGAGTTAGACGCACTAATTAGAGGTTTAAAGATAGCCATAACAGCGTCTGGAATCAGCATGTCGTACTGGGTTTGTACGAAAAGGCTAAGTGGATATAAGGTAGTGAATATCGCTAAGACTGGTAGCAATACTTCAAATGATCGCGCAATCGCCGGTGGCACCTGCTCTGGCATGCGAATCGTAATATTGTGCTTTTTCATAAAACGGTAGAGCTCCACCGAGAAAAATGCACACATCACTGCGGTGAAGATCCCGGTTCCGCCCATGTGAGACATAGACAACGCGCCATCTTTAGCTGGGGCCGCAATGAGTAAAAAAGACATTAGTGACAATACAGCACTCGTGATCCCATCCATCTTGTAAGCCTTCGCTAAACTATAAGCAACGCCCAGCGAAACAAAAATGGTCATGATCCCCATCGACATGTTGTAGGGCATCATTATGGTATCAAAATGTGTAGTGGCGAAATCGAGCCAAATTCGACCAAAAGTAAAGGTTGTATCTTCGGCAAATGGGGGGAATGCAAAAATCAAAATGAAACTACCGACAATAATAAACGGCATTGCGACAATAAAACCGTCTCTCATTGCGCGAACATGGGGCTGATTCCCCACTTTAGCTGCTATAGGGGCTATATGCTTTTCGACTGCGCCTATAATTGCGTCATAAAGCTTCATAGAATCCATCCTTATTTTAGGCAAAAGAATCCCGCATCAAATATTTATATTTGATGTACAGTTATCTTTTTAATTTAAAACTATGGTTTAGTTAATTAATTCTAATGCTTGCTCTAGTACTTCCTCTCCCTTCATCATTCCATAATGCTGATGAGAAATCGCGTCAATGTTTTTACCATGCTCTTGCGCCGTTTTTCTTAGCTCTTCTAGCTGAAAACGTACTTGAGGCCCGAGAAGACAAACATCGTACTCTTTAATTGCATCTTCAAATGCATTCACTGACATCGCATCAATTTTGCATTCAATTCCTTTATTTTCAGCAGCTTGCTCCATTTTCTTAACAAGCATACTGGTTGACATCCCTGCGCTACAGCATAAAAGGATCTTTTTCATAGCCTTACTCCCGTTGTGTAAATTTCAACCTGCAAAAACTGTAGCAAAAATAACCAAGACAAAAAAGCGCAACCGGTTGCATTGTTCGTGAACACAATCCCAATTTAGAAAATACCACCTATTTTTTTGTAATTATTTAGGTCTAGGATAAAAGTTATAAAATAATTTAAAACATCACATTAATTTTCAAATTATCAATATTTTACTACTGACAACGTCGTTATTAATTTCTTAAAATGAATAGAGAATGAAATTTAATAAATTGGCTATTGCAACGCTTGTAAGTGCCGCACTATCACAACACTCATTTGCTCAAACCGACTCTAAAGGCACAATTTATCTAACGTTTGATGATGGACCAATCAATGCATCTATTGACGTTATTCAAGTACTTAACCAGGAAGATATCAAAGCGACGTTTTACTTTAATGCTTGGCATTTAGATGGAATTGGTGATGAGAATGAAGACCGTTCCCTAGAAGCCTTAAAGCTCGCATTAGACACTGGTCATATTGTTGCGAACCACAGTTACGATCACATGGTGCACAACTGCGTGGATGAATTTGGACCGAACAGTGCTGCGGAGTGTAATGCGACCGGGGACCACCAGCTTAACTCGTATCAAGACCCTGTTTACGATGCCTCAATGTTTACGGAAAACTTATCTGTGTTAGCAAAGTATTTGCCGAACATTACAAGCTACCCGAACTACAAGGCAACAGAGTTTGCTAGACTGCCCTACACCAACGGTTGGCGCGTGACGAAAGACTTCAAAGCAGATGGGTTATGTGCCACGTCTGATGACCTGAAACCTTGGGAACCAGGATATGTATGCGATACATCCAACCCATCCAACAGTGTAAAAGCAGCTATCGAGGTTCAAAATATCCTAGCGAATAACGGCTATCAAACTCACGGTTGGGATGTGGACTGGGCACCCGAAAATTGGGGCATTGAAATGCCAGCAAACAGCCTTACAGAAGCAGAAGCATTTCTTGGATATGTGGATTCCGCGTTAAACACTTGTGCACCAACAACGATTAACCCGATCAACTCCAAAGCTCAAGAGTTCCCATGTGGTACACCTTTACACGCCGATAAAGTTATCGTATTAACTCACGAGTTCCTATTTGAAGATGGTAAGCGTGGCATGGGTGCAACGCAAAACCTACCTAAGCTCGCTAAGTTTATACAGTTAGCAAAACAAGCGGGTTATGACTTCGACACAATGGATAACTACACACCGAACTGGCAAGTTGGTCATAACTACGACGCTGGCGATTACGTCTTACACCTAGGTACTGTATACCAGGCTGTAACAAACCATACTGCGCAACAAGATTGGGCACCGTCTCCAACCTCTAGCCTTTGGACAAATGCAGACCCAGCCACTAACTGGACTCAGAATGTTTCCTATAAACAAGGTGATGTGGTGACTTATCAAGGTTTGCGTTATCTAGTTGATGTACCGCACGTGTCCCAAGCAGACTGGACTCCGAACACTCAAAATACCTTGTTCACAGCTCTATAGGCTGTTCCTACTATCACCATGAGTAGTTTGCGCGAGGCATACCCCTCGCGCTTTTTTGTTTTGAAGATCCAGATACAACAAAGCCCCGACTTTCATCGAGGCTCTGTCTTAAAATATGGTACCGGTGGACGGAGTTGATTGGACTGGCATCCCTGCCGCCACCGCGAAGGCAACGCTAACTTCCTTTTGATATTTACGAGCACCTAAAACGACGAAAGGCCGCTATAAAAGCGACCTTTCTATGTATGGTACCGGTGGGCGGGCTTGAACCGCCACGCCCGAAGGCAACGGATTTTGAATCCGTCGTGTATACCAATTTCACCACACCGGCATCTTTGGGCTATTGCCCTTTGATGGTTGGCATTATACGTAAGCTTTTGACCTGCGCAAGCAGAAATACCTTAAATAACTATCGTTTGCTGATAATTTCGCCACAAAGTGTGACAAAGCTGTACTCATAAGAAACGTACGCTCCATTTTCTACTACTCTTCCAGATGAAAATGAGTATACGAAACTCTTTTTAAGTTCTATTCACTGTAATATCAGAAACATAACCATTCCCAATGCTCGACAACGCATTATGGAGCATCTCTGCGGCATCTTCTGCTTGCATGAAGTGACTCGTGTCCATCGTATTGCCGCTTGTTTTCCAGAATTCCGTATCCATTCCACCAGGATAAACCGCGATGATTTTCATAGGTTTTCCTTTTAGCTCCAAACGAACCGACTCAATTAATCCTTTGACGGCCCATTTCACTGCACAATACGTAGACTCTTGCGCTTTAGGTTTTTGCGCGGCTGTGGACATGATCATGACCACTTTTATTGGATGATCTTTGTAACGCTTTACTAACTCTCTTAACACATGAATCGCAGAATTCAGGTTGTTATCAATCAACTTTTGAATCTCTTCCGGCTCCTGCTCTTCCAGTAAGCCAAAATAACCACTTCCCGCACTATGAATGACCATTTCAGGGGACTGTTTCACCCCATCAAAGAGCTGTTTCACATTTTGGTGCGATGAGAGGTTGCAAGCTTGATAACCAACGTTATGAGAGAGTTGTTTTGCTAGTGCGGATAGTTTTTCTGTATTTCTTCCTATTACATACGTCTCTTTGCCTTCCGCATCATAACGCTTTGCTAGTTCAGCCCCTAAACCGCTACTTGCACCTGTAATTACAATCATGCGCTACCTCTTTTCAATCACATACTTTTAATTCATCTATCAATTAAGGTAACAGAATCGTGGTAATTCACACCTCAAGAGCACCATTCTTTGAAGCAAGCAGCTTTCTTACTTTCGTGATGCATGAAATATCAAGCAGAACGACGGGCATTTAACCTATGCTTAAGCAAGAATAACTTTCTGAATTTTCTATCGACTTTCTAGTGAGAACTGAATAGGAGCAAAGAATGACTGGGTCAAAATGGCAGTGGTTACTGAAACAGATGACACGAAAACTGTGGGTCCGGACGTCACTCTACGCATTACTAGCTGTTGCTACCGCCTTAATGTCGATTGTTTTAAACCAGTTCATTACTCTGCCCCCTGCCATCAACGTCAGCAAGGATTTGTTGAACAACATATTAAATATCCTCGCAACCTCCATGCTTGCAGTGACTACATTCTCTCTCAATATTATGGTCTCAGCGTACAGTGCCGCTAGTGCAGGGGTAACGCCGCGAGCGACAAAACTGTTGATGGAAGACAGCACAACACAAAATGCCTTAGCAACCTTTCTTGGCTCTTTTCTATTTAGTTTGGTAGGAATTATCGCGCTAGGTATTGGGGCCTATCATCAACAAGCACAAATTTATCTATTCATCGTGACTATCGCCGTAATCGTGATGATCATACTCACTCTGCTACGTTGGATTCAGCACCTTTCCGTACTAGGAAGGGTCAGTGAAACCACTTCATACGTAGAGCAAGCCTTGTTAGATGCGATAAGAAAACGGGGCAAAGAGCGTTGGCTAGGCGCTCACCCATGGAGCCACCCAGAACATAAACCCAGAGGAAGTAAACCTATTTTGAGCCAAGAAATTGGTTACTTACAGCATGTTGATATGCATCATCTCGATAGTATTGCTGAAGCAAACCAATGCACCATCTACCTTGAGCGACAACCGGGAAGTTTTGTGTACGTAGGTCAACCATTGGCTTGGGTTTGTGGAGAGTTGCCAGACGAAAGCGAAGTAACGGCAGCCTTCACGATTCGAACGGAGCGTTCATATGATCAGGACCCTCGCTTTGGTTTAGTCGTTATGGCGGAAATCGCCTCACGAGCACTATCTCCGGCTGTAAATGATAATGGCACCGCAATTGACGTTCTTGGGCGTTCTGTACGAGCACTTTCATTATGGGGAGACCTACTCAGTGAGCCTCCTACCAAAACTCGATATCCTAGACTATTTGTGCCCGCATTGAGCTGCCAGGATTTGTTCGATGATGTCTTTTTGCCGATAGCACACGATGGTGCAGCGCAACTCCAAATACAGATTCGCCTACAAAAGGCCTTGCTAGCTCTCTCTAGTATGCACCCTAAGTTATTTTTGTCACCAGCAATCAAGCTGTCAGAAAAAGCTTTAGAGCTTTCATTAAGCCAACATTATACCGAAGATGAGAAACACCAACTCTCTCAGCTATCTAATCTGGTCACAGACCAAAGAGCCAATGGTTAAGAGAGTCGAATTCAGTTGAAACATATTGCTGCACGGCCTCGTGTATCATGACATGTGCTGATAACGTAGGGCAGAAAAGTCTCTTCGTTTATACACAATTAAAGACTCTGTGCGTTAGGTCTCTTTTCTCTTGGTGAGGGAATCTATATTCTGACGCACAATTTTTAAGGTAAGTGATGGAATAATGACAACGTCTACAACTCTTCCACCTGCTGGTCTCTTTCGTCGACTTGCAGCGTTGATTTACGACACATTGATTATTATCGCAATTGAAATGATGGCCGCAGGTATTGTTATGGCCGTTGTGTTTGCACTAAATGCAGCAGGATTGTTGAGCTATGGCGAGTACGCTGATGCCGCAGATATGCTCGGAAAGCACCCTGTATTGAGCCCTCTATTTACACTTTATCTTGCGGGTGTGTGGATATATTTCTTTGTGTTCTTCTGGACGCGAGCAGGACAAACTCTTGGGATGCGCGCTTGGAAGCTTCGAGTTCGCAATGCCAAAGACGGAGCACCAATTACGGTAACTCAAGCTCTGATTCGTATTTCGACATCTGGCTTTGGCTTGGCAAATTTGACTGTACCGATTGATCCGAAGAAACGTGGTTTCCACGACATTTGGGCCAAAACAGAGGTTGTTGTATTACCTAAGGCAAATTAACTTGTCTAGGAACACAAAAAAGGAAGGCGTAATGCCTTCCTTTTACATTTGGTTCGGTAAAACTTGGTTTATTCGATGATGCTTCAGTTATAGCTTTCTTCGTAGCAGTGCAATCGCAATAGCTAAGAACACCAAACTCGGGGCCAAAGCACCAAACACTGGGGATATGCCATACACCAAGCTTAATGGACCAAAGAACTCACTGGATATGTAAAAAGTAAACCCGGCAACCACGCCCGACAATACCCTTGCCCCCATGGTCACGCTTCTGAGTGGACCGAAAACAAAAGATAGCGCCATTAACATCATCACAGCAATTGAAAGCGGCTGAGTCAACTTACGCCAAAACGCCAACTCATAGCGAGATGCATCTTGTTCCGATGCTTTCAGGTAAGTCACATAATCATACAAACCGCTCAGTGACAGTTCTTCTGGCTTCACGGTCACCACTGCTAGCTTATCTGGTGCCAAAGAGGTGTGCCACTCCATCTGTTCGATGTCTTGCTTTGAAATTACGTTTTCATTTTCCATGTCCGTAATTTGTACGTAGCGCATCAGCCAGTTGTTATCTTGTTGGTAGTCGACTTCTTCGGCGAAAATAACTTTTTGTAGATTCTTATCATCATCAAAACGCCACATATTTAAAGCATAAAGCTTGTCGTCTTCGACTTTACCTATAAAGATAAAGTCGTTCGCGTCACGAGCCCACACACCTGAGCGCACAGACACAATGCTACCACCTGATATCGCAAACGCACGTAAGTCACGGGCCATCTTCTGGGCCTCAGGAGCGCCCCATTGACCTAACGCCATAACAACAATCATGAGCGGGACGGCCGTTTTGAGTACCGATAACCCGATATCCAGCTTAGAGAAACCAGCAGCTTGCATCACCACCAGCTCAGAGCTTGAAGCCAACATACCTAAGCCGATCAGGGCACCGAGTAATGCCGCCATTGGAAAGAACATTTCGATATCACGCGGCACACTGAGTAACACAAAGTACAACGCATGAGTGAGGTCGTACACACCTCGCCCTACTTTACGTAGCTGTTCTACATATTTGATGATGCCCGATAAGCCAACAAACGTCGCTAAAACCAAGGCAGTGGTAGAGATGATGGTTCTACCGATGTAAAGGTCTAAGATTTTGAACACAGCTTACGCGAGCCTCTTCTTGCGGAATTTGTCTTTTATTCGTCTAGCAGCAACGCTGTCCATCATATTCGCCATGATAGCAACAATCAGCAACATCGCATTGATTGGCCACATACCAATAGCAGCCGGGATGTCACCATCTTCTAATGCAGATTTGGTTGCACTGATCGCCAAGAAATACGCTAGATAGATCAGAATCGCAGGCCCCATTTTGGCAAACCGTCCCTGACGCGGATTCACCGCAGACAAAGGAATAACGAGCATTGTTAAGAGTGGAATACACACAAATAACGAAATTCGCCATTGTAGCTCCGCTTGCGCCTCTGGATCTGGGTGACCTATCAAGTCAACCGTTGGGTATGCTTCCCAGTCTCGCCCTTTCTTTTTGACCTCACGTTGGCCGATAACACCTTCGTATTCATCGAATTTCGTGATCATATATTCAACGCGAGTAGGCACACCTTCATAACGCGTACCTTCTTTCATAGTGATGATCTGACGACCGTCCGAAAGCTCTTTTACTTCACCAGAAGATGAGAACATCACACTCGGTAACACCGAATCTCGAGGGCGCATCTGCGCAACAAAAACGTTGCTCAAGGTATTGTCTTTAATGTCATCGATGAACACAACCGATGAACCGTCTGGTGTACCTTGGAACTGACCTTTTTTAAGTAGGTCAACGCTGTTTTCTGACGCTACCTGCTCATAAAGCTGCTCAACGCGCTCTTGAGACCACGGCGATAGCCACAACGCATTGAAAGCCGCCACCGCTGAAGTAATCAACGCTAGGTATAAGGCCGCTTGAACCAAGAATTTATTACCAATACCTGTCGCGTTCATTACGACAATTTCGCTCTCTGCATACAGACGACCAAATGTGATCAATATGCCGATATACAGACTTAAAGGCAGCATTAACAGACCCATTGCTGGCATGTTCAAACCAACAATAGAGAAAATCAATCCAGCAGGAATATCCCCATCAGAAGCATCAGCAAGAACACTTATGAATTTCTGGCTTACAAACACCAAAAAAAGTACGAAAAAAATCGCAAATTGGCTCTTGAGTGTTTCGCGGATCAAATATCTAACAATAATCACGCTGAAATTACCTATACAAAACTTGTTTTTTTGGTCGAATCACTATAGTTTCCCGTTGAACCATTTATTTTTTTAAAAATTATAAACTAGATGTTAGTCGCTTAATCAGCTCTGCATGTAAGCCTGGAGCTAAAATTCAACAAGTAAGCGATCATTATCTAACATTTAGAGCAATTTGTCTTCAGGATGTAGGAGTACGCATGGAGTTCAGTGTAAAAAGTGGCAGTCCAGAGAAACAACGTAGCGCATGTATCGTTGTTGGTGTGTTTGAACCACGTCGCCTTTCTCCAGTAGCCGAACAACTTGATAAAATCAGTGACGGTTACATCAGTTCACTACTTCGCCGTGGTGATCTAGAGGGTAAACCTGGTCAGATGCTGCTACTGCATCAAGTACCAGGTGTTTTGTCAGAGCGCGTTTTACTTGTCGGTTGCGGCAAAGAGCGTGAACTTGGCGAGCGCCAGTACAAGGAAATCATTCAAAAGACGATCAGCACACTTAACGAGACAGGCTCAATGGAAGCGGTATGTTTCCTAACTGAACTGCATGTTAAGGGTCGTGATACATACTGGAAAGTGCGCCAGGCTGTAGAAGCGACTAAAGATGGTCTATACACATTTAATCAATTCAAGAGCGTGAAACCTGAGACTCGCCGCCCACTGCGCAAGCTTGTTTTCAACGTACCAACGCGTCGTGAATTGAACTTGGGTGAAAAAGCAATCACTCACGGTCTTGCTATCGCATCAGGTGTCAAAGCCTCAAAAGACCTTGGCAACATGCCGCCAAACGTAGCTAATCCAGCTTACCTTGCTTCTCAAGCTCGTCGTCTAGCGGACGATTACGAAACCGTAACCACCAAAATTATTGGTGAGCAAGAGATGGAAAAACTGGGTATGACCTCTTACCTAGCAGTAGGCCGTGGTTCTAAAAACGAATCTATGATGTCTATCATCGAGTACAAAGGTAACCCTGACTCAGATGCAAAACCGATTGTGCTCGTAGGTAAAGGTCTAACCTTCGACTCAGGCGGTATCTCATTGAAACCGGGCGAAGGCATGGATGAGATGAAGTACGACATGTGTGGTGCGGCATCGGTATTCGGTACAATGAAAGCGCTAGCAAAGCTAAACCTACCAATCAACGTTATTGGTGTTCTAGCGGGCTGTGAAAACATGCCAGGCAGCAACGCTTACCGTCCAGGTGACATCCTAACGACCATGTCTGGTCAAACTGTAGAAGTTCTGAACACGGATGCGGAAGGTCGTCTTGTTCTTTGTGACGCACTGACTTACGTAGAGCGTTTCGAACCAGACTGCGTGGTTGACGTTGCAACGCTAACTGGTGCTTGTGTTATCGCACTAGGCCACCATATCAGCGGCGTAATCTCTAACCACAACCCTCTTTCTCATGAGCTAGTAAACGCTTCTGAGCAAGCGAGTGACCGTGCATGGCGTCTACCAATGGCAGACGAGTACCACGAACAGTTGAAGAGCCCGTTTGCGGATATGGCAAACATTGGTGGTCGCCCTGGTGGCACAATTACTGCGGGTTGCTTCTTATCTAAGTTCGCGAAGAAGTACAACTGGGCACACGTCGATATCGCAGGTACCGCGTGGAAATCAGGCGCAGCGAAAGGCTCAACGGGCCGTCCTGTCTCAATGCTTGTCCAATTCCTTTTGAACCGCAGCGGCCAAGAGACAGAAGAGTAATTTCTGAACAGAATCTAAAAGGGCCGCAAGGCCCTTTTTTATTACCTCGATTTTCTTGATTGAAAATCGGATTTAATATGGTTTCAGGAAGAGACCATCGGCAAGTGAGAGAATGATGCAAACAGCAACCTTCTACATCATTAACGAAGAGAGCCCGCAAGCAACGGTGGCTGGCTTTGAAGAATACATCGTGTTTTTGGCTCAGCACTTTGCTCGCCAAGGCGCTAAAGTGTATTTAAACTGCCAAGACAAACCACACGCCGAGCAGCTCGCTGAAGCCTTTTGGCAAGTTGATGCAGACAAGTTCATGGCACATAACCTCGTAGGCGAGGGACCGAAATACGCCACCAATATTGAAATCGGCCATGAAGGTGTAAAACCTAATTGGAACCGTCAGCTGGTAATTAATTTGGCGGAAAATGAGACAACCTTTGCGAACAAGTTTGCTCAAGTGGTAGACTTCGTGCCCTGCGAAGAAAAAGCTAAACAACTCGCAAGAGAAAGATATAAAATTTACCGTCAAGCAGGTTACCAGCTGCAAACGATCGAAATTCAATATCCTTAACGGTCAATCCTTATAGTTAAGGCGATCTTGTTAAGATCCCTCACTTATAAAGATTGACTAAGATTCAACCATCAACGTATCCATTAAAAGAGCGCTATGGAAAAGACATACAACCCAACTTCAATCGAACAAGCTCTGTATCAGACTTGGGAAGAGAAAGGCTACTTTAAGCCACACGGTGACACTACTAAAGAATCATACAGCATCATGATCCCGCCACCGAACGTCACTGGTAGCCTACACATGGGCCACGCGTTCCAAGATACGATCATGGATACGCTTATCCGTTGTGAACGTATGAAGGGTAAAAACACCCTTTGGCAAGTAGGTACTGACCACGCTGGTATCGCAACTCAGATGGTTGTTGAGCGTAAGATCGCTGCAGAAGAAGGCAAAACAAAACACGATTACGGTCGTGAAGCTTTCATCGACAAAATCTGGGAATGGAAAGGCGAATCTGGCGGCACTATCACTAAGCAGCTTCGTCGTCTTGGCGCATCTGTAGACTGGGATCGTGAACGCTTTACGATGGACGATGGTCTATCTAACGCCGTTCAAGAAGTCTTCGTACGTCTATACGAAGACGATCTAATCTACCGCGGTAAGCGTCTAGTTAACTGGGATCCAAAGCTACACACAGCGATTTCAGATCTAGAAGTAGAGAACAAAGACACTAAAGGCCACATGTGGCACTTCCGCTACCCACTAGCAGATGGCGCTAAAACAGCGGATGGCAAAGACTACATCGTTGTTGCAACGACTCGTCCAGAGACCGTGCTAGGCGATACGGGTGTTGCAGTTAACCCAGAAGATCCACGTTACAAAGATCTTATCGGTAAAGAAATCATCCTTCCTATCGTTGATCGTCGCATCCCAATCGTGGGCGATGAGCACGCAGATATGGAAAAAGGTACTGGCTGTGTGAAAATCACACCTGCGCACGACTTCAACGACTACGAAGTAGGTAAGCGCCACCAGCTACCAATGATCAACATTCTGACTTTCGACGCGAACATCCGCGACTCAGCAGAAGTATTCAACACTAACGGCGAAGCAAGCGACGCTTACAGCACTGAGCTACCAGCTAAATACCACGGTATGGAGCGTTTTGCCGCTCGTAAAGCTATCGTTGCTGAATTCGACGAGCTAGGTCTACTTGAAGAAGTGAAAGATCACGATCTACAAGTTCCTTACGGCGACCGTGGTGGCGTTGTTATCGAACCAATGCTAACTGACCAATGGTACGTACGTACTGCGCCTCTAGCGAAAACCGCAGTTGAAGCAGTAGAAAACGGCGACATCCAATTCGTTCCTAAGCAATACGAAAACATGTACTTCTCTTGGATGCGTGACGTTCAAGACTGGTGTATCTCTCGTCAGCTATGGTGGGGTCACCGCATCCCAGCTTGGTACGACAACCAAGGTAATGTTTACGTAGGTCGCACTGAAGAAGAAGTTCGCAAGAACAACAACCTAGAGTCAGTCATTGAACTTCACCAAGACGAAGACGTACTGGATACGTGGTTCTCTTCTGCACTATGGACGTTCGGTACTCAAGGTTGGCCAGAGCAAACTGACGATCTGAAAGTATTCCACCCTTCAGACGTACTAGTAACTGGTTTCGACATCATCTTCTTCTGGGTTGCGCGCATGATCATGATGACCATGCACTTCGTGAAAGACGAAAACGGCAAACCACAAGTACCATTTAAGACGGTTTACGTTACTGGTCTAATCCGTGACGAAAACGGCGACAAGATGTCCAAGTCGAAAGGTAACGTACTTGACCCAATCGACATGATCGATGGTATCGACCTAGAGTCTCTCGTAGAGAAGCGTTGTGGCAACATGATGCAGCCTCAACTAGCGAAGAAGATCGAGAAGAACACTCGTAAGACGTTTGAAAACGGTATCGAAGCATACGGTACAGACGCACTGCGTTTCACTCTTGCAGCAATGGCATCAACAGGTCGTGATATCAACTGGGATATGAAACGTCTTGAGGGTTACCGTAACTTCTGTAACAAACTATGGAACGCAAGCCGTTACGTAATGATGAACACAGAAGAGCAAGATTGTGGCTTCAACGGTGGTGAGATTGAATACTCATTAGCAGACAAGTGGATCGAGTCTCAGTTTGAACTCGCAGCGAAAGCGTTTAACAACCATATCGACAACTTCCGTCTAGATATGGCTGCGAACACACTTTACGAATTCATCTGGAACCAATTCTGTGACTGGTACCTAGAGCTAACTAAACCCGTTCTATGGAAAGGTACTGAAGCGCAACAGCGTGGTACTCGCCGTACATTAATCACGGTTCTTGAGAAGACGCTACGTCTAGCTCACCCAGTCATTCCTTACATCACTGAAACTATCTGGCAAAGCATCAAGCCATTAGTTGAAGGTGTAGAAGGCGAGACAATCATGCTACAAACGCTGCCTCAATTCGACGAAGCAAACTTCAACCAAGAAGCGCTAGACGACATTGAATGGGTGAAAGCGTTCATTACCAGCATCCGTAACCTACGTGCTGAATACGACATCAACCCTGGTAAGCCGCTTGACGTTATGTTGAAAGCAGCAAATGCAGAAGATGCCTCTCGTTTAGAAGCAAGCAAACAAGTATTGATGTCGCTAGCGAAGCTAGAAGCAGTACGCGTGCTTGAAACTGGCGAACAAACTCCAGCATGTGCGACAGCACTGGTTGGTAAGTCTGAGCTGATGATCCCAATGGCAGGTCTGATCGACAAAGATGCAGAGCTTGCTCGTCTAGATGGCGAAATCAAGAAGACTCACGGCGAAATCAAGCGTATCGAAGGTAAACTAGGTAACGAAGGCTTCGTAGCGAAAGCACCTGAAGCAGTTGTTGCTAAAGAGCGTGAGAAGCTTGAAGGCTACAAAGAGACACTAGCTAAGCTAGAAGAGCAGAAGACAACGATCGCTGCACTTTAAGCCTCAGTGAAAGAGAAGAATTAACACTTCTCACTTTTGGTTCAAAAGGTTGGTCATCATGACCAACCTTTTTTGTATACATTTCACCAAAACCATCATCAATAGCTTCCCCCTATCACAACAATACTCATTACCCATTAGCATTAATGAGAATTATTATCGATAATGAACTCATCGAAACAAACACGATTGAGTAATTATCATGAAAAAGACACTAACTTTCGCAGCACTGCATTTTACTATCGCATTTAGTGTCGCTTACGTACTCACAGGCGACATTCTAATTGGTAGTTTAATTGCCATGATTGAGCCTTCAGTGAACACCGTAGCCTTCTACTTTCATGAAAAGGCATGGGCAAGAGTCCCAGCACTTAAAGCTCGTCAGTGGATGACCAAATTAAAAACCGCAAGCTTTGCGACCGTGCACTTCAGCGTCGCTTTTACCGTGGTTTACTTACTAACAGGTGATGCATTTGTCGGCGGCGTAATGGCGATGCTAGAGCCAAGTTTGAACACGGTGGCTTACTACTTCCACGAGAAAGTATGGATGCGTAAATCATCAGAAAAAGCTCCAGCACCGCAGTTTTGTTTACATCACCACGCTTAAACATGGAGGCTCACTACGTCTCCTAACGAGAAAAATGACATTTACCATTGACAAGGTTGCGTACCGCAATTAATTTAATTGCGGTACGCAACTTTATTTTTAGAGGTAAGTGATAATGAACGCTCGTCAACTTCGACACTACTCCCGTCAAGCCGTCCGATTGCTTGGTATGCTTGATAAACAATGCGGCGATGTCGCTCTCACTCCAGTGCAAGCGCACGCATTGGGTGAAATCCAATTGCAGCCATTGACCATCAATCAGCTGGCACAGCAGCTTAATGTCGACAAGTCCAACGCGAGCCGAACCGTTACTGGTCTGATTAAATTAGGTTTGGTCGAGAGCATCGAAAACCCAAAAGACAAACGTAGTCAACTCGTCGCGATTACAGAGCAAGGCCAACAGGCGTTATCGCAACTGGACCAACAGCAAAACCACTTCTTTGAACAACTGCTTACCCAACTCGATGACAGCGAGCAAGAGCAACTCAAACTTGGTCTAGAGACTTACCTAAAAGGGCTAACAAAAGTGTGTCAGGCGGAGGAATACGTTCTTCGACCTCTTACTAAAGCAGACAACCCGCAAGTCGCAGATGTGATTCGTAAAGTCTCTGCAGAATACGGCTTAACCGCAGACAAAGGTTATGGTGTGGCCGATCCAACGCTTGATGATATGTATTCGGTGTACAATCAAAACAGGGCCGCCTATTGGGTCATTGAACATCGCGGAGAGATCGTTGGTGGCGGTGGCTTTGCCCCTTTAGCTGGCGAGCCAAATGTGTGTGAACTACAAAAGATGTACTTCTTACCTCAAACACGAGGACACGGTTTAGCCAAACGCATCGTCGCATTGAGCTTACAATTGGCGAAACAATTTGGGTATCAGCAGTGCTATTTAGAGACAACTGAATGTCTGAGAGAAGCGGTAAGCTTGTATGAAAAGCTAGGCTTTGAGCATCTCGATGCCCCGCTTGGACAAACAGGGCATGATGCATGTGAAGTCGTAATGCTTAAGATGCTGTAATAGATAATATTATTAGACGTTAAAGCACAACATGGGTAACACAAAGCTCCTGGCTCAAGGCAACTGTGAAGTTTTGGTGCTGCCCATCCAACTCAACAGACAACTGGTAGAGATCACTTGGATCAGGATCAGTAAGATCGGCATACTTTGGCGCTTCGATCTGGAATAAAGCGCTCGCATGCTCCGCTCGGACATCAATAGGAATATGGTAAGTCATGCCATTGAACTTAACCGATGCCGATACTAAACCCGGCGCAAAAGTTTGGTAGTACAAATCCACCTTAAACTCACAACCACCACCGTGGTGCCAAATCTGTTCGGTAGCCACGCGGTCTAAACGTACATTGCGAATGAACTGCAGATACGGTTCTTGCCATACCCCTAAGCGCTCGTCACTCTTTTGGTATTCATGATCCGCAAGTGAGCACAACTCAGGTTTATCCTCATCCAACAGAAGATCTTCTTCTTCCTCAAGGAACAGGATCTCAAAACGGTTACGCCCCATCTGCATGAACGGACGAATGTCTTTCTTGTACACGCTTTGTGAGCCGTCACAGTCAAACAATGCTACCCCGTTCAAACGCACTTCTGCATGGTAATCCACACCACCCAACACCATTTCTACCGCAGGGAATGCCATCATGGATTCGTCCACTTCAATGTCGTGCATCAGGTGCCACTCTTGCTGACGAATCGCTTCTTCAGTCAGTTCAGCAGGCAATACCTGACTCAAAGGAGCAGGGAAAGTAATGTCATCCTGTGGGATAGAAAGGTCCGTCAGTGGAGAGACTTGCCATAAACCGGCGAGTGAGAGTTGCATATACACCTTGAGCTAGATCAATTTTCACGCATTATAGGGAGAAATCCCCTATAAACTCAATGTGAATTATTTATCGCCTCCACATTCGTCAGTTTTTCAAGGTATAAAAAAACCAGCGTTAAACGCTGGTTTTTCCAAAAGTAGTGAGCTTTGATTACTCGTCGTCTTCATCTTCTTCAGGGTAAAGCGCATCTTCGCCGGCATCCACCCTTACGATTTAATTCTTCAAATTAGTATGAGAGAGCCAACTTAACAATGCTTTTCTCACTATTTTCACATTTTTGGGTAATTTGGCGAAAAAACCATAGAAAGGTGAAAATTTCCGCTTCTAAGATTCACACCTTTCAGTGTGTTCAAATCAACTGAGCGAAACTCATTTTTGGACAGAAACGAGTCAGATGATTTACCTCTTGATAGGTTGGTTTACATTAGAAAAAGTATCTCCGTTTATTCAGTTACGCTATTTTTTCCGAACTATTTATCATTAATATTTAGCTTAATTGCTTCAATTGAATACTTAATCTCCTCTCGAAGCTCATTTGTTAAGTGGTTGTTGCAAAATGTTTCAATAGCACAATGAGAGTAACTGTTAATTCTTCTTTCTTTTTCGAAGCGACCCAACATTCCTAAATACTCCAATCTGGTCAAAGCGTTAGTGAAAACCTTATGATTTCCAGAAAATTCATTTATTTTTTTGTCAATTAAGCCTCTATATTGAGAGCTTTCATTATTAACTGAAATTATTGCAGATGCACAAATGGATTTTGCCAGTAATCCATGATCACAGTTTATTGACGCAGCATTAAAGCCTACTTTCAAAATATTATCGACCAAAAATGATATAGTATCTGAAGAGTCTATCAAGTGATGTAGATTAAAAAGTGAACTCATGAAACCATAGGTATCGATCCTACGTAAAACCTCTTTATCCTCTCTTATTTCGCATAAGGCTATAATCTCTCTGTTAACTACCTCATAGACATCATACCTTAACTGACAGTCAGTCTTTTCATCGGTGAGTTCCAACAAGATTTTTAGCATAGTCTCAGACAAACTATATAAATAATGAAATAGGACTAAATTCTTTTTTTGATCCAGTTTGTAAAGCTCCCCTCGGTCATTAAAAGTCAATTTAAGCCACAAACAAATGCCTTTAATTAGCGATGTTACCAGACTCCGATATTTATCTGGTTCACTGGAAAGTATGCTTGCTTGTTTAGCTAGCCTGTCGGATAAAGAATTTTCTCCAAATCCATAAAAACCGTTTACAATTCCTAGGTCAAATGAAGTCATCTTCTCTTGATTCAAATAGAGCCGACCCAGAGAGTGAATACTTTTTGATATACTCTGAATTGCTGTTTCAACCTTAGAATCTTCATTTAATATCAATAAAAATACTATGTCACCGTATCTTCGCATAACATCGTTTATTACAGTGATATCCCCATTCGCTATACTCAAACTACCTAGCAACCTCAGCGATTCATCAAGCGGTTGTATGTTGTCATGCGAAGCTGTTTCTAATAGCCCAGTAGCTAACCTACCAACAGCGCTGGAAGCATTTATCATCACATCATTATTTTTTAAGTGAATTGAATCCTTGACCGAAGAGGTGAAATAATGGATCGCATAATCAATTTGTTGCCCCAAACGATACCCATGTTGCACATTGTAAAAGTTGAGAACCTGAGCTAACTGTGAATAAACGTCAAAGCATATATCAACCCATTCTTTATCATTCGCTTTAATAGCTTCAGATGCACTGTAGGCTATCTTCGATAATACATGGTCAAAAACTGGCTCTGACTCGATGCTCGTCCTCATATAAGGTGAGCCTTCAATAAACGTGTTCTGCCTAAACTGAATATACTTGTCAATAATATACACTACTTTTTTCAGTGTATTTCGAGCTACTATGTAATCATTCAACTCAGTGTAAACCTTCGTCATTGCACACAAACTGTCAATAGAGTTAATAACGGACTGCTGATGCATCGGATTACTTTTACATAGTTCCCACCTTTGAGAATTAAAGTTTTTATTCGTAAGGCTTTCAATGGTTGGGGGATCTTCAGTTCGTATTTTCCTTTCAATAGCCTTTCCCCATCGTCCAAGGTTTGAGCTGACCTCAGATGCTATAAGCTCTACTTGCTCTATAGGGTTAATTAGTTGTATTGACCGTTTATAAGAAAAAAACAAAAGAAAAATAAATAGCACCACAGCCCAGAGCATGAGCGTTGCGTATTGACCAGAATAACCATCAACAATAAATAGCGAAGTTACTATAATTGAAAGTGATATTATAAGGCAGAATAAAAGGTATCCGAGTATCTGCTTATCAGCACTAAATCTATAAAAGTCTAAATACCTCAATCTCTGAAGATTAGCCTGAAGAGAGAACAATAGTAAAGAAAAGACTATTGCAGTAAATCCAAGTAGTCCCCCACCGATAGTAAGTGATATAGCTTTTAATTGTTCAACTGAAATCTCACCATTTAGCAAAGACGATGCTTCTACTGAAACCTTAAAAGCAATTAAGGACATTAAAACTAAAAGCACTCCCTTTTGCTTAAGGGTATAGTTTCTTAATGAGTAAAAAAAACTTATAGCGCGTGCCTTTTCTAGTCTGGCTAACCGAACGACTCCCTTCTTTTTGCTATCAAAAAAGTCTTTGCATCTTAATATTAATAAAGTCACTGTTATATCCACTCCGTTGCATTACAATAACTTACAGCAAAAAGCATAGCTTTTCATCCATACTCAACAGTTCTTCACTCTGAGGTAGGAGGTTGGTATTGCAAAAAGTAAGTAAAATGATGGCTTGACAAAGTAGGTTGAACAATCGGGTCACAACTCACAATGGGGCAGTTTCGTGCCAGCGAAGTGCTCTCTAGCACGTTGATGTCGGATAAGCGACACTTGTTACCAAGTGCCGCTCTCCTAAGAACCGTACGTGCAACTTTCACTGCATACGGCTCAAGCCTCCGCTAAGGCGTATTACGTTACCCAGCAACCTAGATAGCAGTTAAAGCAGGGTCAAACCAAGAGTGACGGCCTTCCTTTTTCGGCTTCCTCTTTGCCAAGTAATCTTGGTAAAGCGGATCGAATGGGGTTGCTGCACTTCTGATTTTTACATGCCTTTTAATCGGCGTTTTCGCTATTTGAATTAGGTTGTAGTGACAGTCCATATTGGCGATTTTCTGCCAACCGTGAAATTGCCACCCACCACTTCTATTCATGTAGTATTTTCGCCTTACCCAGTCTTTTGGTTTAGTGGGATGGCGTCTAACCGCCCATCGCCACAGTAACCAGAAGATTTGATGACCGAGGTAACCGAAAGTGCGCTTTGCAACGCAGTGGCGATAATAGTTCGCCCAACCTTTCAGCTTAGGGTTCAGTAATCTAATGAGATCATTGACTGGCATTGTTGCGTGCTTCTTGATGAGTTCACGCAAGTTACCCAAGAAAGAGAGAACGTTGCTCTTACTCGGTTTGATGAGCAATTTGCCTTTGTACTTCCTGAGGTTAAAACCTAGAAAATCAAAGCCGTCATCTATATGAGTAATGTGTGTTTTCTCTTCAGAGAGTGCCAACCCTCTTTCTTTTAGAAAATCAATCACCCGTGGTTTGACTTCGTTAACAAGAACATCTTTTGACGAACCTGTTATCACAAAATCATCCGCATAACCGATAAAGTTAACTCGTTCTCCCGATTTCTTAGCGACCTCTTTCACGAGCTTTTCTAGGCCCGCAAGCGTCAGTAACATAAGCGTTGGAGAGATAATTCCTCCTTGCGGAGTTCCCTCCGACGTTCGGTAGAACAAGCCCTTATCGATATAGCCAGAGCCTAACCACTGCTTCAGCATCCTTTTGTCTATTTGAACATGTTCAAGTAGCCATTCATGCCCAATCTTGTCAAAGCAAGCTTTAATATCCCCCTCCAAGATCCAGCGACCTGAGCGCTTAAGACACAAGCATTTGAAGCATTGTGCTATTGCGTCAGCCGTGCTGCGATTAGGGCGAAAACCGTAGCTATTTGGATCTGCTATCGTTTCCGATATCGGTTCAAGAGCAAGCAGATAAAGCGCTTGTTGCGCTCGGTCTATCATGCATGGAATACCGAGGGGTCTAAGTTTGCCGTTCTTTTTCGGGATGTAGATACGTCTGAGAGGTTTGGCTCGATAGCATTTACGGTTCAATTGATTAACTGCGGTCATTCGACGAGCATCCGTATTCCAGATGACACCGTCGACTCCAGGTGTGTTACTGCCTTTGTTTTGGGACACTCGCTTCACGGCCAGTAATTTGGCCGATCTCGAGTGCGTTAAGACCCACTGCAGAGCTTTCGCTTTACTGTGTTTTTCCTCTCGGGTTGCTTTTGCAATGCGCATTTGAAGCTTTAACACGTGCGACTCTACTGCCTTCCAATCGATGGATTGCCATTGAGTGCCATTAGGAGAGGCACTAACTTCTGATGAAGTCACCATTTGCGTTTCTCCTTGAATAAAGTTCTTCAAATCATCTTGCAACGGGAGACCAGTTAGAAGTCAGCTCGCTTTCGCGCCAGATATAAACCTGTATCCACTTCATTACAAAGCGGCCTTTGCTTTCTCTAACCTCCTTTACCTGCACACCTATCGGCAATCTTCGCAGACTGCTTTCCCAATGGGAGATATACAGGCTTACCCTGTTCCGTATGTCGCGCAAAATATCAGGTTAGATGCCCACTATAGTGCGGAGAGTACATCGATCACGAAAGGGTACTGTCCAATCCCTTCCCGACTCTCATTGCCATTTTGGCCACAGCGTATTAACCACTTCCGCTGCTTCATCATATAACGCGCCTTACGTGGATTCACTTACGTTCATCATACTGACACCCTAGCACTTACCCAATTCGTGGTTATCAGGAGGAACATCCTCTCACGATTCAGTTCCCACACAGCCTAACGACCGTGTTTCGTTACATTGTCGGATCCGCTGCTTTATTCAGGATCCTAGGGTCATCTGGTGATACAGATGGTTCACTCTTATCGTGGTGAACAACGCTTCATACGACTTCAGGTCGCACGGACAGAAATGAGTTATTCACAACTTATAGTTGACTTATGCGTATGAGATTCAGATAGCGCTTCCTTCATCCTAAGTCGAGCAGAAAATAACGCTCCATAAACACACTCATCTTTTCATACAAACTTAATATGACCCGCTGTTGATTTATATCTTTCGAGCTGTATTATTACGCTCCGTAAATTCAGTCTTATTACATAAATAGTCGAGTTATCATGAAAAAATCAATCTTACTTTCGAGCTGTTTGTTCATTTCTTTTTTATCGACCGCTTCAACATTGAACGACTCGCTCTATTCTATAGAACAACGCACCTTGGGACGCATAGGTGTATCAGTTTTAGATTCAACGGATCAACAATGGCACTATAAAGGGAATGAAAGGTTCCCTATGATGAGTACATTCAAGACATTAGCATGTGCAAAAATGCTACAGGACTCTGATAGAGACATTTTAGATATAAGTACAATGGCGCCAGTAAAATCCGATGAACTAATCGCTTGGTCACCAATAACAAAAAACATGGTTGGCAGTTCAATTACCATTGAAAATGCTTGTGAAGCTACGATGAAGACTAGTGATAATACTGCTGCAAACATAGTCTTAAAGCACATCGGAGGCCCACAGGGTGTCACTGCTTTTCTACGTTTGATCGGAGATAAAGTAACTCAATTAGATCGTTTTGAACCTGAACTAAACCAAGCCAAAGCTGATGACCTACGTGATACAACGACGCCAAATGCGATGAATAAGACCCTATATCATATTTTATTCGAAGATGTATTAGCTCAAAATTCAAAAAAACAACTTAAGGAATGGATGCAAGGGAACACTGTTTCCGATTCTTTACTCCGTTCTGTTTTACCAAAAGGGTGGTCTATTGCAGATCGTTCTGGTGCGGGAGCTAACGGTTCGCGCGGTATTACAGCAGCAATTTGGACTGACGAGCGCGAGCCATTAATCATTAGCATCTACCTGACACAAACCAACCTTTCTATGCCAGAACGTAATCAAGTTATTAATGAAATTGGTAAGGCTATTTTCGAAGAGTATGCTGTCAAATAACTAGATGAGATTGTCATACTGTTGACAATAGATATGCCGTAGAGAACAAAATGGGGTTGTACGGCATATTGACCACCTTCGTTGCTTGGTTATAACTCATTTTGGGGCATTTTTGAGTCATGAATAGCGGTAAATAGATGCATTCACCGCCATCTTGGTATGAGAGCTACTCTCTTACCATTTGGAGCATTAGGCTGGGTTGGTGATCTCTCCAGTTTCAGAGACAGGCTCCGCCATGTTTGGCTGTTCCACGTCAAAAAGTTTGCATAGCTTAGTTTTCATCAGTGCTCGCCGACAGTCAAAATATGTCTCAAAATCATCAAACTGAAGAGATAGCTCTGTAGGGATGTAATTTTGGTCACGATATAACGATTCATTTGTTACCTCCTCAGCAACCCATTGATTCAACGCTTTCGCTTGCTTTTCGACATTCTCCTGACCTTCCAGCAGTTGCAGGTTTGGCAATAGGTCGCGTTTGCTCTGCCAGTCGCGAATAGCTTCTTCTTCCAGTCCCATGCTTTCCAGTTTTGTCCACTTAAAGCCGGATGCAGGATGCATGTGATCTTGGTGAAAGTTCACCTTATCCAATTTAAGATCGGGATAGAGGAGTGACAGCACCATGAAGGTAAATGCCCCTTTTGAGCGTTCCAGTAATTCGTCAATATCGTCGTGATCAATGGTCAGTTTCTTACCACCGGCAAGTCGGGTGTACTTGAATTTGCCAAAATCAAACATGTTTGATTTTAACAGGTAACCCTCATCCCCTTTTTGGCGCAAACCTTCACGCAGGCCATTTAAGGCCGTGTCTGCTTGACCACTATAAACCTGCTTGAGTAAGCTGTGTATCACCAGTTTATGTAGTTGACCTTTAATCTCTTGATTAACAACACCGCCTTTTAGTAGATAGTAGGCAATGGGGGTCGCTGCATAGTGTGAGGACAATCGTTTCTTATTAAAACCAAAGTCACGGAGCATGACTGCTGTTCGCTTCAGCGCCTGACTGATGTCCGTCCAGCGATGCTTAATGACCTCGATGGTCTCTTTGTTAAACGACCGGACTTTAAAGCTCATTGGTGCGTCGACAAGGAACAAGCAGGTACGCATCAAAAAGTCAGTGTTGAAGCTAAACAATCCGTCTTCCCCATTCAGTTCATCCAGCAACTCTTCGATTTGCTCACGTCCGTTTTCCCAGTGTGCAACAAGGGTTGAAAACAGCAGATCTGATTTCGACAATATGTTGCCACCACTGTTTACCCTGACAAAAATATCCAGAATTTCATCTAGATCTTTGCCGGTTACTTTGAAATAACTTATCAAATCGGGTTGATACATCTTTCGCTTCAACAGGTCGAGTTTTCGTCTTGCTACACTGCGCTTAGCGTTAAGGTGAGCAGCCCCATCGTCATTTTGATCAAGAAGTGGGTCTAAAATATCATATGGGTCGTCATCCGCCGTATATTCGAGGATGTCCCTTACTCGGAAGTAATATCGATCAGTTGAGCTTTCACCAGCTTGTTGTTCCGTCAGGAAACAAAATTCGTATTCATCAGCATCGCCCAGCAAATTCAGGTAAAACTCCCGTTTGGGGTACGAGGAATCCTTGGCTCTTTTGGCATACTTAGGGCGACTTTGATAAATACCTTGCAACGCTATGTACATCGAGCTGATGCGCTGCTGCCCATCAAGAACACCTGTTATATCGTGCGGAAAACTATAATTCACCAATGCATTCTTTGAATCACGTTCATGATAATTTTTTAGAAATTCGTAGAACGTATAGTCATTCGCATTGCCTTGGTCTAGCTCCCAAAACAAGAAAGTGCCGATGGGATAATCACGCATGATAGAGTCAAAAAGAGTGCAGATTTTCTCTTCCCGCCACACAAATTTACGTTGAATTGCTGGCAGGTAATATTTGTTCTTATTGATTTCATCAATCAAATCTGAGATTGACAGACTTGCATAAGCCATGTGATTTACTACCTTGTCTTGTTTCAAAATTCAGTTCAGCAACGCGCTGATGGCTGTTCAGCCATTTTTGGAGTCAAACGTAGATGTTGTGTGAACAGTGCAGACCATAGTTGTTGCTCTACACCAATTAGACGTAAGCAATAGAATAACGATAATAACCTAAATAAATTTTACTTTACAATCACTTAAGCATGAGAGATTGTAACTCGTTGTGGCTTATACCAGAAAGCCGCATGGGCGTGTGATGTTCTCTCGATCATCTAGACACTTTACATACATGAGTAAAATTAGGTCAAATGATGACTTGTTGAAGTAAAAGATGACAATGCTCCAAGTAAGAATGGGGCAAAAATGTTTTAGAGCAATTATTTTTTATAGCCTTCATACTCAGCAACACTATCAGTAAGCTCCTGCTGAAGTTCATACACTCGAAACATTAGCGACTTATTCAATACCTCAAGTTCATCATTGGTGGCTAAAGCCTCATCCCTCTCCGTGCGATAAGCTTCTTTAAGTTCGATTTGCTTCCTTAACTCATCTTTGAGCCTATCGATTTCGCTCATATCTTCTGTGGAAGCCTTATCTATTTCAGATGGTTTAGGGGTATCCAGAGTTTCGTTATATGCCTCGATAGCAGGGTTGGCGACATTATCAACGAACTCTTTGAATTTATGAATGTAACTGCGCCCTAAGCCCGCCTCGTTGTTGATTTTATTGAGAGTAAGACGGCCTTTGGCTTTGGTTCGTAAAGGCTTACCATTTTGGAGTCGAGCGAGTGCCTTATGAAGCTTTTCTTCAGCCGCCAATGTTTTCTCTTCCTGTACCAACGCCCTTAAAGTTTCTTGATTCATTTAGGTTACTTACTCCTTGGGAAGACTAATCACTTCATCAGTGAATGGTGTATAAGGGATTTCATGGGCTTTTAGTGTCAGTTCTTCCACCAAGATTTTCTGCTTTAAGCCAGTCAAGATTGAGCTCTTTAATACATCACCCGTGTTAAGATTCGTAAACTTGGCAATCAATCGCTCTCGTTGCTTAGCAATCTTTTTCGCTCCCTTATCGGTCACCACTTTATGATCGCACTCTTTGATTTCCGCTCGAAAGAGTGATGTACCACATACTCGATCACACGAAGCATTAGTACAATAGGCACCACTCGGCAGTTGCATGATGTGAAAATTGCCACGACGAAGATTCTCTTCAATTTCTGAACGAGTCATGAAGATGCGTTTTCCCGCTTTCAATTGCTCCAATCGCTCCTGCATAATGGCCTCGCCTTTGACCCCACTCAAATGCTCACTTTCGTTGTAGATCTCATCGAAGATATCCACCCCCAAATCAATCCCCGCCTCTTTCAAGTCGTTTAAAATATCCTCATCCATCAGCAGGTCATTCATCTGTGCCAATACCGCATTATTTGCGTAGTAACCTGACATATTGATGTTTTGGTGTTTGAATTGAAATTTAATCCCTGAAGCCGTACCGAAGCCATACCGCACAAAGAACACGGCAAATGACCGTCTAAAGTCATGAGAGCTTAACCCCGTGCATGTCCCGCCAACCGTTAATTGCCCCTCTCTTGAAGGGTTTAGCGTATTAAACTCCTCTACATCCTCTGGAGTGGCCTTATAGCCCAGATGGTTTATAACCCTTTTCAGTGCTTTGTAAGGATCGAATATATAGTTGTCGCTGATTTGTCGTGCAGCTTGAGGCAGCAAAAATGCGGAACATAATTGCTTTCTCATGTGCGCAATATTTTCTGCTGTTTCACCTTCCGCTTCTTTCCGATCAACGCCATTGTGATAAAACTTACGAGTTGATGCCATCATGTCATAAGCCAGCTCTAACGCTGTTTCGGCAACAGAATGTGACTGCCAAGTGGCGATAGTCGGCATTCCATCATGCCCCTTGGTTGTTTCGCCTGTGAGTATGGTCACTGGTTGACCGTTAACCATTACCGTATCTGCGCTGTCTTTGTTGAAAGATACCGCCTCGCCAATTCGTACGCCTGAGAACCCCTGAACCACTACCAAACAACTGGCCAAGATGCCAGCCAAGTCCGTAGCGCGCAAGTTTACCTTGAAATCAGGAATGCAATGGTCAATCCTCTTTATCGCCTTTGTCACCCTTTGGTCAAGTGCATTGGCGGTCATTGATAGCTCTGTTCTGCCATTGCCACTTCCTCTTTCTGCAAGCCTTTCACCATTATGGATTCGCTTTCTAATGTCATAGGCTTCCCCCATCACTTGTGAAATCTCATGACGATACGGATGGTATTTTTCAACGGTTTCTAAGGCATGGTTCATGATGCATTGATACAACTTATGTGGAATAGCTACATGCTGTTTACGTTCTTTTTTCTTTGCGCACTTTTTTAGCGCCTTTGCGTCAACATATGAACTGAGCAAGCCAACATCCGTCAGTTTATTTAATGCTGAAAGAATATGACCAATCCTTGCATCGCCAAACTGTCTCTGTTTCAGGCTACGGGTAAATGATTTCCACTGCCTGGCGTTACCTAATTGGCTCCAATCTGTCCCCTCCAAGCGGTCTGCAATGTGCTGTAGTGAGGTCTTCATGACATCCATTTGGGCGACCGATAAGGGCAAGGTACTCACTTTTTTTGAGTGGTGATAGAACTGGTATAAAGCGTCCTGTATTCCATTCACATACTCAGGACTGGCGCTCTTAAAGCTTACGCTTAATGAATACCTCACACCAACGACATGCGACGTTGAAAAGTCCCACCTCTCAACGTGGTACGGTTTATCGGCTACGTCGAGCCTGTCTAACCCCTCGATTAAGAACCCCGTTTCGGACTTCTGAACGGGGACGGACGGAACAGCGTTATCGTGCTTATTGAGTTTGTCATTCATTGTTAAAACGTCTCCAGTAAGTCCATTAGGCTATACCCATCGCTATAAAGTGGGTGAGGGGCTTCACTGTGCATTTCTTGCGCTCGGGTGTAATTATCAGGCGCAACCTCTTTAAAATCCTTTAAAATCGATTCGATGGTGTTACACAACTTATAAAACTTGTCCGTTGGCAGACTGTTAATAGCTGGATAAGCCTTCATTTCTTGTAGCGTGTCGTTGAAGGACAGCATTAGCCAAATATCCTCGACCTCAGACACTAATCGATGATAATGACATTCGAAGCAGCCTAGGAAATCGGTACAACGCTGCTCCTTTTCTGGCTGTTTGACCCCCATGTTTTCAAGGTTTTTCTTAATTCTTACGGCAACACCTTGTGAGGAGTCCTTACAGCGAACGCCAAGGGGGGTTTGAGTGTCGTTTTCGGTTTCTTCCTTACGTAGCCGTTTGTAATCGTAGCCGTTCAATACATTGGCATGGTTAAACTTCGATTTATTCGCCGCCTCGTGAGGATCGGTGCCATTTTTCGAAAAGTCGTACAGCGCCTCATTGTTTGCCGCCAAACTCGTTCTATGATCGCTTTCGTTACCGTCAGAATAATTAATAGCAACAACTTCAATTGAGTTGTTCGCAGACATCGACACTAACCAAATGTCTTCCGTGACTTTCATTAAAGTATCAATCTTTGTTTGGCGCAGTTTTGAGGGTGTGACGTGGGCAAGCCCCAATATCTTTGTGCACTTATTGATGCTCTTTTGAGGGGTGGTTTGGCCTGCGTCAACACACCCTTGAATCTCGCCTGATTTTCGAAAATAGGGAAACACCCATTCTGTACCAGCGTTTTTCTGGAGCACCATCGAGACTTCCAACCATTGATGGAAGAACGCTTGGGTCTTTTTATGAAACCCAAGCGACGTATCAAAACCTAAGTAATTTGCACGCGCTTTGGTCATGTCAAAGTAGACCTTGCCATCTGATTTAGCGGTAAATCGAATGTCGCTAAAACGCAGGTTTAACAGAGGCGTTGTATTTTGCCCTGTAAAGCAAAAGGCGATCATCGCAGCCAGTCTAGAAAAATGATTACGTGCTGCATTCTCACCTACTACAGTCCGCTTAAACGTCCCTTTCACCTGATTTCTTTTTTTTACACTCCACCCGTTTTTCTCGGCTTGTTGATTGAACAACTCCTCACTCCAAAGTGGATGAAGGCTTGGTTTGGTGCCCTCTAAAAAATGCCGCCTAAACCCCGCGAACGCAGCAATGAACCGCCGAACAAGCGGCTTGAGTTCCCCAACCACATCGATGCCTTTATGTGAATTGGCCTGTTTCTTGGTGCCTTTTATTAATATTAATTGCTTTGCCTCGATGGGACGGTTATACGCTTTAAGGAAAAAACTCACTATCCTTTTAGCGTTACTCCAGGTTGATAGACTTTGCTCACCTCGATTACATTTATCTTGATGATAATCCATGAAAGCGTTGTATAAGTCTGGTGCAAAGTAATCGCCATTAATAGGCTTTCGATGCTCACGGTCCATCCAACGAATATATAGTCTCAGTTGTTCAAAATGGTTTTGCTTTGTGCGGTTGAAGTCCGTTCTTAGAAGACGATAGGCATCTCGGACAAACGCCTCTCTACCCGCAACAGGTATATAATCCACCCCCTTTATTTTTTTGCCTTGCTGAGAATAGTTAGGAGCGCCTTGATATAACAACTGAATAAAATGAGATGTCGCTCCGCCACATTTCAGTTTCAACTCATCCAAGTGAAGCGGCTCAACTGTTGCGGCAGGTGCCTCATAAAATGCGTCATCAAGGACAACGGGCTTTGAGTTATCTTTGCGGCTCATTTTTTCTTTGCCTCCTCAAGCTTTCTAGACGCTTCTTCGAACTCAGGTAAATCATCCAAGTCGCTCTCTTCATCAAACACACCAACGTAGTCCAACACATCTTCCCAGATTTCATCCCCCGTAGGCTTATCTTGGGCAATTTGCAGATAAAGTAGCGTGGTGGATAAATCTTCATGGCCAAGAAATGCTGATACTATTTTTAGAGCCTCGTCTGCGTCCATTTTCTTTAACAATGTCCGAAAAGCCGACACCGCAAAGGTCGAGCGTAAGTTGTGAACCACCGAATCAATGTCATTCAGCAAATTGACTGCGGCGGTTTTTCTGACCTCATTCCATCGAGTATTGATTTCTTCCAGTTTCTTAAACAACGGTATGCCAGAGTTGCTAATGAAAAGGTATTGTTTGCTTTCATCAACCCCATCAGTCCCGTCAAAGTAGGCATCGTTACCCGCCTCTCTCTCAGCCCTGCACCGTTCTTTAAATTTCGCCAAGCGTTTTTTGTATCTTGGTGAGTGGCTGTAGTTATAAAGTTCGAGCATCAGTGAACTAGGAATGATAGTGCGTCGAGACTTATTGTTGTAACCACCACTAGGGTCTTTAGTGAGTGAGCCATATTGGTCGCCCACACCCAGCCTCAAAACGGCAGTTTTCATATCAGGGCGAACCACTTGCCCTAGGTGCAAACTTACGCCTTCCTCCTTACGCAGCCCCGTGTAGCGGTAGACACGCAACAATAAGCAATACTCTTCAGGTAGGCTAACCAACTTTTCTTCGCGATTAACACTCTTAATGACTCGCTGGGTGTTAACCAGGACATTCTTAACCTCTTCCCATTCACTGTTTGACAGTGGCTTTAGGTCGCGCCTTGCATTAGGTAACTTACCCCCATCGTTTCGCTTTGACTTTGGGAAACTCAGTTTTAAATCGGTGGTTTGTATCACCTTACGACCGTAAGCGCTCATGTGAGTGCCACTGTTTTCGATGCCAATTAGCAAAGTTTCAAATTCAAACGGTGGGTTATTAAACCTCATACCCTGTCTGAGATGATGCTTGTAAAACTCTACAACTGAACGCACATACGATACGGCGGTCGTTCGAGCTAACCCTGTCCCGTTTAGCGTTGTCTTTTTGACCGCTGCTCTGTACATGAAAGTGACGCGGAGGTTTTTCCTAACCGCAAACTTATCCCAAGCAGGGCGAGGGGGGGCGATAAAGGGATCGTAATCTTCATTGTCATATTTACTATCCCACTTCGCTTGAGCATCCAGGATAAATCTGAAGTAATGAGTGAGAGCTTTTGAGGCTTGCTGGGACTCTTCTACATCCTTCTCAACGTGTTTTGCAAGAATAAACTCATTAACGCAATCCAGAGGTTCAAATGAAAGCAACCTTCCCTTGATGAAGATCGGGTTACCATACTCATCCTTCATCGGCTTACCCTTCTCATCTAGCCGTTTCAGTTTCTCGTAGCCAACTAAGTTCAAGAAGATCACCTTCTTAATATGAACGTGGCTTTCTTTGTTGCGAGAGTATTCATATTGAAGCTCACCATTATCATCAACGAACACCAACGGCTTTCTATAAGTGAAGGGTTTTAATGTTTTTGTTTTGATGTCGTAAATGATTTCAGTCACTTGAATACCTCAAATCTACTTTCTGTTCATTAATCAACCTATCACACATTCTCACCTATAAATAATGTATGGTTATCAGTATTAAAATTAGAGTCAAAAAAAACCTCACCATGTGGCGAGGTTCTCAATAATTCTCACTTTTACTCTTCATCAGAGTCGTAGGGTTCGTCACCCTCTTCAGAATCGTAGGGGTGTTCGTAGTACGTACCCCAACCGTCATAGATGATGTCGTATTTTTCTGCCAAGTGAATCAATTTTTCAACTTGCGCATCAATCGCTTCTGCGTCTAGTGCGGACTCCATAGTCGCATCACAGCAAAGCAACTTGTTACCATCTTCATCTTCAGTTTCTTCTGCTTCAAGAACTTCAAAGCCCATCTTGAATGCTTCAACTACCGCTTTTTCTAGCGTGTCAAAATCTTCGGCAAACAGGTGGTGCTCAATTTCGTATAGCGAATCTGGATCGCTGCCATCTTCTAGCAATGCTGCAATGATATCGCGAGTCTCTTCCTTTTGAATCTCAATTAATTCTTCTACTGATAGATATTCATCTTCGTGAGACATGTTTTGGCTCCAGATTAGTTACTTGATGGAAACACAATACCCGATACTGAGTATGCTGATCCGGTGAAATATGGCATGGATTGCGATGAAAAGCCACAAACAAACATCATACCACTGCGATTCTTATCGGTTATTTGAATCTAAATATTAAACCGACCACACAAAGAAACAAAAAATTAACAAAGAATGGCATTTTTTAATATTCAGAACATCCTAATTGACACTTAATGTTGTTATTTTCTCTTTCTATGCGTGTTTATGATGCTTTCTTGAATACACTCACGTGTAAAACGAAGAAGCATAACGAATAAATTCACTTTAATAATGCATAATTTAGAATAAAAATGCACGTTTTATGCACTGTGCGTGTATTCTTTCTCAACGGGAAAATTAGAATAAAAACGCACGCACTCTAATTTTAGCAAAATAGCATTTATATCTAATAATAAATTTAATAAGAACAAAAATAAAAACAAAAAACTCACAAAGTCAAAAATATCAGAATATAAACAAAGCTTGATAACTTGCATCTTTCTAGGAAGCTTGTCATAACTAATGGCTGGAAAATTTGTAAGGATACAAAATGAGCAAGCTGTACGTTGGATCAGAAGTTGGTCAACTTCGACGAGTTCTATTAAATCGCCCTGAACGCGCCCTAACCCACTTAACTCCGTCAAACTGTCATGAGTTGCTATTTGATGACGTTCTTGCTGTAGAAGCGGCAGGTGAAGAGCACGATGCATTCGCACGTACGCTGCGCGAGCAAGACGTTGAAGTGCTTCTCCTCCACGATTTACTGGTCGAAACCCTCGCCGTTCCAGAAGCAAAACAATGGCTGCTGAACACTCAGATTTCTGACTTTCGTTACGGGCCAACCTTTGCGCGAGACCTACGCCAATACTTTTCAGAAATGGATGATGAACACCTTGCCTGCATCTTTTTAGGTGGCTTAGCTTACTCAGAGCTACCGATCTCCTCATCTTCTATGCTGCCAAAAATGAAGCGTCCTCTCGACTTTGTTATTGAGCCACTGCCTAATCACCTCTTTACTCGTGATACCTCATGCTGGGTTTATGGCGGCGTTTCTCTTAACCCGATGATGATGCCTGCACGCCAACGTGAAACAAACCACTTACGTGCGATTTATCGTTGGCACCCAATTTTTGCTGGCCAAGATTTTATCAAATACTTCGGTGACGATGATCTGCATTATGATAATGCGAATGTCGAAGGCGGTGATGTGTTGGTTATTGGTAAAGGTGCAGTTCTTATCGGTATGTCTGAGCGTACGACTGCACAAGGTGTAGAGAACCTTGCAGCAAGCCTATTTAAAGCAGGCCAAGCGACCGAAGTGATTGCAATTGATCTGCCTAAACACCGCTCATGTATGCATTTAGACACCGTGATGACCCATATGGATGTAGATACTTTCTCTGTCTACCCTGAGATCATGCGCAAAGATCTCGACACATGGCGCTTAACACCAAAAGGCAACGGTGAAATGCATGTTGAAGCCTCACATAACTATCTGCACGCGATTGAGTCCGCTCTTGGCTTAGATCAGCTGAAAATCATCACCACTGGTGGCGACAGCTATGAAGCGGAACGCGAACAATGGAATGACGCCAATAACGTTCTAACTGTAAAACCGGGCGTAGTAATTGGTTACGAACGTAACGTATACACCAACGAAAAATACGATAAAGCTGGCATCAAAGTACTGACAGTACCTGGTAACGAGCTTGGTCGTGGTCGCGGTGGCGCTCGCTGTATGAGCTGTCCAATAGAACGAGACGATATATAACTTACTCGTCCCTTTACATTAGGTGAATCAAAACTAAGGTTGATGTGAATACATCAACCTTTTTTAGCTTTAATTAAAAATAATTATTCACAATAAAAGCATTTATATGTTTTAATGAATTCTATTAATCTAATCACATGTACTAAGGGACGAGCTATGGCTTTCAATTTACGTAACCGCAACTTTTTGAAGCTATTGGACTTCTCAACCAAAGAAATCCAGTTTTTGCTCGAACTGTCTACAGAGCTGAAAAAAGCTAAATATGCAGGAACAGAGCAGAAGACACTTCAAGGTAAAAACATCGCACTAATCTTTGAGAAATCTTCGACTCGTACCCGATGTGCGTTTGAAGTCGCTGCCTTTGACCAAGGTGCTCAAGTCTCTTACATCGGCCCTTCTGGCTCGCAGATCGGTCATAAGGAATCGATGAAAGACACCGCTCGTGTTCTTGGTCGTATGTACGACGGGATTGAATACCGAGGCTTTGGCCAATCCATTGTTGAAGAGCTTGGTACTTATGCTGGTGTTCCAGTGTGGAATGGTTTAACGGATGAGTTCCACCCAACCCAGATCCTTGCTGACTTCCTGACCATGCAAGAGCACGGCCGTGGTAAACAGCTACATGAAATAACCTTCGCTTACCTAGGTGATGCACGCAACAACATGGGTAACTCACTTATGGTGGGCGCAGCGAAAATGGGCATGGATATTCGCCTTGTCGCGCCAAAAGCGTTCTGGCCTGAAGAAGAGCTCGTGGCAACTTGTCAAACTATCGCGCAACAAACCGGAGCAAAAATCACGTTAACAGAAAGCGTTGAGGAAGGTGTGAAAGGTTGTGACTTCCTATACACCGACGTTTGGGTGTCTATGGGTGAGTCTGCCGAGGCATGGGATGAACGTGTAGCGTTAATGACACCTTATCAAATCAATATGGACGTGATTAAGCAAACGGGTAATCCACATGTGAAATTCATGCACTGCCTTCCAGCTTTCCACAATGATGAAACCACCGTCGGCAAAGAAGTCGCTGAAAAATACGGTATGAAAGGCCTTGAAGTAACAGAAGAGGTATTTGAATCGGAATACTCCATCGTATTCGACGAAGCTGAAAACCGTATGCATACCATCAAAGCCGTGATGGTTGCGACGCTAGGAAGCTAAACCAGTGCGCAAAAACAGCCGATAAAAACCATGATGTAATCGCTTGCGCTCACGAAAGTTAAGCGTATAATGCTCGGCAATTTGTCTGAGGATTAAGAAATGACCACGCTGATTGCTGACGTAAAAACGCGATTTGCTCTCGCTAAGCGACTACGCTTACGTGGTGTTATTTTCGTTAATTCTATTGAATTTTAAAACCTCCCCATTGGGGAGGTTTTTTTATGTCCAAAATTCCTTTCGGTTATTTGGATGTAGTCATCAATGTTATAGGGAAGAAGATCATGGCGAACTCGCTTTACCAGAAGCACATCATCTCTATTCCAGAGCTTTCACGCGAAGAACTGGAACTTATCGTAGAAACAGCAGGTAGCCTTAAAAAAGCACCTCGACCAGAACTGATTAAAAACAAAGTCGTTGCAAGTTGTTTCTTTGAACCATCAACACGTACACGTTTATCGTTTGAAACAGCGATTCAGCGCATTGGTGGTGACGTGATTGGCTTTGATAATGATGGTAATACCTCTCTGGCGAAAAAAGGCGAAACACTCGCAGATTCAGTACAAGTCATCTCTTCTTACGTCGATGCCTTTGTGATGCGTCATCCACAAGAAGGCGCCGCTCGCTTGGCCTCTGAATTTTCAAATGGCGTGCCAGTGATCAACGCGGGCGACGGTGCAAACCAACACCCAACTCAAACGCTACTCGACCTATACACCATCGCGGAAACACAAGGGCGTCTAGACAACCTGAACGTCGCATTCGTAGGTGACCTAAAATATGGCCGCACAGTGCACTCACTGACTCAAGCCTTAGCAAAGTTTAACAACATCCGCTTCTTCTTTGTTGCACCAGATGCGCTGGCAATGCCAGATTACATCTGCGAAGAACTAGACGAAGCTGGCATTCAATATAGCCTACACACAGACATGGAAAGTGTGATTCCTGAACTGGATATTCTGTACATGACACGCGTACAGAAAGAACGTTTTGACGAATCGGAGTACGCACATATTAAGTCGGCTTACATCCTAACGGCAGCACTACTAGAAGGCGCGCGCGAGAACTTGAAAGTACTGCACCCACTACCACGTGTGGATGAAATCACAACTGATGTTGATAAAACGCCTCATGCCTACTTCTTCCAGCAAGCTCAAAATGGCGTGTATGCTCGCCAGGCACTGCTGGCGCTTGTTCTAAACGAAACACTGTAATCGAGGGGAAAAATCATGGCTAAAGAAACTCAATTGCAGGTAGAAGCAATCAAAAATGGTACGGTCATCGACCACATCCCTGCGCAAATCGGCATCAAAGTATTAAGACTGTTCGATATGCACAATTCATCACAACGCGTAACGATTGGACTGAACTTGCCATCATCAGCACTCGGTCATAAAGATCTACTCAAAATCGAAAACGTGTTTATCAATGAAGAGCAAGCGAGCAAGTTAGCGTTGTATGCTCCTCACGCGACCGTGAATCAAATCGAGAATTATGAAGTGGTGAAAAAGCTCGCGTTAGAGCTTCCTGAGCGCATCAATGATGTATTTGAATGCCCGAATTCAAACTGTATTTCTCATAATGAACCAGTAGAAAGCAGCTTTAGCGTGTTCGAGAAGAAACAAGAAATCCGCCTAAAGTGTAAATACTGCGAGAAAGTGTTCTCACGCGAGATCGTAACCGAGCGATAAACACGCCGCACGACTAGGCTGTGATACGTTTAAAATACCCTGCAATGTCAGGGTATTTTGCTCTTTACCTACCGAGGGTTTAGAGGCAAACTGAGAATCTTTATTCCCTACAACTGATGGAAAAAATCAAATGACGAAAGTACTTCACACTGAGTCTGCACCAGCAGCAATCGGTCCTTACGTTCAAGGCGTAGATCTAGGTAACATGGTTCTTACTTCAGGCCAAATCCCAGTAAACCCAGCGACAGGTGAAGTGTCTGCTGATATCGCAGAACAAGCTCGTCAGTCTCTAGAAAACGTAAAGGCTGTAGTTGAATCTTCAGGTCTTAAAGTATCTGATATTGTAAAGCTAACGGTTTTTGTTAAAGACCTAAATGACTTTGGCACGGTGAACGAAGTTTACGGCAAGTTCTTTGATGAGCACGGCGTAGCAAACTACCCTGCACGCTCTTGTGTAGAAGTGGCTCGCCTACCAAAAGATGTTGGCATCGAGATTGAAGCAATTGCAGTTCGCAAATAATTGTACTTGCTGACAAACATAAAAAACGGGTAGCTCAGGCTACCCGTTTTTTATTGTCTTTTCGTGATGATATCGCAGTAAAACTTAAGCAGCATTACGCTGTTTGACTTCTTCATCTAACGATTCAAGCTTCTCTTTCATCTGTTCACGACAGATATTCGCTAACTCGCGAATGCCCTCTTTACCATAGCCTTCAGTGCTGATTGGAGGTAGCATTTCAACAATCACATGACCATTGTTCCAACGGTTCAGCTTAATTTTATTCGTCGAGCTACATACGATAGGAATGATTGGCACACCTGCTCCAATTGCCGCATGAAAAGCACCTGTTTTGAATGGCAGCAAACCACGCCCACGAGAACGCGTGCCTTCTGGGAACATCCACACCGAAACATCACTTTCTTTCATGCTGCTCACGACCTGATCGATAGTACCTTTTGCTTTAGAGCGATTCGCTCGGTCAATCAGAATGTTACCCGTAAGCCAGTAAAGCTGACCAAACAATGGCATCCAAGCCAAGCTCTTTTTACCTACTGTCACAACTTTCGGAGTCACAGCCGCAGAAACAGTAAACATGTCCCAGTTGTTCTGGTGGTTAGCAATGTAAACATGTTGGCCGCGTGAATACGCATCTTCAGGGATACGCAACTCTAATTTAATCCCAAACACACGAGACATCTTGGCAAACAAACGGCCAAAAGTGAAAACGTGCTTAGGGTTTCTAGGGCTTAATAGGCAGTAACCACAACCACCAATAAACATAACAATCGCAAAGATAGCGACAGCAAATACACGTAACAGTGCAATCATTCTTGTTCTCCAGGAACCGGCTTTTGCCAGATACAGCTATTAATATCTCTCTTTCCATAAAGGGAAAATATGGTCATGAGAGTGATATAAAAAAGCCGAAACTCAGGTTTCGGCTCTCTTGATATCCAAGTTACCTGCGGTGCAGTTTAACTTGCCTAGCTCACTCGCTCAATATTTGCGCCAAGTGCAGCCAGTTTATTTTCGATTTTGTCGTAACCACGGTCGATATGGTAAATACGATCAACGACGGTTTCGCCTTTAGCAATGCAACCTGCAATTACCAAACTAGCCGAAGCTCGTAGATCGGTTGCCATCACTTGCGCACCGCTGAGTGACTCAACATCACCACAGATAACCGTATTGCCTTCGATCTCAGCTTTAGCGCCCATACGCATGAGTTCTGGTACGTGCATAAAGCGGTTTTCAAAGATAGTCTCTGTGATCACGCCGCCACCTTTCGCCATCATGTTCAGAAGCGTAAATTGAGCTTGCATATCCGTCGGGAAACCAGGATGTGGCGCAGTACGTACACTTACCGCTTTTAGCTCGCGGTCGGTCATATCAACGGAGATCCAATCTTCACCCGTTTCGACAAGCGCGCCAGCTTCTTCCAGCTTGGCGAGAACCGCTTCAAGCAAATGAGCATTAGTGTTGCGACATACCACTTTACCGCCAGATACTGCTGCTGCGACAAGGAATGTTCCCGTCTCAATACGGTCAGCAACCACGTTGTGTTTACAACCGCCTAGGCGCTCAACACCTTCAATCGTAATGGTATCTGTGCCAGCGCCAGAGATTTTTGCGCCAAGCTTATTTAGGAAATCAGCGGTATCGACGATTTCAGGCTCACGCGCAGCGTTATCTAGTGTTGTTGTGCCTTCCGCCAGCGCTGCCGCACACATGATGGTGATCGTCGCGCCTACGCTGACTTTATCCATCACGATGTGCGCGCCTTTTAGACGACCATCCACTTCTGCTTTCACATAACCATCTTCTAATGTAATGGTTGCGCCAAGCTGCTCTAAACCAGAAATATGCAGATCCACAGGACGGGCACCGATGGCACAACCGCCTGGTAAAGAAACCTGACCTTGACCAAAGCGCGCCACCAAAGGACCTAAAGCCCAAATAGAAGCACGCATGGTTTTCACCAAATCATAAGGCGCGCAGTATTCTGTAATACTGCTTGGGTCAACATGAACAGAGCCATTGCGGCTTACTTTCGCGCCTAAACGCTTAAGCAGTTCCATGGTTGTATCGATATCACGAAGGTGTGGTACGTTTGCCACTTCTACTGGCTCTTCCGCCAAGATAGACGCAAATAAAATCGGCAGTGCTGCGTTTTTTGCACCTGAAATGGTCACTTCACCAACTAGTGGTTTATCTGACCCAATAACTCGAAACTTTTCCATCAATAAACCTTAAAGCGACATCAATTTCTTATCACGAGCCCACTCTTCTGGTGTGAACGCTTTGATTGATAATGCGTGAATGTCGTTACGCTGGATGTATTCCATCAGAGGAGCATAAATTAGCTGCTGCTTCTTAACGCGGCTCATTCCATCGAAACAAGCATCAACAGCAACCACTTCATAGTGGCTACCTTCACCTTTCACATGCACTTCTTGAAGGTTTAGTGCTTCTTCTAATAACTGTTGTACTTTTGCGCTATCCACAATTTACCCCTGATAATTCTGTATGTGTTTGGCCACTAAAGATTCAACATTGCTCAGTTGAAACAAAGTGCGCAGTTGCGCCGGCACGAAACTGAGCATTATATGACAGTTTTGCTTTTTTGCATGCTCTAATAAGTGGATTAACATCACCATTCCTGCAGAGTCGACGCGCTCTATCTCTTTTAGCGAGCATTCCAGCTCCGATTGAGCAGGTTGCCATTGCTGTGCATACGCCCACAATGAAGGCACTGTATCTCTATCAAGTGCCCCTGTTAGCTTAAGAATGTTTTGATCCAATTGCCACTGAGCGGGAGTCTGGGCCATTATTTCTTCGCCTCGAAGCGGATCGGTTCTGCGGCCAATTTTTCTAGGTCTTTAGCAACAGATAGAATACCTTCTTGACGAATTTTACTGTTCCATTCGGATTGTTTACTAGAAAGCAAACTAATGCCCTCTGCAATCATATCGAATGCTTCCCACTCACCAGACTGGTTGTCTTTACGCAGTTTAAACTCAAGTTTGATGTTTGGACGCGGAGTATCGATGATATCAACTTTAATGCTTGTAATACGCTTAGAGTCATCAATGCTAGGCTCAGGACCAAACTCAATTTTTTGGTCAGAGTATTGCGTCAACACTTGTGCATAAGACGCAATCAGGTACGCACGAAATGCATCGATAAACTTAAGTACATCTTCACGCTTAGCACCTTTTAAGTTTGGACCAAGAAGTTTTAACCCTGCATAGCGGTAGTTGACGTAAGGCATTAGCTCTTCTTCAACGATCACTTTAAGTAAATTTGGATCTTGTTTGATTTTCGGCTGTTCGGCTTTCAATCTTTCGAACGTGACTTCAGCTACCTGCTTCATCATCTTATAGGGTTCAGTTTTATCCACCTCTGCTGCTGTTGCTCCAAAGACGCTAAACACAGCACAAACTGAAAGTAGTAATCTCGCTAACATAGTTATTCCTTACTTGAGTCGTCTGAACCACCTACGCTGTATAGTACTTGACCAATTAAGTCTTCAAGCACAAGCGCCGATTTGGTGTCTTCGATGGTATCACCATCCACCAGCATGACTTCATCATCAAAAACGAAGCCAGGTACTAAACCAATGTATTGCTCACCAATCAGGCCAGATGTCAGAATTTGTACGCTCGACGTTTCTGGGAACTGATTGTATTTGCTATTGATAGATAGTGTTACAACTGGCAATAAGTTGTCTGGGTTAAGCGAAATACTACTTACTCGACCAATCACAACGCCCCCCACTTTTACGGGCGAACGAACTTTTAAACTGCCAATATTATCGAACTCGGCTTTGAGGGTATAAGTATCACCAGAGCCAATGCTTTTTACGTCAGCAACTTGAAAAATCATCACAAGAATCGCGCAAATTCCCGCTAATACAAAGCTGCCAACCCATAATTCAGTTTTACGTGTTTGTTGCATGATTAATTCCCAAACATCAATGCGGTCAGTACAAAGTCTAATCCTAGTACTGCTAAAGAAGAATGCACAACAGTGCGCGTAGTTGCTCGGCTGATCCCTTCCGATGTTGGAATAGCATCATAACCGTTAAATAGAGCGACCCAAGTAACCGTAATTGCAAACGCAAAACATTTGATCATACTGTTACCAATGTCTTGCCCTAGCTCAACAGAGGACTGCATCGCTGACCAAAAACTGCCGTGATCAACGCCTTTCCAGTCAACACCAACAAGCTGAGCGCCCCAAATTCCCACAGCCATGAAAATCATAGCCAGTAAAGGCATTGAGATAACCCCAGCCCAAAACCGTGGTGCAATCACTCGTTTCAATGGGTCTACCGCCATCATTTCAAGGCTAGACAGTTGTTCCGTTGCTTTCATTAGACCTATCTCTGCGGTTAACGCAGAACCGGCACGACCAGCAAACAAAAGTGCAGTAACAACAGGTCCTAATTCACGGAGTAAAGAAAGCGCCACCATTTGCCCCAAACTGCCTTCTGCGCCGTAATCCACCAACACAACATAGCCTTGTAGACTCAAAACCATTCCAATGAACAGACCAGATACGACGATGATCGCTAGCGACTGAACACCAACAGAATAAAGTTGCTTAACAAGCAGAGGAAAGCTTTTGATCGGTTGTGGCTTAGAAAATAGCGCCCCAATCAACATGAAAGTCGCACGACCAAATGCTCCGCAAATAGAAAGCGTGCGTCGACCCAGCGAGGCGACAAAGTGAATGAAGTTATCGACCATCAAATAAGTCCTTTTCGATACTTTGAGAAGGGAAACGAAACGGTACAGGACCGTCGGCATCACCTTGTAAGAACTGCTGGACACGAGGATCAGAGTTTTGAGTCAGCTCTTCTGGCGTACCATAGGCGATGATTTTTCCATCGGCCATCAGGTATACCCAGTCAGCAATACTCATGACTTCAGGTACGTCGTGAGAAACCACAATAGAGGTCAAACCTAACGCTTGGTTTAGATTGCTAATTAGCTCAACCAAAACGCCCATAGTGATTGGGTCTTGCCCCACAAACGGCTCATCGTACATGATCAAGTCAGGGTCAAGAGCGATTGCACGAGCCAAAGCAGCGCGTCTTGCCATACCACCTGAAAGCTCACTCGGCATTAATTGCGCCGCGCCGCGCAGACCGACAGCTTCGAGCTTGAGTAACACCATGGTGCGAATCAAGTCTTCCGATAAATCGGTATGCTCTCTTAATGGAAAGGCGACATTATCAAAAACATTCAAATCAGTGAATAAAGCCCCTGACTGGAACAACATGCTCATTTTCTTTCGAGCATGGTAGAGTTTTTTACGCGAGAGAGAGGGAATATTGTCGCCATCAAACCAGATCTCTCCTTGCTCGGGATACAACTGACCACCAATCAAACGCAGCAGTGTTGTTTTACCAATTCCCGATGGTCCCATAATGGCCGTCACTTTGCCCTCAGGAACATGCAGATCAATATCATCAAAGATCATGCGTTCTCCCCGTGAAAAAGTGAGGTTGTTCACGGTGACTAAATCGTTGTTCGACATATCATCTCTTCTACTGTAGGAGCGTTGCAACTCACGGAATCATCAAGCAGATACTCATCGGAGTTGAATTCTACGTTTAATAAAGTAACGTCGGTACATTTATTAGGCTGCAATCATAAGCACATTGGCGTTGAATTTAAAGCACTGTTCAATTAAATAAAGTCGAGTATATCCCTGCAATTTCTCATGGTTTATGACCGAATTAGCACGAAGTGTTTAAATCCTAGACCAGAATTGCTCATTTAAATGAGTGAGATTTACATACATTTTCGTTACTAACCTTTAATTTATTCTTCGTTTATCTTCCATTTTAGGCCGCAAAAGGTCAAAATTAGCGGTTATTCATTTTACTTATTTAATACTTAGGAATTCTCATGCTCGAAGCCGTTGCGTTGCTTATAGTCGGTCTTGTTTTGCTTGTTTGGAGTGCAGATAAACTTGTTTTTGGCTCTGCAGCGATAGCCCGCAACGTCGGTATTTCCCCGCTTGTCATCGGCATGACAATCCTCGCGATGGGCTCATCCGCCCCTGAGATGATGGTATCTGCAACCGCTGCTTGGGATGGCAAAACAGATACAGCGGTGGGTAACGTATTAGGCTCAAACATAGCGAACATTGCGTTAATCCTAGGTATTACAGCGCTGATCAAGCCTTTGTCGATTAGCTCCGCCGTCATCCGCCGAGAACTTCCACTCATGATAGCCGTAACCGTACTCGCTGGTATTCTGCTTTGGAATAGCCATCTCGGTTTTTATGAGGGTGTCTTATTGTTTGTACTCTTTGGGGCATTTTTATTTGCTATGTTGCAAATCAGCCGCAAAGAGCAAAAATCAGGTGATGTTTTTCTTGATGACCAAGAGTCAGAGATCCCAGAAGGCGTCAGTAACCCTAAAGCAATCATGTGGGTGGTTATTGGCTTGATACTGCTTCCTTTGGCAGCCAGCATGCTGGTTGATAACGCGGTAATTATTGCTAAACACTTTGGTATGAGCGACCTTGTTATCGGTCTAACTATTATCGCCATTGGCACTAGCCTGCCAGAACTAGCCGCATCACTTGCGGGAGTTTTAAAGGGTGAAGACGACATGGCTGTCGGTAACATTATCGGTTCGAATGTGTTTAACATTCTGGCGGTAATGGGGATTCCTGGCATCATTAATCCATCGGTGCTCAGTGAGTACGCGATGGGACGTGACTTCTGGGTCATGTTAGGCGTTTCATTGTTACTTGTCGCTATGTGTTTGGGTAAATCACGCAGTATTAACCGTATTGAAGGTGCCATCTTGTTTGTGTGCTTCTTAGGTTACCAAGTGTACTTATTCGCAAACATGACCGCTTAATTACCACGATCAATAAGTAGAGATCTGATATGTCCAATCAATTTGATTTTCGCGCTGCTGCTAAACAAGTTCTTGATATCGAAGTTGCTGCTCTGCAAGAGCTAGATACCTACTTTGATGATCAATTTGAAAAAGCGTGTGAACTTATCCTTTCCAACAACGGCAAAGTTGTCGTTATGGGTATTGGCAAGTCAGGCCATATTGGTAACAAGATTGCCGCCACTCTGGCAAGCACTGGGACTTCGGCGTTTTTCGTTCATCCAGGCGAAGCCGCACATGGTGACTTGGGTATGATTAGCCCTGGTGACATTGTGCTGGCAATTTCTAACTCTGGTGAATCAAACGAAATTCTGTCTCTATTTCCAGTATTAAAGCGCCTGAATATTAAGATCATCAGCATGACAGGTAAGCCAGAATCAAATATGGCCAAGCTGTCTGACTTACACCTGCAAATTACGGTACCTCAAGAAGCTTGTCCGTTAGGCCTGGCGCCAACTAGCAGTACGACTGCCACATTAGTGATGGGAGATGCATTAGCCGTAGCTCTGCTTCAAGCTCGTGGTTTTTCTGCCGAAGATTTTGCCCTATCTCACCCAGGTGGTGCACTGGGGAGAAAACTGCTACTTAAGTTGTCTGATATTATGCACTTTGGAGAAGCGTTACCTAAAGTTTCTCCTGACGCATTAATTCGCGATGCCCTGCTTGAAATTTCAGAAAAGGGGTTAGGCATGACAGCCATCGTCGATGAGCACGATGCTATGCTTGGTATATTCACCGATGGTGATTTACGTCGTACCTTAGACAAGCGTATCGATATTCATACGACGGCAATTGGCGAGGTCATGACGACAAACCCAACCACAGCACACCCTGATATGCTGGCGGTTGAAGGTTTGAACTTGATGCAGAATAAAAACATTAACGCTCTGATTTTATGTAAAGACGAAAAAATTGTGGGTGCACTGAACATGCACGATTTACTAAAAGCTGGCGTGATGTAATATCAGCACAAACATTTAAATCATTTATTAGACGAATAAAGGCAATGGTCAGGGAAGTACTGAGCTAAACGATAGGCCTTCATTATATGAGTTTTACTCGCCTTATTTATTTGCTCTTGATCTTCGTTGTAGCGTGGTGCGGTTATTACCTACTAACCCCTAAAGGCAACGACGCAATTCAAGTAGCACCAGATTCTGAACTGCCCATGTTCAGTGGTTCTGGATTAGAAAACATCACCTACGGTGAAGATGGTGTCCGCAGTTACATCATTCGCTCCACTAACTTAGACCATTATGCTAAGAGTGGAGATACTATTTTTAATAACCCGACTTTGATGGTTTACCGTGAAGGTAGCGTCATTGAATGGAAGGTGACTGCCACAAGAGCAGTGTTAGATGAAGACCAAGTTTTGACTTTATATGACAAAGTCTTAATGCAAAATCTTCTGCCTGGTGCGAGTTTTGATACCATGGCAACAGACAAATTGGTCATTAATCTAACCAATCGTGATTTTAAAGCTGACCAACAAGTGATGTTGGTTGGACCACAATTTGAAACTACTGGAGGCGCAATGCAAGGCAACTTAAAACAGCATACTGCGACTCTGACAGATGAAGTTCAAGGTCGATATGAAACCGTTACACCTTAGCCTACTGGCACTGGTATTGGCGGCGCCTCAAGCGCTGGCACTCAAGTCGGATACTCAACAGCCGGTTTACATAAACTCTGACACCCAACAGGTGGACATGAAGAGTAACCAGGTTGTTTTTGAAGGCGATGTATCTCTTAAGCAAGGGAGCATCAATATCGATGCTGATAGAATCGTGGTAACTCGCGATCCTAAAACCGAAGCAATTAAACAGATTCAAGCATTTGGTAAACCTGCGAAGTTTTCTCAGCTGATGGACGATGGTAAAACACTTAGTGGTCAAGCTACGGAGTTGGATTACCGTATTTCTACAGACGAACTGACCATGAAAGGTCAAGCGCAGCTGGCACAAGACAACAACACCATCAAAGGTTCTTCGATTCGTTACCAAATTGGTAAACAAAAGCTAGTCGCAGATAGCTCTAAGGAAGAGCGCGTTACGACCATTTTGCAACCCAATCAGATAGAGAACTAATATGGCAGTACTGAGTGCGAAAAACTTGGCGAAAAGCTACAAAAAACGCAAAGTCGTCACTGATGTTAGCTTAGAAGTTGAATCTGGTCAGATTGTTGGGCTACTCGGTCCAAACGGTGCGGGTAAAACCACCTCGTTTTACATGATTGTCGGCTTAGTACCTCGCGATGAAGGCACCATTACCATTGACGACAATGACATCAGTATTTTGCCGATGCATAGCCGTTCACGACTTGGCATTGGCTATCTTCCGCAAGAAGCGTCGATTTTCCGTAAGCTTTCAGTAGAAGATAACATCATGGCCGTACTTGAAACTCGTCAAGAAATGACGAGGGAAGAGCGCCAAGATAAACTGGAAGATTTGTTGGAAGAATTCCACATCCAGCACATCAGAACCAGTGCTGGTATGGCACTATCAGGGGGTGAGCGACGCAGGGTGGAAATCGCTCGAGCTTTAGCGGCCAACCCTCAGTTCATTTTATTGGATGAACCTTTCGCTGGTGTTGACCCAATTTCGGTTAATGACATCAAGAAAATCATTGAGCATCTGCGCGATCGTGGTCTCGGAGTGTTAATCACTGACCATAATGTACGTGAAACACTGGACGTATGTGAAAAAGCCTATATCGTGAGCCAAGGGCACCTAATTGCATCGGGAACTCCGGCAGAAGTTCTCAATAATGAACAGGTGAAACAAGTTTATCTCGGCGAACAATTCCGTCTATGATTATATTAGGAACGGTAAGATTCTGAGCATTACAAGGTAAGTAACACTGAATGAAACCTTCATTACAACTCAAGCTAGGTCAGCAGTTAGCCATGACGCCACAGTTGCAGCAAGCGATTCGCTTATTGCAATTGTCGACACTCGATCTTCAACAAGAAATCCAAGAAGCGTTGGACTCAAACCCATTATTGGAAGTTGAAGAAGGCCAAGACGAGCCTCTAGCAAACGGTGAAGATAAGTCAGCGGTCGAGGCTGCTGATAGCAACAGTGCTAGCGAACCAACAGAAATTGACGTTCCAGATAGCTCCGATGTGATAGAGAAATCAGAAATTAGCTCTGAACTTGAAATCGACACGACTTGGGATGACGTCTACAGCGCGAATACTGGTAGCACTGGCTTAGCTCTTGATGATGATATGCCCGTCTACCAAGGCGAAACCACTGAATCATTACATGATTACCTCATGTGGCAGCTTGACCTAACACCATTCAGTGAAACCGACCGCACGATTGCATTAGCGATTATTGACGCTGTTGACGACTACGGCTATTTAACTTTGTCGCCTGAAGAGATTCATGAGAGCTTCGATAATGAAGAGATAGAGTTAGACGAAGTAGAAGCCGTTCGTAAACGCATTCAACAATTCGATCCTCTTGGCGTTGCATCGCGTAACTTACAAGAATGTTTGTTACTGCAACTGACGACCTTCCCAGAAGACACGCCATGGCTTGCTGAAGCCAAAATGATACTTGCGGATCATATTGATCACCTAGGCAACCGTGACTACAAGCTCGTCATCAAAGAGACTAAGCTGAAAGAAGCCGATCTGCGTGAAGTCTTAAAGCTTATCCAACAGTTAGATCCTCGTCCAGGTAGTCGCATCACTCCTGATGATACCGAGTACGTAATTCCAGACGTATCCGTTTTTAAAGACAATGGCAAATGGACCGTTTCTATAAACCCGGATAGCGTGCCAAAATTAAAAGTAAATCAACAATATGCTCAGTTAGGCAAAGGTAATAGCGCGGATAGCCAGTACATCCGCAGCAATTTGCAAGAGGCAAAATGGTTAATTAAGAGCTTAGAGAGTAGAAACGAGACGCTACTCAAAGTTGCAAGATGTATTGTTGAACATCAACAAGATTTCTTCGAGTATGGTGAGGAAGCCATGAAGCCAATGGTACTCAATGATGTCGCTTTGGCTGTGGACATGCATGAATCCACGATTTCTCGTGTAACAACGCAAAAATTTATGCATACACCACGTGGTATTTTTGAATTGAAGTACTTCTTCTCTAGCCATGTTAGTACTGACAACGGCGGAGAATGTTCGTCAACAGCAATTCGTGCACTCATTAAAAAACTGGTCGCAGCAGAGAATACTGCCAAACCACTGAGTGATAGCAAGATTGCTGCTCTTCTGGCTGACCAAGGGATTCAGGTCGCAAGACGTACGATAGCCAAATATCGCGAATCCTTGGGAATTGCCCCTTCAAGTCAGCGTAAACGCCTATTATAAGGCACTAACTGAAAAGGAAAGTCTATGCAAATCAATATTCAAGGCCATCACGTTGATCTTACCGATTCAATGCAAGACTATGTAAATTCTAAGTTTCAGAAGCTCGAAAGGTTCTTCGACCATATCAATCAAGTGCATGTTGTACTAAAAGTTGAAAAAATTACTCAAATCGCGGAAGCTACGCTTCACATAAATCAAGGCGAAATCCACGCATCAGCCGATGACGAAAATATGTATGCCGCGATCGATTCGCTGGTAGATAAATTGGTTCGCCAACTTAATAAGCACAAAGAAAAACTAAACAGTCATTAATCATGCAACTGAGCGAAATACTGTCATTGGACTGCACCAAAAGTGCGGTCCACTGCACGAGTAAAAAACGCGCCCTTGAAATGATCAGCCGTATCGTGGCTGATCAAACGGGCCAAGATTCTACCGAGCTGTTCGAATGCATGCTCAATAGAGAAAAAATGGGCAGTACCGGTATCGGAAACGGTATTGCGATCCCTCACGCGAGAATGCAATCAAGCGACAAGGCCATTGCTGTCTTACTGCAATGTGATGAAGCAATCGAATTTGATGCGATTGACAATCGACCTGTCGATCTTCTTTTTGCGCTCCTTGTACCAGAAGAACAGTGCAAAGAGCACCTCAAGACTCTATCCTCTATGGCAGAACGTCTGAGCGATAAGCAAGTATTAAAACTACTGCGTAATGCTCAGAGTGATGAAGAACTTTACGACATCATGATTCACCAATAAGCAGGACTAACTCCATGCGACTAATCGTTGTTAGCGGGCACTCAGGTGCCGGTAAAAGTATTGCGCTTCGTGTACTGGAAGACTTAGGTTACTACTGTGTTGATAACCTGCCAGTTAACTTGCTGGACGCATTTGTTCATTCTGTTGCTGACAGCAAACAGAATGTTGCAGTCAGCATTGATATTCGTAATATTCCTAAAAAGCTAAAAGAACTGACGAGTACACTAGAACAGTTAAAAACTGAGCTTGATGTGACCGTGCTTTTCTTGGACGCTAATAAAGAAACGCTACTCAAACGCTACAGCGAAACACGCCGAATTCACCCGTTATCTTTAGGTGGCACCTCCCTCTCGCTCGATCAAGCCATCGAGCGTGAGAAGCAAATTTTGACGCCACTCAAAGCGCATGCAGATCTGGTCCTAAATAGTAGTGGGCAGTCTTTGCATGAATTGAGTGAAACCGTGCGTATGCGCGTTGAAGGCAGAGATCGCAAAGGGCTCGTTATGGTATTTGAGTCTTTTGGTTTTAAATACGGCCTGCCTTCCGATGCCGATTACGTATTCGACGTTCGCTTCTTACCTAACCCACATTGGGAACCAGCACTACGCCCGCTTACAGGTCTGGATGCTCCTATCGCCGCATTTTTAGAGCAACACCAATCGGTGTTAAGTTTGAAATATCAAATTGAAAGCTTTATAGAGAATTGGTTACCTCTGCTTGAGAAAAACAACCGCAGCTACCTGACCGTTGCAATAGGTTGTACTGGTGGTAAGCACCGCTCGGTGTACTTAACTCAGCAAATCGGTGAATACTTCGCCAACAAAGGACACCAAGTACAAATTCGCCATACCTCACTAGAGAAAAACGCTAAGGAGTAGCCGTGGAGTTAAGTCGTAAAGTATTGATTCAAAACCGCCTTGGCTTACATGCTCGTGCAGCAGTCAAACTGGTCGAACTGGCACAGAGCTTTGAAGCGGTCATCACCATCGACAATGAAGAAGACAAAACCGCCACAGCAGACAGCGTAATGGGCCTGTTAATGCTAGAGTCCGCTCAAGGACAATACGTCACGATCCACGCAACGGGTGGGCAAGCGGAAGAAGCACTGGATGCCGTTTGCCACTTGATCGAAGATAAATTTGATGAAGGCGAGTAGTTTACTCGCTTTTTTCTTACCTCCCATTATCTTTCTCTTCCCTGACCTAATAAATAAATTTGCTTAGTATCATAAGTTGTTATTAAAAGGCGCCTAGAATTAAGTTATTATTCAACGCATTGTAAATATCAGGAATTGGGAGGAATGAATGGCAGAGCAAATTGAATTCGACCAAGCTCACCAAGCCCTCCAAGAAGTCACAGAAGCGCTAGAAAATGGTCGCTTCGTCCATGTTCGTCGTCAATTACAGGACATGGAACCTGAGGATATCGCTCACCTTTTAGAAGCCTCCCCACGGAAGAGCCGTGAAGTTCTTTGGCAACTCACCGACCCTGAAGATTATGGTGAAATCCTTGACGAGCTGAACGAAGACGTCAAAGACAGCCTCGTATCCAAAATGGCACCAGAAGCGCTTGCAGAAGCGACAGAAGGCATGGATACCGATGACGTGGCTTACGTACTGCGTAGCTTGCCTGACAACCTGTCACGCGAAGTCCTGTCGCAAATGGACTCATCTGACCGCCTACGGGTCGAAACCGCCCTATCCTACCCAGAAGACACCGCGGGTGGACTGATGAACACCGACGTCATCACAATTCGTGGTGACGTAGATGTGGACGTAGTTTTGCGTTATCTACGTATGAAAGGCGAGCTTCCAGAAGCTACGGATGCCCTGTATGTGATCGATGAAGAGAGTAAGCTCATCGGTGAACTGCCGATCACGACGCTTATTACCACTCAGCCAGACGTAAAAATCATTGATGTAATGGAAGACGCGGACGAGGCCATCACCGTCGATACTAGCGACTCAGATGTTGCGAGTCTGTTCGAACGCCGTAATTGGGTATCTGCACCTGTTGTTGATGAAAACTTGCATTTGGTCGGTCGTATCACCATCGATGACGTGGTTGACGTTATTCGTGAAGACGCGGAACACTCGATGATGAGTATGGCGGGTATGGACGATGACGAAGATACTTTCGCGCCTGTTGTAAAATCAGCTCGCAAACGCAGTATCTGGCTTGGTGCTAATGTATTAGCCGCTCTTGCTGCTGCTTCCGTTTCTAATATGTTTGAGGCCACATTAGACCAAATGGCCGCCATTGCGGTATTGATGACGATTGTTCCGTCCATGGGTGGTGTCGCTGGTAACCAAACTGTCGCACTAGTGATTCGTGGTCTTGCTCTTGGTCATATCGGTGACTCAAACAAACGTGAACTGTTAATGAAAGAAGCCTCGATCGGCTTACTCAACGGTATCATGTGGGCGCTGATTATTGGTGGTATTGTTGTTGCTTGGAAAGGTAACTGGATGCTCGGAGGAATCATTTCCGCCGCCATGCTGACCAACTTATTGGTCGCAGGTATTGCCGGAGTAACGATTCCAATCCTATTGAAAAAAATGAACATCGATCCTGCTTTAGCTGGTGGTATGGCATTAACAACGGTGACGGATGTGATTGGTTTATCTGTCTTCTTAGGGCTTGCCACAATACTGATTACCTAACAGAAAAAACGAAAAAGCCTGATGAACACATCAGGCTTTTTTGATTCTGAATTGCTAGAAAAGCTTATTCACCCGCCACTTTCATGCTATCCAGTAGGATAGAGCCCGTTTGGATTTGTGAGCGCGTTTCAATATCACTACCAACCGCCACAATCTTGGTGAACATGTCTTTTAGATTACCTGCGATGGTAATTTCTGATACTGGGTATTGGATTTCGCCATTCTCAACCCAGAAGCCTGCGGCACCGCGAGAGTAATCACCCGTTACCACGTTCACACCTTGTCCCATGACTTCTGTCACTAGAAGACCAGTACCGAGCTCTTTAAGCATTTGCTCGAAGTTTTGGCCTGTCGACTTCACGTACCAGTTATGAATCCCACCAGCGTGACCTGTCGGCGTCATCTTCATTTTACGTGCGGCATAACTGGTTAACAGATAAGTTGCTAGCACACCGTCGGTAATGATCTCACGGTCTTGAGTGTACACACCTTCACTATCGAATGGACTTGATGCCAAACCACGCAATACATGCGGACGTTCTGAGATATTGAACCATTCAGGAAGCACTTGTTTGCCTAGATGGTCAAGTAAGAAAGAAGATTTTCGGTACAGGTTACCACCGCTGATCGCCATAACGAGATGGCCAATCAAGCCTGTCGCAACATCAGCCGCAAACATGATTGGGTATTGACCTGTTTTTAGACGCTGCGCATCTAGGCGGTTAACCGTATTCTCTGCCGCCTTACGACCCACCGTTTCTGGGGTCCATAAGTCATCACGATGACGTGCCACGGTGTAGCTGTAATCACGTTCCATCTCGCCGTTTTGACCAACGCCAATTACACAACAGCTAGTACTATGTCGGCTAGACGCATAACTAGCTAATAAGCCATGGCTATTGCCATACACTTTCACGCCGTAATGACTATCATAACTCGCGCCATCACTTTGTTTGATTGCACTATTATAATTTAGCGCCTCTTTTTCTGCTGCAATCGCCACATTGGCAGCATAGTCTGGATCGGGTGCGTCAGGGTGGAAAAGATCAAGCTCAGGGATATCTTGCACCATGTATTCTTTTGCTGCAGGGCCTGCAAATGGGTCTTCAGATGTGTAATGTGCAATATCTAGCGCCGCTATAACGGTTTGCTCGATTGCCGCTTCACTTAAATCAGACGTGGAAGCACTGCCTTTGCGTTGACCTCGGTAAACGGTAATGCCCAGCGCACCATCGCTGTTGAACTCGACATTCTCTACTTCACCCATACGAGTTGAAACACTTAAACCAGTGCTTTTAGTAATTGCGACTTCGGCGGCGTCAGATTTTGCCGATGCAAGCTTTAAGGCTCTTGCGACGGCTTGCTCTAGCTCGGTACGTTGCTCAGCAACCTGCTGTTTAATATCCATTGTCTTTCACATCTTGTCTTTGATGAACAATAGGATAACAAGAATTTCGCTTTCTCCCCATGATTCTTGTTAAAATAGTCATAATATTAATCAAAACACAGGCAACTGAAATGGCACGTAAGAATCAAAAAGCGCCATGGGAACCAGAAGAAGAGATCATCTGGGTAAGTAAATCCGAGATGAAGCGAGACATGGAAGAACTGCAAAAGCTAGGTGAGGAGCTTGTCGGCCTCAAACCTTCAGTTCTAGAAAAGTTTCCATTGAGCGAAGATTTGCGAGAAGCAATTGCTGACGCGCAACGCTTTAAAAATGAAGCGCGTCGTCGCCAATTACAACGTATTGGTAAATTGATGCGTTACGAAGATCCAGAGCCAATCCAAGCCGCACTGGATAAAATTCGTAATAAGCACTCTCAATTAACGGCTGTATTCCACAAACTTGAAGCGTTGCGTGATCGCGTAGTGGAAGAAGGTGACAAAGCCATTGATGACGTAATGGAAATGTACCCAGAAGCGGATCGTCAGCGTCTACGCCAACTTGCTCGCCAAGCAGCGAAAGAGAAAAAAGCTGGGAAACCAGCAAAAGCGTACCGCGAAATCTTTCAGATCCTTAAAGGTCTAAACGAAGAAGAGTTTTAATTCGAGGGCTCACGCAATGAGCATTCGATTTAAACGCAAAAAGCAGACGTCAATGTCTGCTTTTTTATCTTTGGTTTTACAGTCAGCGTTACACTAAGCGATTCACGCGGTCTCCGCGCTCGAAAGCGTTAATGTTCTCAATCAAGATTTCCGCTAAACGTTGAATAGATGAGTCGCTGCCCCATGCAACATGCGGTGTCAGTAACAAATTAGGTAAACTCATATTGGCAATCAGCGGATTGCTCTCATCAGCCGGTTCTTGTGTAAAAACATCAAAACCAGCCGCTGCAATTTCTTGCTGTTTTAAGGCATCCACCAGTGCGCTCTCATCCACCAAACCTCCACGCCCTGTATTAATCAAAATGGAGTTGGACTTCATTTGTTGCAACTCTGCTTGACCAATTAAATTCTGAGTATGATCGTTGAGCGGGCAATGCAAGGTCAGCGCATCGGAGCGTTTTAATACTTCCTCAAACGACACATAACCTGGTCTACATTCTGCCGCCCCTTTACGCTCAGAAAACAAGACGGTCATTCCTAACGCTTGAGCCAGATTCGCCGTCGCTTGCCCTAGTGCCCCACTACCAACAACACCTAACGTGCTACCACCAATATCCCCGATTGGGTGAGTAAAAAAACAAAACTGCTGGTTACGCTGCCACTCACCTGCGGCAATATCTTGGTGGTACCCAAATAAATTCCGTCTTAAAGCGAATAACATTGCCATCACGTGCTCGGGCACCGAACGCGTCGCGTAACCACGTACATTAGCAACCGCAATATCATGATTAGCACAGTAGTTCACATCGACGTTGTTAAAACCAGTTGCGGCAACCGCGATCATCCGTAATTTTGGTAGTTGCTCTAATACATGTTGGTCAAGCAGGACTTTATTGCTAATCACGATATCGGCATCTGCTAACCTTTCTATTACCTGCTCAGGCGCAGTTAGGTCGTACTCACGCCAGTGGTGCGGAAAGCCAGGTCGTGGGACCTCAATATGTTCTGGGATGGTCGCTCGGTCTAAAAATACGATGCTTGGCAAAGACATAACAACTCCTTGTTCACGGCTGAAAGACAGGATACATCAACCACAGTAACGAAATAGCCAAAAATAGCGAACTAGAAAGAACCGCTGTTGAGTGCAATTGGCATTAAGGGTGTGGCAACGTTTTATAATCAGGCAATGTACGCTCTGGCGAAAAATAGTTAAAGATCATCGCCTCGGCTTCAGAATAAAAGTCACAGGGTACAAAAATACTGCTCAGCTGATCCGTAGCTGGATGATAAAAACTTAGCTCCGCAGCGTGCAACTCTAAACGTTCTGAAAACTGATACGCCTCTTCGCTTGCATAAAACTCATCACCCACAATCGCATGACCAATCGCCATCAAATGCACGCGTAACTGATGCGATCGACCAGTAATGGGGAGTAACCGCACAACGGTTGTATGGGTGCCATCAGGGTGCACTTCACGCTTCACTACTTGGAATAAAGTTTGAGATGGTTTGCCGTCGTCAAAACATACTTTTTGTCGTGGACGATTTGGCCAATCACAAATTAATGGAAGATCAATATTCCCTTCTTGCGGCTCAACATGCCCCCAAACACGTGCGTAATACACCTTGTGAGTGAGGCGATATTGGAACTGCTTTTTTAATGCTCGCTCCGCGGGTTTGTTTTTCGCCAGCAACATCAACCCTGATGTCGACATATCCAAGCGATGCACAACTTGAATTTCTGGATGCAACTCTTTGAGGCGGCTCCACATGCTGTCGTAATGCTCTGCAAGGCGACCAGGGACAGACAGCAGCCCTGATGGCTTATTCACTGCCAGAATGTCGTCATCCTCAAAAACGATATCAACCCAAGGGTCGGTGGGAGGGGTATATTCAAGCATTGCCATGGGAGATCTCTACAAAATAAAAACGCCACGATTATATACCCAAATAGCACCCAGATGCAGGATTCTGAAGAAAAGTTCAACCCAATAAAACAAAGTCAATCCTTTAGCATAAAAACTAAAAATAGCACGTTGTAAATTTAGTTTGACAACAAGACGCATAACTGAATAGAGTGCTAGATGCACACAGCATGATATTCGCAAAGAATACTTAAAATAAATACACCAAAACACAGCATTTAAAAGACATTACCGTTGCGCAGTATAGGGCGTTCGCTCAGCTTGTCATGTACTGCGGTATGTATCTCTTTAGAAAGATACATAAGATAAAAAGGACAATAAGCAATGGACTCCGCCGTTATAGATAAACCCCAATCCAAACTTTCCTTATTTTTTCGTTCGCTAGGCCCCGGCATATTAATGGCATCTGCTGCGGTCGGTGGCTCTCACCTCGTGGCATCAACCAAGGCTGGTGCGATTTATGGTTGGCAATTGGCTGCACTGATTCTGCTCGTAAACCTGTTTAAATACCCTTTTTTCCGAGCGGGCGTACAGTACACCATGGGGACAGGGCTGACCTTGGTTGAGGGCTACGCGAAATTAGGTCGGCCTTATCTATGGCTATTTCTATTTCTGAGCGTGGTATCGGCCGTCATCAATACCGCCGCTTTGTTGATGTTTAGCGCTAGCTTGCTGGGCTACTTCATTCCGTTTTCACTATCAATGGCATCACTCAGCATCATTGTGATTGTCACCTGCCTGATCATATTATTTGCTGGCCATTACAAAGCGCTCGATACGCTATCTAAGGTGATCATGTCGGTGTTAACCATCGCGACTTTACTCGCTGTTTCTATCGCCTTTGGTAACCCTGTTGAGCAAGTAGCCAACTTCGAGCCGCCGTCACCTTGGTCTATTGCGGCTATTGGTTTTATCGTCGTGACAATGGGGTGGATGCCTGCACCGATAGAGATCTCCTGTTTAACCTCAGCGTGGCTAAAACGCCAATCAAGCCAGCAAGAAGTAACATACCGCTCTGCTCTATTTGACTTTAATGTCGGTTATATTGGCACGGCGTTTCTTGCCATTATCTTTGTATCGCTAGGCTCTTTGATGCTTTATGGTTCTGGCGTTGCGCTTGAAAGCTCTGGCGTTGGCTTCTCCCACCAATTGGTTGGCTTATATGCGGCAACGATTGGCGAATGGTCTCGTTACTTGATCGCGGTAATTGCGTTTTTCTGTATCTTTGGCAGCACGATTACCGTTATTGATGGCTATTCGCGCGTTATTTCGGATTCTCAACGCTTACTGCGCTCGCAACCAGACACTAACCCTAAAACCACTTCAGCGATCATGCTGGTAGTCTCCTTACTTGCATTGGGTATTGTGGTTTTCTGGGCTTCTGCGTTATTGCCTATGCTGAACTTTGCGATGATCCTCGCCTTTATGACCACGCCATTCTTTGCTCTGCTAAATTACACCTTAGTGAGCAAAACTGAGTTACCTGAGCCTTTGGCTGTTGGACCTAAACTAAAGTGGTTGTCGATTGCAGGCCTGATTTACTTGTTTGGCTTCTTGGCTGTATTTATCTGGTGGAAGTGGTTGATGTAAATGAGATAGCTATCAGTGATTAATGCATTCCGCATAAAGAAACTAAACCGTAAATAAAGAAAAAGGTCTTCAACTGAAGACCTTTTTTTAATGAGCAATAAATACTTACTTAGTTGTGGCTCACCACAATCAAACGCAGCGAGTCGAGCTGAACCTGAGCTTGGTTGATATAACCAGTAAGCTCTTTAATTTGTACGTCGATAGCTTCAATTTCTTCGTCACGAATATTTGGGTTCACCGCTTTCAGTGCTTGCAAACGCTCAAGCTCTGCATTCAAACTGTGCTGCATATCTTGATGAGCTTGCTTGCGTACTTCTTCGACCTTCTCTTCAATAAGAACATCACCGGCTTCAATTAAGCGGTGTACGTCTTTCTGTACCGACGTAACCAACTTGCTACCTAAGTGACGGTTTACAGGGCTGAGCTGGCGGTTAAAGCTTTCAAACTCCACTTGAGCAGACAAATCATTACCACGCGAGTCCATCATCAAACGGATTGGCGTTTTCGGTAAGAAGCGCGCGATACCACTGCGTTTTGGCGCTTGCGCATCTACCGCGTAAATCAACTCAAGAAGAATAGTCCCGACTGGTAACGCTTTGTTTTTCAATAGAGATACCGCAGACGTCCCCACCCCTTCACTCATAAGAAGATCGATACCACCCTGGATCATTGGGTGTTCCCAACTGATAAAGTGCATATCTTCACGAGATAACGCTGTATCACGATCAAACGTGATCGTCGCTCCTTCGTATGGCAGACCTGGGTAGCTTGGCACCATCATGTGCTCAGATGGGGTCACAATCAGGGCGTTTTCACCTTTATCGTCTTGATTCAAGCCAATCGTGTCAAATAGAGAAAGTGCAAAGGTGACCAGATTGGTATCGCCGTCGGTTGATTCAATTTTCTCAACGATTTGTTGTGCTTTTTCCCCGCCATTTGAATGCATTTCTAATAGGCGATCACGGCCTTGCTCCAATTGGGATTTCAGCTCTTTATTCATTTTTGCTGACGCTTCAATGATCTCATCTAGCGTGCTGGTATCACCAGAGGCAAGAATTTCAATCAGATCATCGGAGTACTTATCGTAAACAGCACGGCCTGTTGGGCAGGTTTCCGCAAAAGCGTTCAGGCCTTCATCGAACCAACGTGCTAAGATCGCTTGCGATGTGCCTTTCAGGTAAGGAACATGAATGTCGATATCGCGATTTTGACCGATACGGTCCAAACGACCAATACGTTGCTCAAGCAAGTCTGGGTTGAATGGCAAGTCGAACATGACAAGTTGGTTGGCAAACTGGAAGTTACGACCTTCAGAGCCGATTTCGCTACAGATAAGAACTTGTGCTCCACCTTCTTCTTGCGCAAAGTAAGCCGCCGCTTTGTCACGTTCAAGAATCGACATACCTTCGTGGAAAACGGTGGCGCGGATACCTTCACGCTCACGCAGTGCTTGCTCCAATTGCAGTGCGGTACTCGCACGAGAAGCAATCACGAGGATTTTCTCGCTGCGCTTCTCTTTTACTTTTTCAAGCAACCAATTCACACGCGAGTCAAACTGCCACCAGCTCGCGTCATCGCCTTCAAATTCTTGGAAAATTTCTTCCGGGTAAAGGTTCTTCATCGCACGTGCTTCAGAACTCATCTTACCGCCAATCATCCCTGCAACACGCATTGATGTAGTGTATTGCGGTGGAATATCCATTGGCATCAGATGCACGTTACGCGTAGGGAAGCCTTTGATGGCCGCGCGCGTGTTACGGAACAGAACACGCCCTGTACCATGACGATCCATCAAGTTATCGATCAGCTCTTGGCGTGCCGACGCTTTAGCTTCTTCGTCCGCTTCACTTTCGATAATGCGGAAAAGTGGTTCTACGTCTTGTTCAGACAACAACTCAGTGATCTGGTTTTTTGCTTCATTAGGTAGCTTTTCACCGGAAAAGAGTGAAGTAATCGCATCTGCTACGGGCGCGTATTGCTCTTCTTCCTCAACGAATGCTTCGTAATCATAGAAGCGGTCTGGATCCAACAAACGCAGACGAGCAAAGTGACTCTCACGACCAAGCTGCTCTGGCGTTGCAGTCAGTAGCAACACACCAGGAGTACGTTCAGCCAAGCCTTCTACCACTTGGTATTCGCGACTTGGTTTGTCTTGGCTCCACTCTAGGTGGTGCGCTTCATCGACAACCAGTAGGTCCCATTCACCTTCCAGTGCTTGTTCAAAACGCTTGCGGCTCTTGCGTAGGAAATCCAAAGAACACAGCACATATTGCTGAGTATCAAATGGGTTTTCTGCATCCGCAAACGCTTCGATACAGCGCTCTTCGTCAAAGATAGAGAAATGCAGATTGAAACGACGCATCATCTCAACCAGCCATTGATGCTGCAGTGTTTCAGGCACCACAATCAAAATGCGTTCGGCACGACCAGACAGAACTTGTTGGTGGATGATCATGCCCGCTTCGATGGTTTTACCCAAACCTACCTCATCCGCCAACAAGACGCGTGGCGCGTGACGACGGCCAACTTCGTGCGCGATGTAAAGCTGATGAGGGATCAAACCTGCACGCATACCACATAGGCCACGCATTGGGCTCTTATGCTGCTCAAACTGGTTGGTTAGCGCACGATAACGCAGAACAAAGTTGTCCATACGGTCGATTTGACCGGCGTACAACTTATCTTGAGGTTTGTTAAAACGAATTTGGTTGCTAAGAAAAATCTCACGCAGAACAACAGCGGTTTCTTGCGTGTCTTCACGAGTACCGAAATAGGTGTAAAGACCTTCATCTTCCAGTACTTCTTCTACTTTTAGAGACCAACCTTCTTGGCAATCGATGACATCCCCAACATTAAAGGTGACTCGGGTAACAGGTGCATCGTTACGTGCGTAAACTCGGTTTTCCTCTGACGCTGCAAACATCAATGTCACAGTACGAGCATCCATTGCTACAACGGTACCTAAACCTAAATCGCTTTCCGTATCGCTAATCCAGCGCTGCCCCAAAGCAAATGTCATGAATTGACTACCTCGTTATTAGTTCTTGATTCGTATTTCTTGTTGGTCTACTCATGCCCGTGGGCATGGATAATAGTTTAGATCTGATTCTGGCTTCTGCTATGCCGATAGCATTCGTCATTTCAGTATGAACTGAGTATTTTTTAAGCCAGCTCAACATGATAAATCGGACGTAGCCTATACGCAGAAAAAGGTCGCTAATCTTACTTGAAGCTGTGATTTAGGTCACGCCGAAACCGCACCAAGCAGAAACTTTTTTTCCCAAACTCTAAATGCAATCAAATTGTAAAATACTCATGCCAATTATTAAGTTGTAGAACGTAAATATTACGTATACTTCTAATGAGGGGCGTTTAAAACCATTGCATATGATTTAAGCGCGTTAGTACACGATTAGGATCAACACGGGTTTGCAGTAAGTTGTCTTGCTACTCGGTTGCACACTAGCCGACATCAGCCCGACAACCTCTATTGCAAGCAATCAGAGTTAGGTCACTTCACACCTATTTGGAAACGACCTAACAACTCGCATGCAGAGCCGTACTACGGCAAGGAGACGCTATGGGCGATACCGATCGGAAACTGTTTGTACTCGATACCAACATTCTTCTTCATGAACCCTTTGCCATCTTCTCTTTCCAAGAACACGATGTCGTTATCCCCATGACCGTGTTGGAAGAACTCGACCGAATCAAAGACAGTAAGCGCGACGTTGCAAGAGATGCGCGCGTGGCTATTCGCACCTTGGAAGATTTGTTTAAAGAAGCAACGCCAGATGAAATCTCTGAAGGCATTCCTGTTTCTAAAGACAACCCCGACCAAGGTACCATTTCCATTTTGGCGGATTTTGAACTGCAGGAAACCGTCAAAGCCTTCGCCGACAAAGCCGGTGACAACCGTATTCTCAACGCGGTGCTTTATCTGCAAAATAAACGTGCACCACGTGAAGTGGTACTGATCACGAAAGACATCAACATGCGTCTGCGAGCCAAAGGGGCTGGTGTACGCTTTGTTGAGGACTATAGAACCGACCAACTGATTGACGACATTCAATACCTAACCAAAGGCTTTCAATTGCGTGAAGGTGATTTCTGGAGCGGTATTGAGGAAGTAGAAAGCTATGCACTGGGCGGAAAAACTTACCACAAACTCAGTCGCGAACCCTTCGACCCAACCTTTATCAACCAATACGTTATTGATGAAGACAGTGACTTTGCTGGTCGCGTAGAAACCATCAATGAAGACAAGCTAACGCTTCTCGACCTGAGCCGCGAACGTCTAATGCATCGTAAGGCTTGGGACATCACACCTAAAAATATCTACCAGGGAATGGCGTTAGATGCCTTACTCGATCCAGAAATTGACTTGGTGATTCTAACGGGTGCGGCGGGTAGTGGTAAGACATTACTGGCAATGGCAGCAGCATTGGAGCAAACCATTGAAAAAAGCATGTTCGATAAAATTATCGTAACACGTAACACGCCAGATATCGGTGAATCCATCGGCTTCTTACCCGGCTCCGAAGAGGAGAAAATGATGCCGTGGTTAGCGGCGGTGACCGATACCTTGGAAGCGCTACATAAACACGATCACTGCACTGAAGGCTCATTGAAGTACATCTGCGATAAAGCCAACATTCAATTTAAATCGATCAACTTTATGCGTGGCCGTTCGATTCAAAATGCGTTTGTACTGCTTGATGAGTGTCAAAACCTCACTGCATCACAAATCAAAACCATCATCACCCGCTGTGGTGAAGGAACCAAAATCGTCTGCTCCGGTAACTTGGCGCAGATTGACTCCCATTACCTCACCCCAGTGACCTCTGGTTTGACCTACATGGTTGAACGCTTCAAGAACTTTGAAGGCAGCGCGAATATTCACCTTAACGGCGTGGTTCGTAGCCGCTTGGCGGAATTTGCTGAAGAAAACCTGTAATTGACACCGACTCACAAAGCAAAAGAGCGCTCTAATGAGCGCTCTTTTTATAACGATTCAACTGAGTTACTCAGTGCCACCCACTGTCAGTGAGTCCAGTTTCAAGGTCGGCTGACCAACACCAACTGGCACACTTTGACCTGCTTTACCACATACGCCAACGCCCTTGTCGATACTTAGGTCGTTACCGACCATAGAGACTTGCTGCATTGCTTCGATACCTGAGCCAATCAACGTCGCACCTTTAACAGGGCGCGTAATTTTACCGTTTTCAATCAAGTATGCTTCGGATGCAGAGAACACAAACTTACCCGAAGTAATGTCCACCTGGCCGCCACCAAAGTTTGGCGCATACAACCCTTTCTCGACCGTCGAGATTATTTCTTCTGGCGTATGTTCACCTGGTAGCATGTAGGTGTTGGTCATACGCGGCATTGGTAAATGTGCATAAGACTCACGACGACCGTTACCCGTTGGATTTACACCCATTAGCCGCGCGTTTAGCTTGTCTTGCATATAGCCTTTCAGCACACCATTCTCGATAAGCGTGTTGTACTGACCGTTTACCCCTTCATCATCCACATTCAGTGAACCACGAAGGTCTTTTAACGTGCCGTCATCTACGATGGTACACAGTGAAGACGTCACTTGTTGACCCATTTTTCCAGAGAACACTGACGACTCTTTGCGGTTAAAGTCACCTTCTAGTCCATGACCTACCGCTTCGTGTAGCAACACGCCAGGCCAGCCAGAACCCAATACCACTGGCATCATGCCTGCTGGTGCTGCTTCTGCTTCAAGGTTGATTAACGCCATGCGAATCGCTTCGTCTGCATAATGGAAAGCTTGTTTCACACCATTGCTTTCCGTTAAAAAGAAATCGTAACCGAAACGGCCGCCGCCACCAGCGCTACCGCGTTCACGTCGTTCGCCTTTTTGTGCGAGCACGCTAATAGACAAACGCACCAAAGGACGAATATCGCCTGCATAAGTACCGTCTGTTGCCGCAACAAGCATCTGCTCATGCACACCGCTGATGCTGATCGAGACTTCTTTAATCAATGGTTCTTTAGTGCGGATGTAAGCATCTAGAGATTTGAGCAATTCTGTTTTTTGCTGCTTTTCCCATTCAGCTAGTGGATTCACAGCGGCGTAGTACGCTTGGTTTTCGGTGCGTTTAAACGCTTGGACTTTACCATTCTGCCCTTGCTGAGCAATACCGCGCGCCGCCATTGCACTCTGCTTCAGGCCTTCAGGCTGGATTTGATCAGAGTAGGCAAAGCCGGTTTTTTCGCCAGTTACTGCACGGACACCAACACCACAATCAATGTTAAAAGAGCCATCTTTGATGATGCTGTCTTCTAGAACCAGAGACTCATGCCAGCTGGACTGAAAGTAAATGTCCGCATAATCGATCTGGCGCGTCGCAATGCTGGCAAGCGTGTCAGCAATGTCTTGTTCTGTCAGACCATTTGGGGCAAGGAGTGCCTGTTCTATTTGGTTTGTGCTCATAGTTAGCTCTTTTATTTCCGTCTCAATTCATTTTGAAAGCGACTGTGTTGAGTCAGCGGCATATTCTGCCTTACTTGTTGGCTTTGTGACAAATCTATCTCTGTCACCAATAAGCCTACTTCATCCTGAAGCTGTTTATGGATACGTCCCCAAGGGTCAACGACCATTGAGTGTCCCCATGTTTTTCGTCCACATGGATGCGTTCCAGTTTGTCCGCTTGCCAAAATCCAACATTGTGTCTCAATCGCTCTAGCTCGCAATAGTATTTCCCAGTGAGCTTGCCCCGTCACAGCGGTAAACGCAGCGGGCACCACAATGATATCCGCCCCTTCTTGACGTAATACTTTATAAAGTTCTGGGAAACGTAAATCATAACAAATGCTCAATCCAACACTGCCGATATCAGTTTCCGCAACGACTATTTGATTACCCGCCATAAACGTATCCGACTCACGATAACTACCATAACCATCGGCTACGTCGACATCAAACATATGCAGTTTGTCATAGTGAGCAATGCATTTACCGTGCGGCGGAAATACAAGTGTTGTGGTGGTGACACCTTTTGCGGTTTGAATGGGCATGCTTCCGACAATTAGCGTTAACTGGTTCTTTCTAGCGATTTCACAGAGCCGCTGTTGAATCATGCCACTGCCAAGTGGCTCTGCATGTTGATGATAAGCTTCGCGACTGGAAAATAGCACTGTATTTTCAGGAGTAAGAACAAGTTTGGCACCTTGCTTGCTCGCTAAAGCACACTGTTTTTCAATGAAGTCCAAATTCGCGTTAATATCCGGACCCGAAGTCATTTGAATAATGCCAACACGCTCCATGTGTTTCCTCCCTATTCCATTATATTCGGTGAGTTATTTGGCCTGTTCACGCAGTTTTTCTGGCAGCTTGTATTCACCTTTACTTCGCGAAATTTCTTTCACCGTTGGTGAATCTAGTGAGCCTTTCACTTCATAATTGACTTGAGTGAAGACCTCAACCACCGGAGATATCACCGTAGAGATGGCCAAGACATACAAAGCAGTTTGAGGCGCAACGGCAAACGCGGTCAGCATTGGTAGGCCTGATGTGATGTCTGGTGTGAATTTCACTTCCGCATCAACCATTCTGCTGTTCATATTAGCGATACCGCGGATTTGCATTTCCCCTGCTAACGCATCCATTACGATATCATTGGTGATAAACACACCGTCTTGGATTTTGCCCGTTCCCGTGATCGAGTTGAATGCCATGCCTTTATCGAATACGTCGGTAAAGTCGAGCTGCATCTTACGGATGATAGAATCCAAGCTAAACAAGCCTAACAAGCGTGCCGCACCACTAACTTCACTGATCACGCCTTTACCAAATTCCGTTGAGACGTTTCCTTGCAAGGTTTGTGTCTTCATTGACCAAGGTGCGCCGTCCCATTCCATATTGGCATTGATCTCAAATGGTGCTTGTTGAATGCCTGATGTAATACCAAAGCGCTCCATAAGATCGGTGTTGTTATCACCTTTCATTTTCATGGTTAAGTTGGAATGACTACTCTCTTTCGTCAGGTCCCACCAACCACTCATATCAATGCGGTTTTTGCCGCTACTAAAGGTGATATTTTTCCACTCCAAGCGGTTCTCGCGACGCTGCAAATCAACATTAACTTTGCCCACTTTGTAACCTTGCAGCCAAAAATCATCGATGTTCAAAGTTAAGTTTGGCATCTCTGCGTGAAACTTGCGGTCAAAATTGGTAATCAAAGGTGCGTTTTGATCTTCACTCGCAAAGATTGAACTGCGCTCTTTGGTCATCTCTTCAAACCCTGGGATGTACAGATGCAAGTGCTCTAGAGAGACCGATAGATCATAGGGTTTCAGATAGTTAGCTTTCCCTTTAACCTCTTGACTGTCCACATCGAGTTGCCAACTCAAATTTTTCTTGCTTGCTGAAAAATCCACATCATGAAACTCAATCCCACCGAGCTGTAAGTTTGGCGTTTCAACTTCAATGCGTGTCGGCAATGGAATGGTCGGCGTTTTCATGCTTGCCAAAACAGACGATGAAGGCTTGCTCTCAGAGACCTGCGCAAGCTCCGCCCATTGGTCTAAATTCAGTTCTTCGACACGCACCGAAGCATCGTGCCCGACAATAGGACTAATCCGGAAGCCACCTTTGCCAACCATTAAATGAGTCGCAGTCAGAACCGGGACATCGCCAGCGATATCTATCTCAGTTTGATACTTCACATTTGGGATCTGTAGTCGTGCTGAAATACTCTCTTGGTTGCCGGATGCTTGCAGTTTCGCTTGCCCAGACTCACCAATTTTTTTCGCTAAAGGATAAGGATATTGACTAGCCAGACGATTTAGCTGCGCCAGCACTTCAAGCTGATAAGTGAAACCAACATCATTGAGTTGCAAGTCAATATCCATTTGCCACGGCGCATGGCCAGAAACAAGGTTTAACCAACGCTCACCGACATAGGGTTTGAGCGGCTCGACATCCCAATCTCCTAGTGTATTAATTGTCACGTTGTAGCCTTGCTCCGCACTCTCTCCATGGAAATCAAGAGAGATAGGCTGTTGTAATAATTCGGCCGACAAACCCCATGTGGTAACCACATCATTGTCGAAGGTGATACGTCCTGTGGCGTTTTCAAGCGTCATTGGCGGCGCTTCAATATCAACACGATTTTCTGTTAAATCGGCATAACCCCAAGCGCGAGAGTCTTTCTCAAAATCAAACGGTATGTTGAGTTGAAACTCAGAGTAAACGGGCCCACTCACTTGCAGCGCTGTCAATGCGGCACCGACTGAATCCACTAATGGCGTCGCCATCATGTAGTCACGGACTTCATTACCCGGCGCGCTTGCTTTCGCTTCAATCTCGATGTGTCCACCTTCTGCCAACTCAGGGATTCGCCCAGTGATACGCTTGGCATGAACGCCATTTAGTGTGGCTGATTTTGAATCCAAATACATGGCATCATTTTCAAACAGCAAGTCTAGCTGCAAATCCGTGATGGTTGGCCATGCCGTATCAAAGCTAAATTTCGCGTCTTTTAATCCAACCCAAGCTTGGAACATGCCATTATGTTCTTTGTAAGGAAAATCACCTAACTCGCCATACCACAACAATTTCGCTGTGTTCACTTTACCGCCCTGAATCGCGGTCGAAAGATAGTCGGTCAAGTCTTGTCCAAGTGCCAGAGTCGGTAGATAGCGCCATGTCTCACCCGCGTTGTAGAGATCCGCTTCGGCATAGAACGATAAAAATGGGCTTTGTTCTTTTGGAAAATCAAGACGGAATGCCCCCAAGACTTGAAGATCAGGCGTTGCTGCCGTCACTTTATCCGCCCACAAACGCCAACCCGCATCATCTTGCTGCCAGATAATATCGACTTCACCTTGTTTGATATTCAGCGGAGCTTGGAATACATCGCCGTACGGAAAGACATCATCAATGACGGTGACTTTTGCTTTAGCTTGATTCACATCCCCCGATACGCTGCCCTGTACGTGATGAAACCCGGGTAGGAGCTCCCATTGTGTCATCGCGAGTTCATCCAGTTCAGCCGAGTAGCGTAAGGTGTCTAAACCACCGTTCATTGACAATCGGACATCTTCGACCCGACCTTTCGGTGCTAGTTTGTTAATAAGGTCACTGGTCGACTCTGACTCTGGAGCCAGCTTAATGAGCGGAATGAGTGCTTCAATGTCGAGTTGAGAGAGATTAAGCATCCAGCCGTTTGGTTGCCAATCAAACGCGACGTCTAGCTCTGGCCAAGGGGTATTATCGGTTCTGATCTGAAGTGAGTGGCCATTTACTTTCCAGCCTTGTTTATCTGGTCGAAGATTGAAAATTCCAGACTCAATAAACAGCTCATGATGTCCATCTTCATTCCACACCAACTCGGAAGGCAGTAATTCAACATAAGCATCATGCGGTTGGCTATGTTTGAGCGTTAGCCAAGTATTTAAGCTGACTTTACCCGACTCTGCTCCTGACTCTTCTTGCATGTAAGTGGTCAGCCAAGGTGTGACCGAGACATCTTGAGCACTCACATAAAACTCACCAGATACATCACGCAACGAGCCATGATCTTTAAAGTTAGCGCTTACCAACAATGAATTCAGGCGAACATCGGCAATGCTAACCGTGCCTTCGGCTACGTGACGTTTCCCTTGATTGCTCCAACGAAGCTGCTCAATATCTAAACGGCGAGTTTCACCAGACACCGACTTATACCAAATCCGTGAATCGCTAATAGTGAAGTCTTCGAACTGACGTAAAAGAAGTGAGTCGAGTTGGTCAATGAGTTTCACTTCGCTCTTATCCACTTCAGGCTTCGGATCTTGACGATGAGAAGTCGGCAGAATGTCTACCGTGTGAATGTCTAAAGCGAGGTTATGAATGGTAAGGTCTGCAACTACAGGTTTAAGTTGAAAAAGAGATTGAATAAGATCGAACTCAATTTGGACTTCTTCAACAGCGAAGCGGGCATCTTGCACGTTTGGTAGATTTGCCTCTAAACCCAGTAACGCAATTGAGGGATGATTATTGCGCCACGTCCCTGCGACATTGGCAATAGAAACGTCAAAACCTGTGCCTTGTTTGACCCAGGTTTTGATCTCATCTTGGAAATGGTTAAGTTGCGGCAGTGTGACGCGAAGCGTGGTTACTAATATGGCTAATAACACCAATACAGTAACTAAACTCCACGCACAAAAACGCCCAAAACGGTTAACACCAGAATTCACAAATGTTCCAAATTACATCATTACGACGTCAAACTGTTCCTGAATGTACAGGGGTTCAGCCTGAACTCGCACTTGCTTGCCAATAAATACTTCGAGCTCAGCCAGCGCATGAGACTCATCGCCCAATAGTGCTTCAGCAACAAACGGCGATGCGTACACGACAAAATTATCGGCGTCGTAAGCACGGTTCACACGAGTAATCTCGCGTAATATCTCAAAGCATACGGTTTCGACCGTTTTCACGCTGCCACGGCCTTCACAAGTAGGACAGCCAGAACACAAGATATGTTCAATACTTTCTCGTGTGCGCTTACGCGTCATTTCAACTAAGCCAAGCTGGGTAAAGCCGTTGATGTTGGTTTTTACTCGGTCTTTCGCCAGCGCCGTTTCCAGTGAGGTAAGCACTCGCTGACGATGCTCTTCGGATGCCATATCGATAAAATCAATAATGATGATACCGCCGAGGTTACGTAAACGTAGCTGACGCGCAATAGCTTGCGTTGCCTCTATATTGGTATTGAAGATAGTCTCTTCGAGATTACGACGACCAACAAATGCACCCGTGTTGATGTCGATGGTGGTCATGGCTTCGGTTTGATCGATGATCAAATAGCCGCCCGATTTTAGCTCGACCTTGCGCTCTAAAGAACGCTGAATTTCGTTTTCGGTGTCGTACATGTCAAAGATTGGCTTGTCACCTTCGTAAAGCTCAAGCTTATCTGTTAACTCCGGTACATACTCAGAAGTGAATTCTTTCAGGTTCTCGTATTCAAGGCGGGAGTCGACCATGATCTTATCGAGCTCTGTGCCAACAAAGTCACGCAGAATGCGTTGAGCTAAGCCGAGTTCACCGTAAAGTGTTGAACGCGTTTTGTATTTTGAGCGACGCTCCATGACTTTTAGCCACAAACGCTTTAGAAATGCCGCATCTTGAGAGAGCTCTTTTTCATCAGCGCCTTCTGCCGCGGTACGAATGATAAAACCACCGTGCTCATCGCAGTAATGGTTCACCACCTTTTTCAAACGCTCACGCTCTTTCTCACTTTCAATACGCTGCGAAACACCGACATGGCTGGCCCCCGGCATAAAAACAAGATAACGCGAAGGTAAGGTGATATCCGTCGTTAAACGCGCACCTTTCGTGCCGAGCGGATCTTTGACCACTTGCACAACAATGTCTTGTCCCTGGCGTACCAGTTCAGAGATATCACGGACTTGAAACTGCTGTTTTTCGTTTTCTGCCACACATTCGGTATGAGGAACAATATCTGACGCATGTAAAAACGCCGCTTTATCTAAACCAATGTCGACGAAAGCCGCCTGCATACCTGGTAACACTCGGCTTACTTTGCCTTTGTATATATTGCCCACAATACCGCGACGCGATTCGCGCTCGATATGTATTTCTTGTAGTACTCCACCTTCAATCATGGCCACACGAGTTTCACTCGGGGTCACGTTAAGCAGCAATTCTGCACTCATGTGCACACCTCAAAACAATTATAAAAATTCTTGAATTAGCTGATCGGTTTCGAACAAAGGTAAGCCTACTACAGCGTGATAACTGCCTTCGATCCGGGTGACAAATCGCCCTCCGAGTCCCTGAATACCATAACTTCCAGCTTTATCGCATGGCTCTCCTGACTGCCAATATTGTTCGATTTCTTCGTGAGTCAGTGGTTTGAACCACACGTCAGTGGTAACGACCACTGAATGTTGTTGTTCCGATGATACAACGCTCACCGCAGTCATCACTTGATGGCGACGACCCGATAAGTCAGTAAGCATACGCTTTGAATCTTCAAAACTTTTTGGTTTTTCTAGCACACGGTCATCGCATACGACGACCGTATCAGAGCCCAATACAACGGAATCAGGCTTAGCCAACGCTAAGCCTGCCTGAGCTTTTTCCAAAGAAAGACGCAACACGTAATCTTGTGCTTGCTCATGAGCCTGTTTGGCTTCCTCAACATCAGGCAATACGATCTCAAAATCATAACCCAGTTGAGCAAGCAGCTCTTTTCTTCTCGGAGAACCCGATGCGAGAACGAGAGATAAGCTTTTCTTCACCGCTTTACCTTACGTGCCATGCACGACGAACTCGTCGCATTAATAAAAACATCCATGGCCAAAGTATACAGTTTATTGCCGCCGTCCACAGAGATAATGGATTAAATACTACGTCCTGGTTCAAATATTCCCCACAGAATATCAAAACTTCCAATAACGCAGTAAAAAAGGCAATTAAAATCGACTGTTGCCACAATGCCATGTTGCGAATCAACAGGAAATTCAGCGCCACAAGGTAGATAACGATCGACATCATCATGCCACGAATTCCAAGCGTTGAGCCGATCAAGATATCCCACAATAAGCCCAACACTAGCGCAGTTCCGACGTTCACTCGGTGCGGTAGTGCCAACACCCAATAACACGTGACAAGGAACAACCATGACGGACGTAACACATCTAACACACCTGGCCATGGAATGGTTTGCAGTACCAGCGCAACGAAGAAACTGACGCCAATCACCATTCGGCTACTCAATACATTATTGGCCATCGGTTACCTCTTGTTCTTGCTCTAACCCTTCATCTACATTGGACCGCAGTACTTTGTGTTGACGGTCTTCATTCGGCCAAATCAGCAGTAGGTAGCGTAAGCGATCAAACTCCACTACCGGCTCAGCCTTGATTGAGGCGAACTCTTGACGCGTATCGTGATCCACATTGGTAACCGTCGCGACTGGATATCCCTCAGGGTAAATGCCACCTAAACCGGATGTCACCAATAAATCACCAACCTGAATATCTGTGCTGGTTGGAATGTGCTCCAGTTGGATTTCATCCATTTCACCATTGCCCGATGCGATCACTCGGATATCATTGCGGATCACCTGGACAGGAATTGCATTTTTCGCGTCCGTTAGCAGCAGAACACGTGCGTTGTGCGCTGCGACAAACGTAACCTGACCGACGATGCCTTTCTCGTTGATAACAGGCTGACCAACGTAAACACCATCAATACGGCCTTTATCGATCACCACTTGATGACGATAAGGTGAAGTATCCACCGCCATTACTTCTGTCACGACTTTCTTTTCATCACGGACAAATGAAGATCCTAGCAACTTACGTAGGCGTTGGTTTTCTTCTTTATATTGGTCGAGCAAGATAAGCTCGCTTTTCAGGCGTAGCACTTCTCGCTTTAAGCTGCGATTGCCTTCAACCAATGCCTGATGAGAATTAAAACGTTCAAATACGCCATCGAACATACTACGAGGCAAATTCGCTGCGTACTGAATCGGTGCAACCATACTGTTTAGTAGGTATCGAACGTTGGAAAACGTATCTAGACGACTATCGGCCAGCATTAAGCTCGCCGACACGATGACAGCAAAAAACAGACGTAATTGCAGAGACGGACCTCTGCCGAAAATCGGTTTCATCTTGTTTTTGACCTGATTGCTTCCATGATTATTGAGCCTTACTTGGCAACCTAAAAATACTTAACTAAATACTTTTAGGTATGGAGCATGTTTGAATTACAGAGAGAGCAGAAATGAAGGTGAAGCCCGACATGAGCTTCACCTAAACCTTTATTCTTCAGAGAACAGATCGCCACCGTGCATGTCGATCATTTCTAGTGCTTTACCGCCACCACGCGCAACACACGTTAGTGGATCTTCCGCGATAACCACAGGAATACCCGTTTCTTCCATAAGTAGGCGATCAAGATCTTTCAGTAGTGCGCCACCACCGGTTAGCACCATGCCGTTTTCAGAGATATCTGAAGCTAGCTCTGGTGGACACTGTTCTAGTGCAACCATGACTGCTGATACGATGCCAGATAGCGGCTCTTGAAGCGCTTCTAGGATCTCGTTTGAGTTCAAGCTAAAGCTGCGTGGCACACCCTCTGCAAGGTTACGACCGCGAACTTCAATCTCTTGAACTTCATCACCAGGGTAAGCAGAACCGATTTCGTGTTTGATCTTTTCAGCCGTTGCTTCACCAATCAAGCTGCCGTAGTTACGACGTACGTAGTTGATCACAGCTTCATCAAAGCGGTCACCACCGATACGTACAGACGATGAGTAAACCACACCGTTTAGAGAGATAACGGCAACTTCAGTTGTACCACCACCGATATCGACCACCATTGAACCTGTCGGCTCAGATACGCGTAAACCAGCACCAATTGCCGCCGCCATTGGCTCGTCGATTAGGTAAACTTCACGGGCACCAGCACCAAGTGCTGATTCACGAATTGCGCGACGCTCAACTTGGGTAGAACCACAAGGAACACAAACAAGAACACGTGGGCTTGGCTTTAGGATGCTGTTGTCATGCACTTGCTTGATAAAGTGCTGAAGCATTTTTTCGGTTACGTAGAAGTCAGCGATTACGCCGTCTTTCATTGGGCGGATAGCGGAAATGTTGCCAGGTGTACGACCAAGCATCTGTTTTGCTGCGTGACCGACTGCAGCAACGCTTTTTGCAGAACCTACACGATCTTGACGAATAGCAACTACAGAAGGTTCATCAAGGACAATTCCTTGCCCTTTTACGTAAATTAGAGTGTTGGCTGTACCTAAATCGATAGATAGATCGTTAGAAAACATGCCACGAAGTTTCTTAAACATACTCTTCGCTCATCCTGCAAAAATATAGAAGACAAAAATTGCTCTAAATGTACCAATGCCTCGCTGTCACAGCAAGGTATTGGTACACAAACATGAGCAGAAAGCCTCAATTTCTTGCAGTTTCCTAACTTAAGGGCAAAAACCTAAGTTGTTACTGTCCGGTTAACCCTGGCTCACCACGGTAAATCACACGGTCATTACCACGGTGAATACCGAAGGTGACGACGGAGGATGGGTTTTCTTCACCAGCTTTCTTATTGTCCCAGTTGTACTTGAGCCAAGGGCGTGCGTCTAAATCTAACCACACACGTGTTTGTTGGCGGTACGGACTTGCTTGCTCTGCGGTCACGGTACGTGAAACACCGGAAGAAACCACACCACCGTCACCTAACGAGACATCGGTCGGCGCTGCATTTGTTCCCGTAGGCCAAATGTGATTTTGAGCGGCGGTCACACCGGCCACATCGGTTTGGCTATCATCGGTGTTGGTGATGAAACGGCTGCCGTTCCAATACTCGGTTCTCAGTGGGATATACAAGGTCGTACCTTGGTTGCCACCTACATCGTCCAAGTCAATTCGACCAAAACGGATATCGGGTTGGACTTTAAGTTCTTTTGTACCAATCGTTACACCCGACTTATCTATTGAGTCCAATGACAAATCAATAGAAATTGAAGTGTCATTGGACTTTTCAAGATAATTTAATGGACCATCTGGCTGAGTAATAACTTTTTCCCATAAAAGTGCATTAGCACTGAATTTTCCAACACTTTGTCCTGATACGTATGGTTTGTTGCTGCTGTTTAACCATTCACCTGAATATGTGTTTGGGGCACTGAATCTACCTATATATTTGGAGTCACTTTCATACAAGTTAAACTTCGCGAAGTGATCATCGAAATAAGCATAGTTACGCAGCGCTCCGCCCCCTTTCGTCAACGCTTCAATATAGAATTGCTTTAGTCCAAAAGGCTGTCTCATATACGTAAAACTTTGCTCATTGGGGTATGCCCAACGAGTGGACATATCAGCGTCTATATTTTCGTAAACGCTAAATTGTCCGGGATAAAAACGACCAACCGTCAAATTACCATCTTGGATTTTAAACGCACTACTACCAAGATACACAGACGTACCTAAATCATCACCATTCGCGTCCGTTGCAATCGGTGCTTGCGCCTTAAACTCAAAAGCCCCCACGTCAGTCACAGATTGAGCAAACGTCACACTGCCATTAGACCATTGACTTGATTCAGGTAACTCATCATTCAAAAGTTGGGCTGATGCTCCAACTGATGGGTACTTAACCTCGTTGCTGATTGCAATCGTCTCTTCATGGTAGTTTTTCGCTACAGAGCCATCATCTTGATAAGCGGTAATGGTCATATCAAACTCTTCACCCGCAGCTAAAAATCCTACTGAACAGCCATCATCACTGTTGTTACAAGTGCCATCTTGGGCAGTAGTACTAGTTGCATTTACTTCAAGGTACGCCGGGAAGCTAACAAAACTACTTAAGTTCTCTGATTCAGAATCATCTTTAATTCTTGCTTTAACACTAACTTTTCCTACTTCAGGATAACGAAGATCAAAACTAGCTTTCCCACTAGATGTAAAGTATACATTATCAATGGATGTCCATTCTGTTGTTTTGAGCTGTACTGGTTCGCCAAATTTTCCGTTTGAATTTTTAAAGCGAACAGAGACCGTTTCACCAGATTCTGGCTGCTCGTACGCAAACCTCATTTCAATATTCTTGACAATATCTGTCTCTGGCATCGAAGATACAGACTCACACAAACTGACAAACGGGGTATTGCTGTATTTGCTGTACTGGTTGCCGCTTTCATCAAAGAATGGCAGAGAGGCAACTTTATCGGGAACACCGACAGTAATCGAGCTATCAAAAACTATGGTACACGCAGAATTAAAATCATTTTCCCCATTTAGTTTACATTTTATAGGCTCAATATTCGGAGCCTCAATGGACATTTTCTCAAGACCAAGTTTGGCACTACCTGCTCCCTGTGAACGAATTTGCAAATTAATCCGATCATTAAATTTCAGAACTCTTAATGGAATGCTCTCTCCATTAGAGTCCTGCCACTCAGCATTTGATAAATCTTTCAGTATAACTTCTAGCTCTTTAGGATTGGTTAAATTACCAGGGTAAGTCTCAGTACATTGGGAATTCATACAAGCACTTAAAGTCACTCGTTGCGCTTCACAAACATCTCCCGAACCGTCATATTCAAATCGGAAATGGTCTATTTTAGGCTCTCGATTGAATCGGTCGGCACATAACTTCATATTTGCCACTTCATGGATATTCGTATTAGCACCAGTACCCGCAGTGATTGAGACCATAAAGTTTTCTGGTGGTTCTGGCTGTCCGAAATTCTTCATTACATCGAATGGCTCTATGATAGATTCCCATTCCGAACCATTAATTTTCCGCTCAATTGATACCCAAACACCACTCTCTCGCCCAGGAATATCTTCCCGACTATCAACTATCATTCTATAACGATGAACATCCGATGGTGCTCTACCTACCAAATAATTGCCGTGACTATTCCAGCCTCCTTTCTCATCTAGAGAGCCCACACTGGTGTTGTTTTTAATAAATTTATAACCGCCAAACCAAGCATTGGACAAAGAGCCATTGAAGGTTTTTTGATAACCCGCTCCACGTATAGTAATCGAGTGTTTTTTCCGACCCGGCCTATATTGTCGATCTTCAAAGCTACCTTGTTCGGAGAAGTTACCATACTCATCAATACCAAATGCTATCCACCCCCCAGCAAAGCCTTCCATATCGGGTTTGACACCATAACCAAGAGCGCCACCTGTCGCACCTGGTGAGGGTGGTATATTTGAGTCAGATAGCACAATAGCAATACCATCACCGCCAGGGTTGGTATTAGAATCACGAGCATAATGATCAAATTCGATTTGAAGCTCGCAGACCAATTTCTACCGTCTCTTGATCACGCATCTCACCAACAAGAATGATGTCTGGGTCTTGACGTAAAAAGGTTCTAAGGACACGCGAGAAAGTTAGATCGATCTTACTGTTAACCTGTACCTGAGTGATGCGAGGCAGACGATATTCAACCGGGTCCTCTGCTGTAATGATCTTTTTCCCAGGTTCGTTGAGCTCACTCAATGCGCCGTAAAGCGTGGTGGTTTTACCAGAACCTGTCGGCCCGGTAACCAAAATCATGCCGTGCGGACGCGCCAGCTGTCGACGTAAGCGAGCAAGCAAGTCTGGCGGCAAGCCTGACTCTTCTAACGGACGCAAACCAGCGGACTGGTTAAGCAGACGCATTACCACAGATTCTCCGTACTGCGTTGGTAACGTCGACATACGAATATCTATTGATTGGCCACGAACTTTGATATTGAATCGGCCATCTTGTGGCAAGCGCTTTTCAGAAATATCTAGGTGTGCCATCAACTTCAGTCGAAGAACCAAAGCCGATGCAATATTCACTTCATTTAAGAGCGTTTCATGCAATACGCCATCAATACGCTGGCGCAAACGCAATACTTGATCGTCTGGCTCAATATGAATATCCGAAGCTCCAACCTGTACCGCATCTTCAAACATGGAATTAACCAGCTTTACAACGGTAACCTCTTCACTATCGGCTTCATCAATACCGTAATCAAAGCTTTGTACATCTTTATGCTCTTCATGCAGCTGCTCAGCAAAGGAGGCGATTTCTTTAGTACGGCGGTAATAGCGGTCAAAGCTTGAAATGAGCTGACGCTCTGAAGCCACAATGAACTCAAGGTTGTATTGGCCCAACAAGTTCATCAATGATTCTTGGATGAACAAGTCCGCAGGGTCACTCATAGCAACGCGCAGTGTGTCCCCATTTCGAGCAACGACCATCGCACGTAAGCGACGTGCGTGTACCTCAGGTAGAATCTGCACGGCTTCGGCATCCACAGGCGCACGACCAAGATCGATCAGTGGCAAACCAAGCTGCTGAGACAAGAAGTCCAACATTTGCTTTTCGGTAATAAAGCCAAGGTCAATTAACGCATCCCCTAGCTTCTGCCCGGTACTGCGTTGTGCGTTTAGTGCTTGCTGGATTTGTTCTTCAGAGACGATACCTTCCTCTACCAGAAGGTCGCCCAAGCGTTTTCTCAACTGAATTTTCATTGTGCGCTCTCCAACTCTTTCAAGATGCTCAAACGGTCACGGATAAATGCTTGCGATTGATTCGAAATGCCAACTTTACCCAGAGCTTGGTTGTAAGAGTTGATCGCGGTAGTGAAAGCCAGGGCACGCTCTTGTTGAATAGCCAAACCTAACCACCAGCGCGCGTTTTCCGGTTCACGCTGAGTGAGGAGTTGATAGCTCTCAAGCGCAATGTCATTTTGCTTGTGTTTTTGTGCCAATGCCGCACGCATCGCCAAGTAATCTCGACTTGGTACTGGAGGCAAATGAACAAGCGGGCTCAGCGCCGCTTCAGGTTGATTAGCTTTCACTAACAACTTAGACAAGGCCAAGCGAAGTACTTGGTTGTTCGTATCTAGGTTAATGCCTTCTTGAATAATCTCATATGCTTTACGCGTGTCACCTTTACCAAAGTACAACGCTGATAACTTTTGACGCGTGTCTGCATTCATTGGCTCATAACGCAACGCCTCGGCATAAGCCGACAACGCTGTTTGCATATCGTTAGCATCGAGTGCCTTTTCCGCTCGACTAACAGCCTTAAGGGAAAGCTGACGATGTGTAAGCTCAACCTGCTCAATACGCATTGAGCTGTTTTCTGATGTCGTGCGGGTTACGTGATCGTATTGCTCCTCGCTCGGCATCGTTGCTAACTGCGCGAGTAAAACTTCATCTTCAGAGGCGATATTTATCTCAGATTTTGGCGTGAACCTATCAGTCTCTTGCATGTGAGGCTGTTGCGCGACCGGCTGTGTGGCTGGTTTAGTGTAAACCACTTGAGTTGTATCGGGCGTCATTTTACTCGTTGGCGAGTGAGTGCGCTCCGATGAAACAATTGGTGAGACATTCACAGACGACAATGGCATAGCATCGGTTTGAAATTGTGATAGCTCGCCTGAAGGGACAGGACCGCGAGAAACCGCCCAGCTTCCGACCGCAAGGCTTAACGAAAAACCGGCAACAAGCCAAAGCCAAGGTTTACTGCGTGAGACACTTGGAATCTCCGCACGAGTAAGCTCTGACGGCGATGTTTTTTCAGCAAGTTCTGATAATGCTTTATTGATGGCACTCAAGGTTGACTCCATCCCCAAAATACGGGTGTTTTAAACTTAGGTTTACGGGCATCAAACGTATCGTGCATAGCGGCGTAAACGTGATGATTTTTCAATAGTGTGCAACGCTCATTAAATGCAGCAAGCAACGACTTGTGGCTAATTTGGTTTATCAAGCGCGGAATCCCCATGGATGAACGCCAAATCGCTTTTTTCTGTTCAATAGAAAAAATGTGTGCCCCATTACCTGCTTTATCTAAACGATTATTGATGTAAGCCACGCCTTCATCGATAGAGAGAGGACGTAACTGGCAGCTAAACGTAATGCGTTGACGAAACTGCCTTAGCTCATGGTTAGCCAATCTTTCATCCAACTCAGGTTGTCCGAATAACACCAATTGAATGAGCTTATCTTGTTCCGTTTCTAGGTTGCCAAATAGACGCAATGTTTCTAAAGCTTGTGGGGAAAGAGCTTGCGCTTCATCAACGATCAAGACGGTTTTCTTTCCCAAGGAGTGTACTTGAATCAAGTGCTCTTGAATGAGGGAAACGATACGCAGCGGATCATCGTTCTCGATACCCAACTCTCTGGCGACAGCAAACTGCAACTGTTCCCCATTCAACACTGGATTGGGTAAGTAAATAAGCTCAACTTCAGATTCAATCTGCTCGATCAGCTTACGGCATACCATGGTTTTTCCAGTGCCGACTTCTCCCGTCACCTTAATCACCCCTTCTCCCATTTGCACGGCAGCTAGGATGGTTTGGATCGCCTCATAGTGAGGGACTAACCCCAAGAACATTTCTGTATTTGGGGTTAACGAAAAAGGCTGAACTCGGAATCCAAAGTGTGACAAGTACATACTCGAATCACAAACCTTTTGAAAAACAGAACCTTTCCCAGCGCTTATTGCGCATCTGGGAACCACTCTTGCAGCAGATCACGAGAGCGCTCTAGCTCTTTCTGCCAAGAGTTCACGCCAACTACGGTCGGTTTTAGCAAGATGACCAATTCTGTTTTCTCAGTTACGTTATTTACGTTGCGGAACAAATGCCCCAGTGCTGGTACATCGCCCAAAAATGGGACTTTAGAAACAAGCTCACGATTTTGCTGTTTCATCAACCCGCCGATAACCACAACATCGCCATCTTTAGCACGAATAACCGAGTCTGATTCACGAATAGAGCTTTTCGCTAATGGCAGTTGGATGTTTTGGAAATCTCCGCCCAAGTTCAATTGCTTCACTTCTTCTGTAACTTCAATAACTGCGGGGTGAACATGCAGGAACACATTGCCTTTGTTATCAATTTGCGGAGTCACATCGAGGGAAATACCCGAGAAGAATGGCGTCAGTTCTACTTCAGGAACTGCATTTGAGTTTTCACCGTTGCCTGCATTGCTCGATAGCTCGGTAACAAAGTACTCATCGGTACCCACTTTGATGACAGATTTTTGGTTGTTGGCAGCGGTAATACGAGGGCTCGAAAGGACGTTCAAGTCACCTTGCGTAGACATAAAGCTCAACACGGCATTGAAGTTACCATCAGAGATAGTCACGTTAGTTTGACCGCCCAATAGCGTGCCAATCGCATCCAATGATGGTAATGCCGATTCAGGGCGGTTGACTACGATACTACCCGAGTTACCAATTGACGCCGATAAGTTTGACCAGTTGATGCCTTGTTGGTAGCCATCATTCAACGTCACTTCTAGGATTTTAGCTTCAAGAATGACCTGGCGCTGCATGCGCTCCTGCGATACACCTAAGAACTCGCGTACTTCGCGAATATCATCTGGAAATGCTCGAACCGTAATAACTCCCGCTTGTGGCGTTACAACCACACTTTGCCCTTTGCCTGAACCAATTAGATTCGCAACGGCTTGCTGCAGCATAGGCCAGAAGTCACTTTCAGTGATGGTTTCGATGCGTGTACCACCCGTAGATGTGGTTGAGCTATCGTTGTTGTTTCCATTGTTAGAGTCTGACGAGTCAGAACTGTCTGAGCTACCACCAGAATTAGACGTACCAGCCGAGGTTACAGAGCCCGTAACAATGCTGGTTAATGAGCGACCAGAACGCTTGAACTGCAGGTAATCGACTGGAATGGTCACAGTACGCATACCTGCTGGGTAGATTTGAATAACTTTGCCAGACCTCACCACGTCATAGCCATACATATTCTGTACGACATTCAGAACTTCATCCAATGTCACATCTGATAAGTTGACAGTGATATTACCTTGTACCGATGGGTGAATCGCCACACTGTACTCTGTGCCTTTCACCAACGAAGCGAAAAAGCTTCTTGCATCGACCGCATTCGCTTGAATACGAAAACGCTTCGAGGTGCCTTGCTCTGATGCAACGTTCGAGTCTAAATTTGGCATCAAGTCTGCCTCAACAGAAGAAGGGATTTCTTCCAATGTGCGGCTGTTCGCTTGATTGATCGATTCATTGAGCGCTTCTTTAACTTCCACTGGATTCCGATGACCCATTGAACATCCCATTAAAGAAGCAATCGCTATTCCTACAACTAATTTGCGCATATCTGATCGGGCTCTGGTTATTATTGTTTTACGTTTAAATCAAAAAGCTCTAGGTCCCACTGACGGTTACCACGCTTTAAAGTTACAAATTCACTATTAATGCTCGCGACGCGATAACCCTTAAATAGCTCGCCTTTTTCGACAAGTTTGTTATCCATAATCGCGATACAATCAGTACTTGGCTTACACACAATACTGTTGAGCTTAGGCAGTCGATACCGTTTAACTTTTAGTTTCGCTGACGTTTCAACCGCTGGCTTTTCCCAACCAAGTGGGGCCGTTGGGTCCTGGTTTGCCCAAGCGGTTCCTGCCGCTGCCATAACAAGCAATGAGATGATGAGTTTGTTAACCACCAATAAACTCCTCTCTAGATCCTAGTGTGTAGACTTCTAACACAAGCTTCGCTTTCGGGTACTCTTCGACTTTATAACTAAAGCTGCGCCAGTAATAACTCGCAGGAAGGCTCTCCAATTTATTCAGATAATTAGCAATAGAAAAATAGTCACCAGTCAGTTCCATACGAACAGGATGCACGTAGTAACCAGAGTATTGCGATGCTTCTTTATCTTCCGTTATTGGCTCAGATGGCAAGGTTTGCAGAGACAAAAGGTGAATGCCACTTTGCTGCTCCAACACATTTTCAAGCAGCTCAGCCATTTGCGAAGGTGTAATAAGATGCTCGATGATCTCCGCTAATTGCATCGAAAGATGCTGACTCTCAGCTAACAGATTAGATATCGCGCGATCAATCTCAGCATTTGGATCTTTCTTAAGTTGCGCCTGAATACGTAGCGTATCGATTTCAATCTTTTGATTGGCTTGCTTTAAATTACTTAGTTGCCTCTCATTACTGATGATCTCGTTAAGCTTTGGCTCCAATACCAGCGTAAAGAGCAACATGATCACGACAACTAAACCGCATAATGCGGTGAGCACTTTTTCACGCGTACTCATTTCGCCAAAGCGCCCTTCTAATGAGAGCCAGAATTCGTTCATTTCTCTTTATCCTCGCGCGTTTTTAGTTCAAACGTCACAATATCCTTATCATTTCGACCTATTTTGACGTCGTCAAACGTTCGACCAACCAAGCTAATTTCGTTTTTAAATTGGCTAACCCAATTTGGCACTGAGCTCGGTTTTTTCGCTAGTCCCTTCAGGTCTAAGGTATGGGTATTGATTCGAATTTCGGACAAAGAAATTTCTTGGTTTCCTAGCTTCGCTAATGATTGCATCACGCCAGAGTAACCCGTGCGTTGCGAGTCATCGTATTTCCCGACAGCTTTAAGCGAGTCTCGCTTCGCCTTGACTTCACGCTCTAAGCGGGCTTTAGCTGCCAGCTTATTATTGTCAGGTTGATGCTTACGTAGCTTGACTTGATAACGTTCAAGCTCTGACTTCATGATATCGCCTTTACTTTTTACAATAGCAATCTCATCTTCCAAACCACTACTCTGCCAAGTCACATAGCCGTAAGAAAATAGAATTGCAGCCGCCGAAACGCCCCAAGATAACGCGATATTTTTTAGCGTCAGGAGCTCTTTTTTCGGCTTTAAGTAATCGGGATATAAGTTGACGCGTCGAGTATTTGAAGTAGCCGCAGTGTCAGCCAAAACATGTCCAGATAGTTCATGTTCTGGTGGTAATAACGGTGAAACCTTAGTGCTTAAACGGTAATTAAGAGCCTGAACAAGCTCGCTCTCATCCTCTTCATCACAGCACACTTTCAATTGATGTAATTGCACATGGCGTAACTGAGATGAAAGATAATCAATCGAACGTTGCAGTTCTAACGACAGACTGTCCATCTGTAAATCGCTAGACGGAACCCCCGTTAACGGTGGCGTCACACTGCGAATAGAGCGGTGGAACGCAATAGTATTTTCAACAAAAGCGCTTATACGGAAATGACCACGCACACTGCGTTGTAACAATAGGAAGTTTCCTAGTTCACCCGCAGTCTCTCCCCAAATATCGTCTTCAGGAAGAATAGCTTCTAATGGTAACTGGGCTCGGCTGGCCAGTAACACAATCTTATCCAATATTTTTCGCGATAAGACGTATGCTTGCACTTTGGTTGAATTCGGTAACTCGACCGCATCGGCAATAATGTCGATAGCACGCTCAGAGATCAGTTCTTTCAACAAAAACGGTAATGCGGCTGGCCATTCTTGACGCGGCATGATCGGTTTGTCGATTTGGTACATCTGGTAATAGTTATGAGAAAGAACAACCGTTAATGAATCATACGCACTCGCTGCAACGCTCAATGCTTGCTCAACGGCTTTTTCCCAATTGGACTCAGAAATATCAAATTGGTATGGACGACTACTTTTGATTGAAGATGATAAATAAACGGCGTCTGGCTGAATAACCAAAAAGCAGGAGCGACCACCACTAGATGATCGCTTAAGCTTGTCGAATAGTGCTTTGAAATCCATGATTATTATCTTTATTTTTTCCGCCAGCGATTTCGTCTTCCCAATTTAACTTGGGATTCTGATTGAGAATTCGGCAACGCTTGGGGACGAGGAAGAAACTGCTGCTCCGCAGAAAAGTAACGCCCTTGCCCACCATAAACCCCGAGCTCAATTAATGTGTTGAGCTCGTTCTGATTCTCAATTCCCACTGCTATAATTTTAGTTTTACTGTTTGCCGCCGCACCTAGCATACTGCGGACAAATAGCTGGTTTTCATGTCGTTGGTCGATTTTTGCTACTAAACTGCGATGAAGTTTAAGGTAACGAATGTCCACTTCTTTTAAATAGTGAGTGCTGACGATGGTACGCCCAGCCTGCCCAACCATTAAGTGGCACCCTAAACCGGCCAGCATTTTAGCGACTGGTCGCATAAAGTCTAAGTGTCTTACAAATTGTGCTTCAACAAACTCAAAACTGAGACACTTTCTCTGCTCACGTGACAACTGTAAGAGTTCATCACGAAACCATTTAAAGTACTCTCGGTTAGAAAATGGCGTTACATTCAAATTGAGCGCATACGATCTTGAGTTATCAAAATTATCCTTAAACTCTCTTAAGAATTTATTAATAACCGACTTATCCATTTGCGCTTCATAACCAACCTGTCTGATCGCAGAAATGAACCGAGACGCTTTAACAATCCCATTCTCAGGATCGCGAATCCGACATGTTAACTCTTCATATAATGATTTTTTATGCGTCGCGTCACTTATTGGGTGCACAGATTGTGCGTAGAGTATCACACTTTCAGGTGTAAGTGCTGTGTCAAATAACGTTCTCCACCTCACACTTCCGCGAGCTTCTTCATCGTGGTTCCATTTTTTGAAGCGACTCCAATTATTGTTATTTTGTAGTTGCGCACTACGCAAAGCAGTCTCGGCTTCATCAATGATTTGGCTGTGTCGCTCACCTTCTTTATAAGTGGTGATGCCAATATGGCACCAGTTGTCTGGATCAAGTGGCTCTGGCGGCATTAACTTTTCTAACTGGCGAATGCATTGCGAGGCAAGGTTAGCCACATCTTTCGCACTTTGGTGCGGTAGAAAAAGCGCAAAATCAGCATCGTAATAACGGGAAAATACAACATCTGGGTATCGTTGAACTAAATTGGACAATAAACTCCCAACTTCAACAATAAACTCATCCGTAATTTGCTTATCTTGCTCTTCTTCAACCAGTTTCCAGTCTTGAATACGCACTAGCAACACGGCGCCGCGAGCCCCACTTTCTAGTAACGCCGATTCCAACTTGCTATCAAATAACACTCGGTTAGCGGTACCGGTTAGCTTATCAAGGAAGGTTTGAGTTCGAATAAAGGTATCAAATCGGCTTCGCTCTTGACGCGCATCTTGTAACTCTTCGATTAATACATCGAGCGCTTCACTGGCGGTGTAAGGCCATTCTTTTTTGTCACCTTTGGCATACTGCTCCACCCTACCAGCCAGGATCATTCTGCCTCGCTCTTCGAGCATTTCGGAGCCTTCTAATTGCTCTTTAAGCCATGCCACGCCGCGCATTAAGCAGAAGATGATCAATACAACGGCAAGCGTGATCGACCAAAGCGCCTGCATTGAGTAGCTGTAACCTAAGTAAGGGGGAATTGCTTTAAAGTGAATCGTGTAATCTTGATTGTGAGTCAACTGGTACTCAGCCTCAAACAAGACTGACGCTTCCATTTGATGAGAAGTATCTTTGAAGCGATAAACAACGGCGTTGTTGGTCGACAACGTCATTTCGACAATATTGGAAGCCTGCAGCATCTTCGGCATCCAGCGCTGCATAGAATAAGCAGCGTCAGGATCTTCCATCTCCTTGTCGACCACCTCTACGATCCCTTCTAAATAATGGGTGAGATATTCCTGCCCAAGACGTTTAAAAGAGAGGGTGCCACCGACAAACAAGATAAACATGGCGCAGATAACGATCATGGTGACAAAGGCCACCAGCCGTGTGCTTAACTTAAGAGTTGGGGTATACCTCATGAATACCAAATTCCTTTTTTATTCATCATATACCTTATTGAAATATTTATACTTGATAAGAGTTCATCAAACAATCGGATTAGTCTGATAGTGAGAGGCTGGAGCATAAAGAAAATCACACTCATTGATAAGTTTTATTGTTACGCCTAACCTTGCCAAGATAAGCCTGTGAGATCATTAGATTGCGACAATAAAAAAGGCCGCGATATTCGCGGCCTTTTCGATTCAAGCATAAGCAGAATTTAGAACGGGATATCGTCGTCAAAATCCATTGGTGGCTCATTGTACTGCTGCTGTGATTGCTGCGGAGCCTGTTGTTGTGGTTGCTGTTGCTGAGGCGCATTGTACTGCTGCTGAGCTGGCTGTTGAGGCTGACCCCATCCACCTTGCTGCTGCTGTTGACCGCCCATAGGTGCGCCGCCACCTTGAGCACGACCGCCAAGCATTTGCATCACACCATTGAAGCCTTGAACAACGACTTCAGTTGAGTAGCGATCTTGACCACTTTGATCTTGCCATTTGCGAGTTTGCAGTTGCCCTTCAATGTAAACTTGAGAGCCTTTACGCAAATACTCACCTGCTACTTCCGCAAGTTTGCCGAACAACACAACACGGTGCCATTCCGTTTTTTCGCGCTGTTCGCCAGTCGCTTTATCACGCCATGAATCAGAAGTCGCAATAGTAATGTTTGCTACTGCACCGCCATTCGGCATGTAACGAATTTCAGGGTCGTTACCTAGATTCCCCACCAAAATAACTTTGTTAATTCCACGGCTGGCCATGATGTGCTCCGTTTCACTCTGGATATATAAAATTTTAGCGCATTAGAATAGCACGCTTTAATGTTTTGATTAAAGTCTAATACCATTGTGATCTATTGAGTCATCCTCTAGAACCCAAATCGTATTTCAACTTACGTGTGTAGCATTTTTGATTCGCGTTGCAGACATCGTTTCGTGAAGCTTTGAATTCGAACGCATTTATTCAGTAAAGCGATGGTTATGGCCTCTCTTTAATGCCAGTTTATGGCTTCTATTGAACCCAGGGAGATTGGAACACGTGAGAAAGTCGGCTTACGCAAGAAAGCTATTTCTGATCAGTATGGAAGATAATGCGCAAAAAAAAGTGGCGGCACTCGAAAAGTACGTTGATATGAGCATCCCGGTGATTTCAACCGCAGCACTCATGGAAGCCAAGCCACAACACCGTAATAAAATTCTACTGATCGACTTCAGTGAACATAAATCACTTGTTCAATCGATCAAAAACTTGCCTCTTGTATGGAAAAACTTTGAAACCGTTGTCTTCAACGTGCCTAAAAGACTAACCACAGATGAACTTCTTTCATTTGGTCAATTAAAAGGTGTGTTTTATTCTGAAGATACGCTAGAGCAAATTGGAGAAGGGTTAAAAGGCATTGTTAACGGTCAAAACTGGCTGCCGCGTAATGTAACCAGTCAACTTTTACACTATTACCGCAATGTCATTAATACTCATACTGCACCAGCTACGGTAGACCTAACCATTCGTGAGCTACAAGTACTGCGTTGCCTACAAGCTGGCGCCTCGAACAGTCAGATGGCCGAGGAGTTATTCGTCAGTGAATTCACCATCAAATCGCACTTGTATCAGATATTCAAAAAGCTATCCGTAAAGAACCGAGTACAGGCAATCGCCTGGGCAGACCAAAACTTAATGTCATGATGCAATGTGAGCGGCTCTGATAACTGAAATGACGAGTCGCTCATCTTTTTTCCGCACCGAGTCTCACATTTTTTCCTACTTTATTCATGATTCATTGATACCTCTCGTGTTAAAGTTATGCGCAGATTCTTGATAAAAACGAGATAGGATATTCCCCCAATGATAAAAAAATGTCTGTTCCCTGCTGCAGGCTATGGCACACGCTTCCTACCGGCAACGAAATCTATGCCAAAGGAGATGATGCCAGTCGTGAACAAACCGCTTATTGAATACGGTGTCGAAGAAGCAATCCAAGCTGGTATGAACGGCATGTGTATTGTGACAGGTCGTGGCAAGCACTCGATCATGGACCACTTTGATAAGAACTACGAACTGGAACATCAGATTAGCGGTACCAACAAAGAAGAGCTGTTGGTAGATATCCGTGAAATCATTGAATCTGCAAACTTCACTTATATACGTCAACGCGAAATGAAAGGCTTGGGCCACGCGATTCTAACTGGACGAGAATTGGTAGGCGATGAGCCATTTGCTGTTGTTCTTGCTGATGACCTTTGTGTGAACGAGCAAGAGGGCGTACTGGCTCAGATGGTGGCACTATTTAAGCAGTTCCGCTGTTCTATCGTTGCAGTGCAAGAAGTACCAGCCGAAGAAACGCACAAATACGGCGTTATCTCTGGTGAAATGATCAAAGACGACATCTACCGCGTAGACGACATGGTAGAAAAACCAGAGAAAGGCACGGCACCTAGCAACCTTGCGATCATTGGTCGCTACATCCTGACTCCCGATATTTTTGAACTGATCGAAAACACCGAACCAGGTAAAGGTGGTGAAATTCAAATCACTGACGCGCTGCTGAAGCAAGCAAAAGCGGGCTGTGTATTGGCTTACAAATTCAAGGGCAAACGCTTTGACTGTGGTAGCGTTGAAGGTTACATCGAAGCAACTAACTATTGTTTTGAAAACCTGTATCTAAAAGATGAAAAAACCTCTGAGCTAGGTAAGCACGCAACACAAAAAGCAGTATAAAGCATCGTCTTAGTACGAAATTACTGTATCGAAAGCCCAGCACAACGCTGGGCTTTTTACTTTACTGTTTTTTTATCCAGTAATTTTCTTTGCACATTTCTCACACTATGTAATACTTGCCCCACTTGGTTATACATAGAGCAAAAACGATGGATAAAATAGAAGTTCGCGGTGCCCGAACCCATAACCTTAAAGACATTAATCTTACAATCCCTCGCGATAAACTGATTGTCATTACTGGACTAAGTGGCTCCGGTAAATCCTCTCTCGCTTTCGATACATTGTATGCAGAAGGCCAACGACGCTACGTAGAGTCTCTCTCTGCCTACGCTCGTCAGTTTTTGTCTCTGATGGAAAAACCCGATGTCGACCACATTGAAGGGTTATCACCTGCGATTTCTATTGAACAGAAATCTACTTCTCATAACCCGCGTTCAACCGTCGGTACAATTACCGAAGTCTACGACTACTTACGTCTATTGTATGCTCGTGTGGGCGAACCCCGCTGTCCAACGCACCATGCCCCTCTTGCTGCGCAAACCATCAGCCAAATGGTGGACAAAGTCCTAGAGATGCCGGAAGGCAGCAAAATGATGCTATTGGCGCCTATTGTCAAAGAACGTAAAGGTGAGCATGTTAAAACGCTTGAGAACTTAGCGGCTCAAGGCTTTATTCGTGCGCGTATTGATGGAGAAACTTGCGATCTTTCCGATCCTCCAACCCTTGAACTACATAAAAAGCACACCATTGAAGTTGTGGTAGACCGCTTTAAAGTTCGTCCAGACTTACAACAGCGCTTGGCCGAATCTTTCGAGACAACACTCGAATTATCAGGCGGAATTGCAGTTGTCGCGCCAATGGATGGCGACGGTGAAGAGATTATTTTCTCCGCCAACTTCGCTTGTCCACAATGTGGTTACAGCATGCAAGAGTTAGAGCCGCGACTTTTCTCATTCAACAACCCTGCTGGTGCATGTGGCACTTGTGATGGTTTGGGTGTGCAGCAATACTTCGATCCAAGCCGAGTCATTCAAGATGATTCATTAAGCTTGGCACAAGGTGCGATTCGCGGTTGGGATCAAAAGAACTACTACTACTTCCAAATGCTCACCTCATTGGCCGATCATTATGGTTTTGACCTCCATGCCCCTTTTAATTCTCTGCCAAAGAAAACGCAAGATGTCATTCTAAAGGGCTCAGGTCGTACTGAGATTGAGTTTAAATACATCAACGATCGTGGCGATATTCGCGTTAAACGCCATCCATTCGAAGGTATTCTGAATACCCTAGAACGTCGCTATCGTGATACAGAATCCAACTCTGTCCGTGAAGAGCTTGCAAAATACATCTCCACTAAATCTTGTTCAAGCTGTGGCGGTACTCGTCTACGCCTTGAAGCACGTAACGTGTTTATTGCTGATACGACACTACCTGAGATTGTTGAACTCAGCATTGCTGATGCATTGGAATTCTTCCATTCCTTGAAACTGGAAGGTCAACGCGCCCAAATCGCTGAAAAAGTGATGAAGGAAATCAACGACCGCCTGCAATTCTTAGTTAACGTCGGTTTGAACTACCTAAACTTATCACGCAGTGCAGAAACCTTATCAGGCGGTGAAGCTCAACGTATTCGTTTAGCAAGCCAAATTGGTGCAGGTCTTGTTGGTGTCATGTACGTCTTAGATGAACCGTCGATTGGCCTCCACCAGCGTGATAACGAACGACTCCTAAAAACACTGACTCATTTGCGCGATTTAGGTAATACCGTACTTGTGGTAGAACACGATGAAGATGCGATTCGCTGTGCAGATCATGTCATAGATATTGGTCCTGGTGCTGGCGTACATGGTGGTAATGTTGTTGCGGAAGGCACCATGGAAGAGATAGTCGCGAATCCGAATTCTCTGACAGGTCAGTACTTAAGTGGTGTTAAAGAAATCGCAGTACCGAAAGATCGCACGCCGCGAGATCCGAAAAAAACGGTTGAGCTATTAGGCGCTACAGGTAATAACCTTAAAAACGTTAATCTTTCAATTCCTGTTGGGTTATTCAGCTGTATTACAGGAGTATCTGGCTCAGGTAAATCAACGCTGATTAATGATACTTTCTTTAAAATTGCGCATACCCAACTTAACGGAGCGACAACGGCTCAGCCTTCACCTTATAAATCGATTAAAGGTCTAGAGCACTTCGATAAAGTCATCGATATCGATCAAAGCCCAATTGGCCGTACACCTCGCTCTAACCCTGCAACCTATACGGGGATCTTTACACCAATCCGTGAACTGTTTGCAGGCACACAGGAGTCGCGTTCTCGCGGTTACAAACCGGGCCGTTTTAGTTTTAACGTACGCGGTGGTCGTTGTGAGGCCTGTCAGGGTGACGGTGTTATCAAAGTAGAAATGCATTTCCTACCAGATGTTTATGTGCCATGTGATGTGTGTAAAGGTAAACGCTACAACCGTGAAACGCTCGAAGTACGTTACAAAGGTAAAACTATTGATGAAGTGCTAGAAATGACGGTCGAAGATGCACGCACCTTCTTCGATCCAGTTCCTGCCATCGCTCGCAAACTACAAACACTGATGGATGTCGGTTTGTCGTACATACGATTGGGTCAAGCGGCAACAACACTCTCCGGTGGTGAAGCACAGCGTGTGAAACTGGCGCGAGAGCTATCCAAACGTGATACAGGAAAAACCTTGTACATTTTGGATGAACCAACAACCGGCCTTCACTTCCATGATATCCAGCAGTTGCTCACTGTACTGCACAGACTTCGCGACCACGGAAATACTGTCGTGGTGATCGAGCATAACCTGGACGTCATTAAGACTGCGGACTGGATTATCGATCTTGGTCCTGAAGGGGGTCAGGGTGGCGGCGAGATAATCGCTCAAGGCACTCCGGAAGATGTGTCGCAAATCGAGGGTTCGCACACAGCTCACTTCCTCAAGCCTATGTTGAAGTAGAAAAAACAGGTAAAGTATCGAGACCAGCAAGTGCTGGTCTTTTTTCATTCAAAACAACGCAATAACTATGGCTACTATACATGTAAGTGGAACAAAGCTTTCTCCCGAAAAAGTACAGGTTCCCCTCAATCGCAAGTTTCTCATTGCCTTGGCAACACTATTTGTGTTGGCAATGCACTTTTTCATGCCCAACCCCGGCGGTTCGGGGCTTTCGCTTTCGTTCAATGCGACAACTTGGATTGCTTTTAGCTTTGCATTAGGCATTGGGTGTTACCAACTTGCGAATAATCGAGTACTACGTTACTCAAAACTAACCATCGGCTTGTTCATTAGTGCTCTTATCATGACGGTGCCCATTCTGTACCCAAATGCGAATAGCAGTTTGGCTGCCAATAAGCTCATTGGCCTGTGGTGTGGTGTCCTGTTCTTTATTGTCTTACAACAATTTCATTTCAGTAATAAACATCGCCAACGCCTATTATGGTTCATTGTCCTTGCGGTTGTTATCGAAGCCATTTTTGGTTTGACACAATATCTGTATCTCAAACCAGGCAATCCGTTTGGTTACGACACGGTGGCCAATCGTCCTTATGGTATTTTCCAACAGCCCAATGTAATGGCCAGCTTTCTTGCGACAGGGTTGGTGATTGCCAGCTATTTACTTGCACGTCAGCCCTACAAATACGATCGTAAGTTAAGCGATGTTTACCTTCTCTATGCCGTACCAGTTTTAACTTTACCACTAATTGTGGCGTTGGCTTCACGCACTGGTTGGTTAGCCTCGGTCATCGCCGTGTTGTTGGTCATTCCATACATGTACCGCTTTGCAACCAAAGGGCGCTTTATCCGCTGGGTTGTGTCACTTGTAAGTGGGCTCTTACTCTCAGTCGTTGTCATGCATCTTGCCTTTCCTGATGGAGGTGGGTTAGCCGCAGAAAAAGTAAATATGGAGTCTCCTCGAGCGTATACTTTTCCGCAAACATTAGACATGGTGATTGAAAAGCCTTTTACTGGTTATGGATATGGCAAGTTTGAATCTGAGTACATGCTGTATACGGCTCGTCAACATGCCCTAAATGAGAATTACCCAGCTGGTTTGCCAGCCATGGATCATCCGCATAACGAGCTACTTTACTGGGGAGTAGAAGGTGGCTTACTGCCAATACTCGGCATCTTCTTAGCGATGGCACTGGTACTGTATCGAATCTATCAAGCCAAACGCGGAACTCGTCTTGCGTTGCTGGCCTTGTTTATACCTATCGTATTGCACTCACAACTGGAATACCCTTTCTACCACTCTCTCGTGCATTGGTTGATCTTCGTTATCCTACTGTACTGGGTCGATCAGCGCGTCTCTCGTTATCGACAAGTCGGCTTTAGTAATGTGACCAAAAGCTTGCTGCGTGTTTTTAGTTTGGTACTTCCCGTTGCGTTTACGTTTTACATGGTAAGCGCATTACATACGAACTATGTATTGACGAAGTTTGAGACCACTAGACCAACTAACCCTGATATTCTGAATCAAGTCAGTAACCCTGTGGTTTGGAAAGACAGGTTTGATTGGGATGTCTATAGCACGTTTTTAAACCTTGGGCTGTACCAACAAGACGCAACCTTGATTCAGCCTTATATCGATTGGTCGCTAAAAATCATCAAAGATAAGCCTCGTCCTGCATTTTATAATAATTTGATTTTGGCCTACCAAGGCTTAGATGACTCAAGTAAAGCGGAGCAAATTAGAGCTGAAGCGCAGTTTTTGTTCCCGAAGATTGATTTCAGTGACGTCAATTACCAACCACCTTCTCAAGCAATCTCTGCCTCACCAGTCCCCACTTCAGGAGCTGAGTAATAAATACCAAAAAGCGAAGGGATGACCTTCGCTTTTCTTTATCTCATTACTGTATGATTTTATTCAGTGAGTGACTCTTCTAACGCTTTTAAGCACAGCGCAACGTTTTCAGATCGAGCGCCGTAACCCATTAAGCCAATACGCCACGCTTTACCAGCTAATGCCCCAAGGCCTGCACCAATTTCTAGGTTATAGGTTTCTAGCAAGTGAGCACGAACTTTTGCTTCATCAATTCCTTCAGGCACGTAAATCGCATTTAATTGTGGCAACCGATGGGCTTCGTCCACAACAAATTCAAAGCCTAACTTTTGTAAGCCATTTTTGAGTTTTTCATGCATCAGTTGGTGACGAGCCCAAGCGTTTTCTAATTCTTCATTTTTCAGTATCAATAAAGCTTCATGAAGCGCATACAAGCTATTAACTGGCGCCGTATGATGGTAACTACGCTTGCCTTCTCCACTCCAATACCCCAAAACTAAACTCTGATCGAGGAACCAACTCTGTACTGGTGTTGTTCTTGCTTGAATCTTTTCAATCGCGGCAGTAGAAAACGTCACTGGTGAGAGCCCTGGTACACATGACAAACATTTTTGACTGCCAGAGTAAACCGCATCCAGTTGCCATTCATCCACTTTTAACGGCACACCACCAAGCGATGTCACCGCATCAACAATAGATAATGCATTATGCTGTTTCGCCAGCTTACCCAATGCTTGAGCATCACTGACTGCACCAGTTGAGGTTTCCGCATGCACAAAAGCAAGAATTTTTGTATCTGGGTGCTGTTCGAGTGCTTGCTCGACTTTATCAATAGAAACAGGCGTCCCCCATTCATCATCGACGATAACAACTTCGCCACCAGCACGGACGACATTTTCGCGCATGCGTTCACCAAATACACCGTTACGGCAGACGATCACTTTGTCGCCTTTCTCGATCAAGTTTACAAAGCAGGTTTCCATCCCTGCGCTACCAGGCGCTGAAACCGCAATAGTGAACTCATTGTCAGTTTGAAAGGCATACTTCAATAGCTGCTTGAGCTCATCCATCATACCGATAAACAGAGGATCAAGGTGACCTACCGTAGGACGGCTTAGTGCTTGTAACACTTGAGGATAAATATCAGAAGGACCAGGTCCCATTAAAATACGGTGAGGCGGAATAAAGCTTTGGATCGACATGTCAGCTCCTTGATTATCTTTTATCCTGAGCATTCTAAAAGTTCTATTCAATAACATGGCTCAGGTGTAGGGTTCTTCACCCTAATAGATTTTTCCTCTATCAGCAATTAGCCGTAAGTATGGAGGTCAAACCAGTGTCACAAAATCGTTAATAAAAAACACCATAAAGGTTGAAATATTGATTGACATTAAGGCCTCAAAACCGTTCAATGTTTGAGCTTTATGTAGAAGAGGAGCGCTACCCAGGTAGATGATTTGTGGAACCGCAATTCCAACACCAATCATTGAGGGGGAGTAGTGCCGAGGTAAGTCAAAGTTGCAGGATTTGACTTGTCGGTTGAATTGGGCTGAATCCCATCAACTGTCATCAGCGCAGTCTGATGAAGGGCTTCTGAGGGTAAATTTTTCAAATAGCATTCTAAATACCTCTCTTTTTGCTCTGTTCCTTTTCTCACTAAACATTGGATGTACAATTTTTTAGGAAGTCGTGGGAGAACGCAGTGAGCGCATTTAACGTAGCTAAATTCGGTGGAACCAGTGTTGCCAACTTTGAGGCAATGAGTCGTTGCGCCACCATTATCGAAAACAATCCAAATACTCGCCTGGTCGTGAGCAGCGCTTGCTCTGGCGTCACCAACCTATTGGTAGAACTCGCCAACGGTGTTCAGGATCAAACGCACCGTACTGAGCTGCTGCAAAATCTGGCCAACATTCATGACGCCATTTTAACTCAGCTCGAAGACAGCACGAAAACTGCTGCCGAGGTGTATGGCATATTAGATACCGTAACCAGCCTGGCCGAGGCTGCATCTATCCAAGCTAGTGCGAAGTTAACCGATCATTTAGTCGCATGTGGCGAACTCATGTCGACGCATATTCTAACTCAGTTAATGTGTGAGCGAGGCATTCAAGCTGTGCGCTTTGATATCCGCGATGTGCTGCGTACTGATGACAACTTTGGTCGCGCAGAGCCAAACATTGAAGCAATTTCGACGCTTGCGCAAGATAAACTCGTACCACTTTGCCAACAATCCGTTGTTGTTACTCAAGGCTTCATAGGATCTGACGAAGCCGGTAATACAACAACACTAGGTCGAGGAGGCAGCGATTACAGCGCCGCCTTAATTGCTGAGAGCGTCAAAGCGGCAGGGTTAGAAATCTGGACTGATGTTCCGGGCATCTACACAACAGACCCGCGAATTGCGCCAAAAGCCTCACCAATTCCTGAGATCAGCTTTAGTGAAGCTTCAGAAATGGCTAACTTTGGCGCTAAAATCCTTCACCCTTCTACGCTAGTACCTGCATTGCGCCACGACATTCCGGTATTTGTGGGGTCATCGAAAGAGCCTGAAAAAGGGGGAACTTGGATTCGCCACCAAGTCGAAAGCTCACCGTTATTCCGTGCGCTAGCTTTGCGTTGTAACCAAACCATGGTAACGCTACGCAGCGCCAATATGTTCCACGCATACGGTTTCTTAGCAAAGGTCTTTGAGATCCTTGCAAAGCATAAGATCTCTGTCGATTTGATCACGACATCTGAAATCAGTGTATCGTTAACACTTGATCAAACTGATACATCTGGCGGAGCACCACAGCTGCCGCAAGCTGCACGAGAAGAGTTAGAAGAGTTATGTAAGGTAGAAGTTGAACATGACCTATGCCTCGTTGCTCTCATTGGTAACAACATGAGTGAGAGTAAAGGCTACGCGAAACAGGTTTTTGGCACGCTAGAAGATTTTAACCTACGCATGATTTGTTATGGCGCTAGCCCTCACAACTTATGCTTCTTGCTCCATGAATCGGTATCGAAACAAGCCATACAAAAACTCCACACGGAGTTGTTTGAGAAGTAAGTTCAACTCAATAAAACAAAGGGCTGCGTATCTGCAGCCCTTTGTTGTTTCATTAGTTGTTATATTTGGACGAGGTAAACATCAATTTAACCATTAATGTTTGGCCCTAACCATTTTTCAGCCTCGATCCTATCCCACCCCTTACGATCGGCGTAACTCTCTAGCTGATCTTCTTGGATCTGTGCGATCGCAAAGTAACGTGAGTCAGGATGAGAGAAGTACCAACCAGATACTGACGCACCCGGATACATTGCATAGCTGGAGGTTAGAGTCATGCCAATATTCTCTTCCACATTAAGTAGCTCCCAAAGCGGTCCTTTTTCAGTATGCTCAGGGCACGCTGGATAACCTGGTGCAGGGCGAATACCTTGGTATTTTTCACGAATGAGATCATCGTTAGATAAATCTTCATCCGCAGCATAACCCCAAATTTCTTTACGGACACGCTCATGCAAATACTCAGCAAACGCTTCGGCTAGGCGATCCGCCACCGCTTGAATCATAATTGCGTTGTAATCATCTCCCTGTGCTTTGTATTCATCAGCAAGCTCTCGTTCACCAATACCACCAGTGACAGCAAATGCCCCTATCCAATCATGTTTACCCGACTCTTTAGGTGCGATGTAGTCGGATAAACAATAGTTGAATCCTTTTGGTTTCTCGGTCTGTTGTCGCAAGTTACGTAATACTTTCACAACGTCGGTACGAGTTTCATCAGCATAAACTTCAATGTCGTCCCCCACGCTCGCAGCAGGGAATAAGCCACACATTCCACGCGCTTTTAACAGGCCTTCTCGCTCAACTCGATCAAGTAACTCGTTGGCATCTTCGAATAAACGTTTTGCTTCTTCACCAACTTCTTCATGTTGGAAAATTGTTGGATACTTACCCACAAGTGACCAAGTCATAAAGAATGGTGTCCAATCGATGTATTGACGTAATATAGCCACATCAAAATCATCGAAGATATGAATGCCAGGCTTAACAGGCACTGGAGGAGTATAAGCTTCCCAATCGATCGCAACTTTATTCGCTCGAGCCGCTTCTAATGTCACTGGTTTGGTTCTCGGTTTCTTTCGATTATGTTGATCACGTACTCGTTCGTAATCAGCTTGAAGTTTTTCAACAAATTCAGGGCGACGTTCATCTGACAGAAGAGAAGTACATACGCCCACTGCACGTGAGGCGTTGTTCACGTAAACCACTGGATGCTTGTAATTTTGCTCAATCTTAACTGCTGTATGGGCTTTTGACGTTGTTGCGCCACCGATGAGAAGAGGTAAGTTAAAGTCGAGACGCTCCATCTCTTTTGCAACATGCACCATTTCGTCTAATGAAGGCGTGATCAACCCTGATAAACCAATAATATCGACGTTTTCTTCTTGCGCTACTTTTAAGATCTTTTCGCAAGGAACCATGACACCAAGATCGATAATTTCGTAGTTATTGCACTGCAATACAACGCCAACGATATTTTTCCCGATATCATGTACATCACCTTTGACCGTCGCTAGCAAAATCTTACCGTTTGTTTGTCCCACCTGCTTTTCTGCATTGATGTAGGGCTCCAGATGCGCGACTGCTTGCTTCATCACTCGTGCAGATTTTACGACCTGAGGAAGGAACATTTTACCTTCACCAAACAAGTCTCCGACGACGTTCATCCCATCCATTAGTGGGCCTTCAATCACCTCTAATGGCTTTGAAGCGTTGACACGAGCCTCTTCGGTATCATCAACGATGAACTCAGTTATTCCTTTCACTAACGCGTGCTCTAAGCGCTTTTCAACAGGCCAAGTTCTCCACTCAAGTGCAGAGGCATCCTCCTCTTTACCTACCCCTTTGCCTGCATATTCCGCCGCGATATCTAACAATCTCTCAGTGGCGTCATCACGACGGTTAAGAACGACATCTTCCACAGCCTCACGCAATTTTTCAGGCACGTTATCGTAGATTTCTAACTGACCCGCATTCACAATCCCCATATCCATACCATTTTTAAAACAGTGGTAGAGGAACACCGCGTGAATCGCTTCACGTACATAGTTATTGCCACGGAAAGAGAATGAGACGTTAGAAACACCACCCGAGATCATCGCATGTGGTAAATCACGTTTGATATCGCCAACGGCTTCAATGAAATCCACCGCGTAGTTATTATGCTCCTCGATCCCCGTAGCAATGGCAAAAATGTTTGGGTCAAAAATGATGTCTTCTGGTGGAAAGCCCACTTCATCAACAAGAATTCGGTAAGCGTTGGTACAAATTTCTACTTTGCGCTCACGTGTATCTGCTTGCCCAATCTCATCAAACGCCATCACAATCACAGCCGCACCGTAACGGCGGATCAACTTAGCTTGTTCAACGAATTTCTCTTTGCCTTCTTTGAGAGAGATCGAGTTAACAATGCCTTTGCCTTGGATGCACTTAAGACCGGCTTCAATAACCTCCCACTTGGAAGAGTCAACCATGATTGGTACTTTTGAGATTTCAGGTTCTGACGCACAAAGGTTTAAAAAGCGAACCATACAAGCTTGTGCATCCAACATGCCTTCATCCATGTTGATATCGATAATTTGAGCGCCATTTTCAACTTGTTGACGAGCCACATCGAGCGCTTCATCGTACAGCTCTTCTTTAATCAAGCGCTTAAAACGCGCAGAACCGGTTACATTCGTACGCTCACCGACATTGATAAATAAAGAGTCTTTATCAATCGCGAGCGGCTCTAAGCCAGACAAGCGACAAGCAACGGGAAGTTCAGGTAATTGACGAGGGGCGATATTTTCAACCGCGAGTGCCATTTGGCGAATGTGCTCAGGAGTTGTACCACAACACCCACCAATCAAGTTTAAAAAGCCACTTTGAGCCCACTCTTTAACATGCTTAGCCATATCTTCTGGCGACAAATCGTATTCGCCGAATGCATTCGGAAGCCCAGCATTTGGGTGAGCGGAAACAAAAGATTCTGATATACGAGAGAGCTCTTCAACATAAGGACGCAGCTCATCTGGACCAAGTGCACAGTTCAAACCAAACGAAATCGGTTTAACATGACGTAATGAGTTGTAAAACGCTTCTGTGGTTTGACCGGATAATGTCCGACCGGAAGCATCAGTAATAGTCCCCGAGATCATCACAGGTAACTCAATACCCATCTCTTCAAACACACTTTCAACAGCAAATGAACAAGCCTTAGCGTTAAGCGTATCGAAGATGGTCTCGATAAGAATAAGGTCTGAACCACCTTTAATAAGCGCTCGAGTCGATTCAGAGTAAGCCTCAACTAACTCGTCGAAAGAAACATTTCGATATCCGGGGTCATTTACATCAGGAGAAATAGAACAAGTTCGGTTTGTTGGCCCTAAAACCCCTGCGACATAACGTGGTTTATCGGGTGTTTTTGCGGTCCATTCGTCTGCAACTTCACGTGCAAGCTTGGCAGCTGCAAAGTTAATTTCTTCACTTAGGCTTTCCATCTCGTAGTCAGCCATCGCAATGGTTGTTGCGTTAAAAGTGTTGGTCTCAAGAATATCTGCACCCGCTTCTAAATATGCAGCGTGAATTTCCTTGATAAGTTGAGGCTGACTTAGAACCAACAGGTCGTTGTTACCTTTTAGATCACAATGCCAATCCGCAAAGCGCGTTCCTCGATAGTCTTGCTCTTCAAGTTTGTACCCTTGAATCATGGTTCCCATACCACCATCAATCAAAAGAATACGTTGCTTCAATTGAGCTTCAATCTGTTGTCTTACGTTACTTCCCACAGTACAGCCTCATTCCTTTAGTTATCTTTCCATCCTATCACACAAACTTCAGGAGTCTAGACGTCTAAACGTGGAATTAATGATTATTTTATCTCCTTCTTAACTTACAAAATAATCACGAAAAAATGTTTGCTATTTAAGCAGCATCAGCCGAGAATTCCATTCATAAAATGTTACAAATAGAGAGCTCTATGTCGGTCTATCATACTTTATGTTTTCTATCCGCAGCTGCGATGCTAATTGCTTTTGTAAACAGCAAGATAGGGAAGATGCAAACCACCATTGCGATTACCGCAGGTTCAATGGTGCTTTCACTTCTAATCTTAATTGCGGGTCAAAACAACTGGTTCCATCTCACCGAAATTGCGACGGAGACGGTCACAAGGATTAACTTCGAAGATTTCTTGCTCAAAGGCATTCTTGGCTTCTTACTATTTGCTGGTGGACTAGGCATCAAACTCCCGAACCTTAAAGATCAAAAGTGGGAGATCACTGTTTTAGCCCTTGGAGCTACACTGTTTTCTACGTTCTTTATTGGATTTACGCTGTATGGGTTTTGTCAGTTAATTGGCATCCAATTTGATTTGGTCTACTGCTTACTATTTGGTGCTCTAATATCGCCAACTGACCCAATCGCTGTATTGGCTATTGTGAAAAAACTCGATGCTCCTAAACGTATCTCCACTCAGATTGAAGGAGAATCGCTCTTCAATGATGGCTTCGGTTTGGTTATCTTCGTCACTCTATTTACGATTGCATTTGGCACTGAGGCACCAACTGTAGGTAGTGTCACCTTACTCTTCATCCAAGAAGCTATCGGTGGTATCACATATGGTTTCGTCCTCGGTTTGCTATTCCACTACTTGATCAGTGCCACCGATGATCACTCAATGGAATTGTTACTTACCATTGGTGTCCCAACAGCAGGTTACGCATTTGCTGAATACATCCATGTATCAGGCCCACTCGCAATGGTTGTATCCGGTATTATGATTGGCAACTGGACACGCTTTATTGGCTTTTCAAAAGAGAGTGAAGATCACCTTGACCATTTTTGGGAGCTTGTTGATGAGTTCTTGAATGGCGTGTTATTCCTACTGATCGGCATGTCGATGCTGCTCTTTGAATTCCACAAAGAAGACTGGATTATGATGGCTATTTCAGTCCCTCTTGTACTAGCAGCTCGCTATCTAAGCGTATTTCTCTCGTACATTGGCTTTAAGCGTTACAGAAAATATAACCCGTGGTCAGTACGTATTTTGACGTGGGGCGGCTTACGCGGGGGCCTTGCATTGGCAATGGCACTTTCCATTCCATCTGGTATTTGGGTGATTCAAGATAAGTTAATCGATGTAAAAGAGATTATTCTTGTAATGACCTACTCCGTCGTTGTTTTCTCTATCCTCATTCAAGGCTCAACAATCACTCCAATGATTGAAAAAGCAAAAGCAGAAGAGAAGAAGATGGAAGAGAACAACCAAGCAATAACCACTCCGGAACATACGGAGACAGTGGACTCTTAAAGACACGTAACTTAATAAATAAAAAGCAGCTACCTAGCTGCTTTTTTCATAACTAATTTTCAGACTCCCCTTCAAGGACGAAGGCTCCTTATTCTTTGATATACCATCAAATATACGAAGAATCGCTACGCTACATTTTCATAGATACTAACTATTGCTGATAGATAGTATTCATAGACGAGCCTTTTAATTTACCCATTTTCATCTGTATCACTTCTCTTACCTTGGCAATATAGGCTCCTCGCAAACATCAAAGCTAAACTTCCACAATACTTAGCAATGAGCGAGTTTGTATTTTTATGAGAAAGAGGCATTTAGGGTAATTGCGTTCAGAACCCAAACAGGTTAGCAACCTCACCAAGATAAAACTGAGCTAGCATTCAGGTAGATCAAAGCCTTAACAGAAATGTAGCCCCCCTCCCTCTTGATCTCAGTGAGACTAAACTTGTATTCAAAGTCCTCCTGTTTTCAAATTAGAAACAAGCGACACTTCAAACAATTAAACTCTGTCACATAACTAGATTTTCTAATATCGAATAAAAGGAGCTTTGGTTAGAGCTTGGTATCGGAATAAGGCTAAGACTAAGGCACAGAGTTACATGCTAGCTCGTTCACGACGATATTAAAACCATGTGAAGAGGGTAGTGTAACTCTAGATGCAAGGTTTCAATATGAAAGTGAGTTTCAGGTAAGTCGGGGGAACCAGAACGAAAAAAGCCTCAGTCTTTCGACTGAGGCTTAATATAAGTGGCGGAGTGGACGGGACTCGAACCCGCGACCCCCGGCGTGACAGGCCGGTATTCTAACCAACTGAACTACCACTCCGCAGTGGTATCACTCGCTTTAATAAGCAAGCGTCCGCTTTTGTCTTCACTTTTCGAAAAAGTGAAAATAAAACTAAAGCCTGGCGATGTCCTACTCTCACATGGGGAAGCCCCACACTACCATCGGCGCTATTTCGTTTCACTTCTGAGT
>NZ_JAWOWA010000016.1:0-105892 GCF_033340195.1 Vibrio sp. 1457
CTCAAGTTGGTGAGACTTACGCTATGATCAAAGCGCTGAACAAGCTTACAGGGCTAGGTATGCCTGAAACTCAGTATATTGTTTAAGAACTGAACAACATGGGGCTACCATGTCTTCTCATCGAATTAAGCAACAAAGCCATTTATCGCCTGCGTCATGACCAAATCGGTCATTGAGGCTTTTAAAATTGTCGAGATCTAAAATAGCAACATGGAAGTCAATGCCCTGGGTTCGGTATTCATTTAGGCGGCTTTCGATTTGTCGCATGAACTCTCTGCGGTTTGGAATACCTGTTAGATCATCCGTCGTGGCGAGGTGCTCCATTTTCATGATCTGTATATGAAGGGCAATGTTTAAAGCAATCCAATTAGCGATGCACTGAAGCTGTGCCGCTTGTTCGTTTGTGTAAATGTGCGTTTGATGATGCGCAACATTAAGCGTTCCTAGGCAGACTTTACCGTGCATTAAAGGCGCGTCCATACACGTACCCATACCATTGGATGCGAGCATCACACAATCGATCTCATCAGATTGAGTAACATCGTCGCAGATCATCAGTTGTTGCTTTTTGAACACTCGGCCAACAAACGCTTGATGAATGGGCACTAAAAATTCAGCGGGAATCGCTTTACTACCAGAGAAAGAGTAGACCTTTAAATGATCATTGTTTTCATAAAGTGTGATACTCGCACGGTCAGAATTAAATATGCGATTTATCCATTCTGCCACCGTATCAAGTACTTGCTGTAGTGTTTCCGATTGAGCTAAAAAGTGAACAAACCCTATCGGCATACATATCGGACTTTCCATGTTTTGCATCGATAAGTCATCAGGGTTAAAAGTTCTTTCAAGTCTCAATAGACATCTCCTTGGCAATGTTGCAAATACCAACAATAAATTACGTGAAGCTATTTTGTAGAAAATGTGCTTCTTGGTAAGAGTATGGTTTAATTATCGCCGTTTGTGTGCATTTGGTTGCTTAATGTGGGCGTTAACTCACCCTAAATAAGTAAATCTTATACCTATTTATAAGTAAGTCATTACTCAATAAGTGGTGTTTTTAAGATGGAAGTACAGAATGAGCCCTTCTGGAAGAGAAGGGCTAGAAAAGGATACAAATAGGGTCAGGTGAGTGGTGACTTAATTGTCTTTGTACTTTTGTAAAATCAACTGACTTATCTGCGCAACGAGTTGGTCCCTAGCTTGAAGTGAGAGCTCGGTTTCTGTGACATAAATACTAATGTAAACAGGTCGATGATTTTCCTTCCATATAATCGCGTTAATGCCACGCGAACCATGACCTCCCGCACCAGAACGGTCTGCAATAGACCAACCTGTTGGTAATACAGAACGCATTAACGAGTCTGAAACTTTGTTGTCCTGCATCCAGATTTTTAATTGTACACGAGACTCATAAGACAACGTTTCGCCTTCGACCAAAGTTCGAAGAGTGTTTAGTATGGCGTTAGGTGTGGTTGTGTCGCGGCTGTCGCCTGGTGTGGCTTCGTTCAAGCGAGGTTCTATTCTGTCTAGGCGCGTTGCTTTATCTCCAATTGTTCGCAGAAACATTGTTACGGCCTTAGGGCCGCCAATTTCATTTAATACTAAGTTGGCTGCGGTATTATCACTCATTAACATAGCGGCTTCACACGCGTGCTCTATGCGTGTGTTTTGGCCTGCGAGCTTATCCATCACTGGAGACCATACAACGATACTGCGCTCATCGACTTTTGCGGTCGCATTTTTACTTAGCTTACCGCTGTCCATATCACTTAGCATTTTGGCACAAGCTAGGGTTTTGAATGTGCTCATGAGTGGGAAGCGTTCATCGCCACGGTAATCCCAACGCTCGTCTGCTTGGGTATCCCAAACTGACACCCCAATTCTGCTTGAGGTTTGTTGCTCGAGGAGAGAAATGTCCTCATTCAGTTGGGACGCGTAACTTAGGGTTGAGCAAACCATTAGCCCAGCCAACAAAAATAACTTTTTCATGGATCGTGTTCTTCAATTTTAGTTTTAGTTCGCACGGTAGCGATGTCACGTAAACTATAACGAGCCAATACTCTAAACACTGTTAAATCTATGTCTATTTTATGTAGGATTCTTTGCAATACGCTTAAACGGTCTCAATATGGGGAGAAGAGTGTTGCTATCAAGGCCTGTAGTTTGGCTTATATATTACGTCGGTGATTCGGTCACAAAAATATCTTAGCGAGAGACACTGGCTCAGAATTTCTTATCATGAGCTAACGAATAGTTTGATCCAGAAATACAAGGAGCTGAATCATCAGCTCCTTTTGTCTCTTTGGGTAATTACTTACAGTTCAATCTTTTTAACCATGCCTGCTTCTGCATGGCCTGGAATGTTGCACGCGAACTCAACGTTGTTGTCACCGTGGAAATGCCACAACAACTGCTTCGCTTTACCTGGTTTTACCGTAACTGCGTTGCCTGAGTCATGCATGTGATCGCCGCTCATTGTCTTCATCATTTCGCGATGTTCTAGCTGCTCTTTAGCCGAACCAATCGTAAACTCGTGGTTGATCTTACCGGTGTTCATGACCACAAATTGCACCACATCGTTTGGCTCAATTTTAACGTCTTTTTTGAACTTGATGGTCATGTCATCACCCAAGATAACGTGTACCACCTTGTCTGGCTTTGCCCCTTTTGCTGGCATACCAACTGCCGACATGCCCGGCATATCCATCATGTTTGAATGGTCCATTTTACTGTGGTCCATCTTCATGCTGCCGTGGTCCATATTTTCATGCTTCATGTTGCTATGATCCATGTTCGCGTGGTCCATGTTTGAATGATCCACTTGGGCAAACGCAGTCGTTGTTGTTAGGGCTAGAGCAAGAGTGATTAGTGTCTTTTTCATTTTTATATCCTTGTTTTAATTCATTATTAACTTGGTTGCTTCCCCTCAAACGGCATGTTTGAGAGGAAGGTAGGGGTTAAGCCTTGTTGTTTACATCACTAGCTTGAGTGCTAGCTTGGTGATTAGTCGTATTGCTATGACGCAACTCACGTTGTTTCCACAGCTTGAAGATGGCAGGAAGCACCAACAGCGTCAGTAGCAGTGCTGATGCCATACCACCAATCATTGGCGCGGCGATACGTTGCATTACTTCTGATCCTGTACCTTCGCCGTACATGATCGGAATCAGACCAATAATTACTGTCAGTACCGTCATCATTACTGGGCGAACACGCAGGCCTGCGCCTTCACGAATGGCATCGGTTAGGTCTTTCGCCTCAAGCTTCTGTTGGTTCTCTTCCGCATCGAGTTTTTTGTAGTGCCACGCTTGGTTGAGGTAGACGAGCATGATGACCCCAATCTCAACTGCGACACCTGCTAGGGCAATAAAGCCGACCCCGACGGCAATCGAGAAGTTGTAGTTGAGGATATGCATGAGCCACAAACCACCGACCATAGCGAGCGGTAGGGTAAGCATGATGATCATCACTTCACCGACACGACGGAAACTGAAGTAAAGCAGCAGCATAATGATGGCGATGGTGATTGGTACCACGACACTCAAGCGATCTTTCGCACGTTCCATGTATTCGTATTGACCAGACCAAGCCAGCGAGTAACCCGCAGGAAGCTCCAATTGATCAGCCACGACTTGCTGTGCTTCCACGACGTAAGAGCCAAGGTCACGACCATCGATATCGACAAACACCCAGCCGTTTGGACGCGCGTTTTCCGTCTTGATCATCGGAGGGCCGTCTTCGTAACGAATGTCCGCTACATCAGCCAGCGCAATACGAGCGCCATTTGGTGTCACCAATGGTAGGTTTTGCAGTTTAACCACTGAGTCGCGGTAGTCTTGTGGGTAACGAACGTTGATTGGGTAACGCTCCAAGCCTTCAATGGTTTCACCCACATTCATGCCACCCACCGCAGTGGAGATCACTTGTTGAACGTCTTTGATGCTTAAGCCATAACGCGCTGCGGCACGACGTTTAATGTCGATCGTGACATAACGACCACCTGCGACACGTTCTGCGTAAACCGATGCTGTACCTTGTACGCCATTAAGAATTGGCTCCAGCTGGGAACCGATCTTCTCAATCACTTTCAGGTCGGGACCCGCGATTTTAATGCCGATAGGGGTTTTGATGCCCGTTGCCAGCATGTCGATACGCGTTTTGATCGGCATTACCCAAGCATTAGTAAGACCAGGGAACTGAACCAGTTTGTCGAACTCTTTGCGCAGTGACTCGGTTGTTACCCCTTCACGCCATTGGTCGCGTGGCTTCAACTGAATCACGGTTTCAATCATGGTGAGTGGCGCTGGATCGGTTGCGGTCTCAGCTCGGCCAATTTTGCCCCATACGGTTTTCACTTCTGGAACGGTTTTGATCAGCTTGTTGGTTTGTTGTAGAAGCTCGCGCGCTTTACCAATTGAGATACCCGGATAGGTCGTTGGCATGTACATTAAGTCGCCTTCATCCAGCGGCGGGATGAATTCGCTACCCAGTTTACTGGTTGGGTAGTAAGCCGATGCCGTCAGACCTAATGCGATAACAATCATGGTCTTAGGGTATTTTAAGCTGGTGTTCAACAACGGGCGGTACAACGCGACCAAGCCACGGTTAACTGGGTTTTTGTGTTCCGGTAATACCTTACCGCGAATGAAGTAGCCGATAAGAACAGGGACGAGTGTGATTGCCAAACCTGCTGCCGCTGCCATGGCGTAAGTCTTAGTGAACGCAAGCGGCGAGAACATCTTGCCTTCTTGGCCTTCTAAGGCGAACACCGGTACGAAGCTAAGAGTAATGATCAGCAACGAGAAGAACAGCGGTGCGCCAACTTCTTCTGCGGCTTTACCTATTACTTGCCAGCGGTTTTTGTCGGTCAGTGGCGTTCGTTCAATGTGCTTGTGAACGTTTTCAATCATCACGATTGCACCATCCACCATGGCACCGATGGCAATCGCGATACCACCAAGGGACATGATGTTGGCGTTGATGCCTTGCCAGTGCATTACGATAAACGCAGTGAGAATACCGACCGGTAGGCTCAGAGCGATAACCAATGAAGAACGAATGTGGAACAGGAACAACGCACACACAATCGCAACGACGATGAACTCCTCTGCAAGCTTTTTCCATAGGTTTTCTACCGCTGAATCGATAAGGGTAGAGCGGTCGTAGGTTGCAACAATTTCCACGCCTTCTGGCAGGCTGCGTTGTAGGTCTGCGAGTTTGTCTTTGACTTTCGCAATCACTTCACTGGCGTTTTCACCAAAGCGCATCACGATAACGCCACCGACCGCTTCACCTTCGCCATTCAGCTCTGAGATACCACGGCGCATTTGTGGACCAAGGTTAATGTCTGCGATGTCTCCTAATAGCAACGGCGTGCCTTTCTCAGTGACTTTGAGAGGCAGTGATTTGATGTCTTCAATGCTGGTTAGGTAACCCGTGGTACGAACCATGTGCTCGGCTTCGGCCACTTCGATAACGGACGCGCCGGTTTCTTGGTTACCGTTTTGGATTGCCATGTTCACTTGTTGCAAAGTGAGGTTGTAAGCACGCAGTTTGGCAGGATCAATCTGCACTTGATACTGCTTCACCATACCGCCCACGGTTGCGACTTCAGAAACGCCATCAACGGTTTGCAATTCGTACTTCAAGAACCAGTCTTGCAGGCTGCGAAGATCCGCTAAATCATGCTTGCCGGTTTTGTCTTGTAATACGTAGCTGTAAACCCAGCCCACGCCCGTTGCATCAGGACCTAGGGTTGGTTTTGCGTTCGGTGGCAGCTTAGGTGCCACTTGGCTTAAGTACTCCAACACGCGTGAACGTGCCCAGTACATGTCGGTATCATCGTTGAAAATGATATAAACGTAAGAGTCACCAAAGAATGAGTAGCCACGAACTGTCTCAGCACCCGGCACGGCAAGCATGGCGGTGGTGAGTGGGTAAGTGACTTGATCCTCGACGACTTGAGGAGCTTGCCCCGGATAGCTTGTCTTGATGATCACTTGCACATCAGAAAGATCCGGAATCGCATCAACAGGCGTATTCTTTACACTGTAAAGTCCGCCTAATATAAGGGCTAAGGTCGCGACCAACACTAGGAATCGGTTGCTCAGTGACCAACGAATAATAGCATTGATCATAATTAACCCTCGACGGCTGTTGTTGCAGGAACTAGCTGTCTAAGAACGTAGTCAGATCCTTGTTTTTCAACTAGAAACCGAACTTTCTGTCCTTCTTCAAAACCCGTTAGATCAACCTCTTCACCCACAGAGAAGTTCATCTCGCCTGCATCCCAGTTCCATTCTGCAACCGGTAGGTGGTTTAAGGTGATCATGCCAAAATCAGCCATCAGCATGGTGATGTCACCAGTTAGCCAAACTTCTGCGGCAATGACGCTGTTGTCTGCCTTATAGTCGATGATTTGGTACTGACCGGACTCCGTCTTTTGCATTTCAAATTCGATAGCCTGACCTTTTTTCAAGTCACCCATCTCAACGCCATCTGCGAAAGTGAAGTTCATTACCATGCCCGGCCAATCCCATTCTGGTACAGGCTGGTGGTTGATGGTCAGCATACGGTGATCTTTCATCACATCCGTGATCTCACCTTTAGCCCATGCCGTTTCTACTGCCGCTTCTACACCATTGATGCGAGACAGATCCGCCGACTGGCTTGATTCAGAATCGAGCATGAAGTGAGATGAAGTAACGATCTTGTCGCCTTGCTTAAGCCCTTGTAATACTTCGATTTGTTCTCCAGCTTCGCGGCCAACTTCAATTCGAGCAGAACGGTATTTGCCATCACCTTCCGCCAGAACAACGCGAGTCATACCGCCAGAGCGAATAACAGATGATTTAGGAATCGTTAATACTGCGTCGTCAGTAACAGGCTGCAAGGCAATATTGGCGAACATGTTTGGCTTCAATGCGCCATCTGGGTTAGGGAATTTAAGGCGCACACGCAACGTACGTGTTTTCGGATCAAGGATTGGGTACACGTAATCGACAACACCTTGCCATTCATTGCCCGGAATCGCGTCAAGGGTCATCGTGGCTTGAGAACCCGCTTTCATCCAGTGCGCTTGACGCTCAAAGACTTCTGCATCAACCCAAACATTGTCCAAAGGACCTGCACTGATCACCGCTTGAGCAGGGGATAAATAGCCACCTTCACGCACGTTTAAGCTCGCGATAACGCCATCAGCAGGCGCTTTGATTTCAATGGTTTGCGATGCTTTACCGCTACGAGTAATGGATTTGATTTGAGCGCGGTCAACCCCAAGCGTTACCAAGCGTTCGGTCGCGCCTTTTACAAGACCTTTGCGGCCAGTGCGGTACGCATTTAGCAATTCTTCTTGTGCTTTAACCAGTTCAGGAGAGTAGAGCGTGAAAAGCACATCGCCTTTCTTCACTTTCTCACCGACGGCATTGATGTAGAGTTTTTCTACCCAACCCGCCACACGAACGTTGGTTTGCCATAACAGACTTTCATCAAAGGCAATATAGCCAACCGTTTCGATGCGTGGTGATAGCTGTTGTAGTGTCGCGTTTGCGGTTTTAACCCCGAGGTTGTTCTCTACTGAAGGGTCAATAGTCACTGTACCCGGTGCGTCTTGTTCACCGGATAGGTCTTCTGCGTAAACAGGAATCAAATCCATGCCCATTGGGGACTTACCCGGCTTGTCGCGTTTGTAATTCGGATCCATTGGGGCAACCCAGTAAAGCGGATCATTAGAGCTTGCAGCAGATTCGCCACCCATCGCACTCATGTCGTGAGCCGAGCCCGTAAGAAAATGATTAGCACCAAACCCTAAAGCACCACCAACAATCAGCGCGATGGTTGCAATCTTAAATGTTTTCATTGTTTTACCTTATTTTCCCCTTCACATTTGACGCTACAGCATTGTTGCCTGCTCTCGTTCACCCAAATCACATAGCAGATCCCTTAGTTTGTTAGGGAAAGTGCTCATGGGATTCTCTCGTTTGCCGCCTAGCTGTAGCCCCAACTGTCTTGGGGAATCACAAATTAATATGTCGAAATAGAGCGAGCTTCCGGTGAAGCCACTTGGTAGTCGAAACCACCGAGTAGGGTGGCTAAATTGCTGTTTGCGATGTTGAGATCGGTCAGCAGACGTTGTTGCTCTAATTGCAGAGCCAACTCGTCAGTCGTGGCAGAAATCACATCGTTAAACTGCGCTGTGTTGTTTTGATAACCCCGCTCAACGGCTTGAATGCGCGCTTTCGCTTGAGGCAATAAGGTGGATTGATAACGTTCTAAACGCTGGGTTAAGTTGCCGCGATCAACCAGCAAAGTGTTCACCTTGGCATTCATCTGCGTTAGTAAGGTGTCTTTTTGTGATTGTGCCGCGCCAACTTGGTATTGAGCGGCAGCAAGATTGCGATCTTGGCGGTCACTCGTAAACAACGGAATGTCCATGGTTAGGTAAGCGCTGACCAAGTCTGATGCTGGCTCACCCATCATGTTGTCGGCTTGGCGGTAGGCGTACATTACTTCGACGCCAAATTGTGGGTTGTAGGCTTGCTCAGCAATTTCCACCTGAGTTTTATTGGCAGAGATGCTGACGTCGGCCATCTTAACCATCGGGTGTTGGCTGAGTTGTTGATAATGCTTGGTGGAACCCTGACTAGCAGCAAGTTTGCCGTTCAGTGTGTCCCAATTAAGTTGGTTGCTCGCGTGCAGAGCCTGTTCATTCGCCAACCAATCTGAACCCAACCATTCGGAGAGTTGAGAGATAAGACGACGTTGCATTTGTGCATTGGCTTGCAGTTTCTCATCCAACTTGCTGACTTGTAATTGAGCGTTGAGTAGGTCTTGCGCTTCACTCTTACCAATCGAATAGTTGGTTTGAATAAAGCTTTCCATCTCCTTCATCAACTTGCGGTTCTCAAGCATGATTTGCTCCGCGCGTTGCTGGTAACCAAGCTCTAACCAAAGTTGAGTCATGCTGTTGGCTACCTCAAGCTCACGAGCATGGACTTGAAGCCCAAGGCCGTCAGCTTGTTGATTGGCTTTCTTCTGCTGTAAATCAAGCGTCGACCCACGCTCAAATTGTTGCATTAAACCAACGGAGATATTGGTCATTGGGTCTTCATCGAATTTGAAGCTGTCGACAGGCAAGCCACCAAAACCCACTTTCAGTTTTGGGTCCATCAAGGTCGCGCTCGCGACGCCCGTTTCACGCATGGCAGCAGATTGCGCAGAGTATTGCTTACGATTGCCATCGTTACTCAAAGCGACGTTGATCAGTTGGGCAAGCTTGGTCGTTGAAGCTCGCTCACTTGATGCGGAATTTTGCGCTGCGTGCGTCTCTTTACCAGCGGCGTTAACCAAGGTTGGCGCAGCGACCAGAGCCACCATAAAAATAGGTGCAGCTAAGCGGTATGGTTTGATATCCATAATCTAAATCCAGTGTTCGCCGGATCGATGGAGGTGCGGATTTTATTGCGGGAACAGTAAAGCCTTGTTACCTCATCGCTCAGGCGCATTAAAACAACCTGCGATACACGCGCAGGGTCGAATGCTAGGACGGATTTAGGCTATAGGAGGTCGGTATAGGTCGCGGCTGACGTGTACGACTGGGGAAGCAACTTCAGGAGTAATAGTTGCGCGATAGACGACGGGCATTGGGCTATTGATAGGATTCGGTAGGGGGACGAAAACTATCGTACACGCGGCAGTACAGCAGGTATGAACCATGCCGGAGCCTCCACCACAGTTCATGCTGGTTTTTCTTGCATCGCCATCTTCGGACATAGAAGCGTCTGTCATGGAGACGTCCATCATGCCAGGCATACCGCAGTGTTCGCTGTCACTCATCATAGAAGGATGGTGAGCCATGCCAGTAGACATCATTTGAATATTCATCAACGGCTCACTGTTCGCCACACTAGATACCAATAGTACTAGCGTCGTGAAGAGAGTTAACCAGATTGTATGCAGCGATTTTAAGTGCATACCTTTTCCCATGTGTTTGATGAAAATGATGAAAACCCTTCGATTCTAAAGGTTAACCTAAGGGTAAGGTCAATCATTTATTACTCTTATTATCAAAATAGTCCACCCCTACAGTTTTCGCACTTTCGAGGGAGTAAAACGTTTGTTAAACACCGAGTGTTGAAAGTTAGCGAAAGAAGCCCTCGCTTTTTATGACACGTGAAAAATGTGGTTTATAAGTTTTACATCACACTAACTTGTCTTACAAATGATTATCCTTATAGAATGCATGGTTTTACTTGTGCAGATTTGGATTTGCTTTGCTGCGGGGGTTGCATGATAGAAATTGTCATCGATGGAAAATATAGAATTGTAGAAGAGGGTCTAACCCTTTTAGAAGCAGCAAAAGTGTGTGGGGTCGAGATCCCATCGCTGTGCGGAATGAACAAAAGTAATGAAAAAGTACCGTGTGACTTGTGTGTGGTTGAAGTCGAAAGCGGCGGTACTAAGCGTGCGTGTGAACTCGAAGTTTACCGCGGCCTTAATGTGGTCACGCAATCAGAACAACTAAGCGAGCACCGCAGAAAAGCACTTAACCGCATCATGACGGACCATTACGCCGATTGTGAAGCGCCATGTAAAACCGCGTGTCCTGCGGGCGTGGATATCCAGTCGTACCTTTATCACATTGCACAGAACGATCATCAAAAAGCGATTGAAGTGATTAAGCGTACGCTTCCTATGCCACTATCGATTGGCCGTGTATGCCCAGCATTTTGTGAGAGCGAATGTCGCCGCTCGTTAGTCGATGAACCAATCGCAATTCGTCAGCTAAAACGTCACGCCGCGGATGCGGATTTGTCTGCGCATGAAGCCTACGTACCGGAAAAGAAACCAAGTAAAGGTTTGAACATTGCCGTCGTGGGCAGTGGTCCTGGTGGTCTAACAGCTGGCTACTACTTATCGAATGAAGGCTACGACGTTACGGTCTTTGAATCCATGCCAAAAGCGGGCGGTTGGTTGCGTTACGGTATTCCTGAATACCGTTTACCAAAAGACATTCTCGATAAAGAAATCGAATTGATGTGCCGCAACGGTATGCAAGTTCACACCAATCAAAAGCTAGGTGTGGATTTCACGCTTTCTCAATTGAGCGAAGAATACGACGCGGTGTGTTTGGCGGTCGGCGCGTCTCAAGCGGTCGAAATGCATTACACAGGCAGTGACCTTGAAGGTTGCTACTTAGGTGTTGATTACCTCAAAGATTACGTGACTGAGCAAAACTATGTAACGGGTCAGAAAGTCGCGGTGATCGGCGGTGGTAACACGGCAATTGACTGTGCTCGTACTGCGCGTCGTGCTGGTGCAGACACCACGTTGATTTACCGTCGTACCCGTGACGAAATGCCGGCAGAAGACTACGAGATTGTTGAAGCGGAACACGAAGGGGTGAAATTCCACTTCTTGACCAATCCTGCAGAAAACCTTGCCGATGAAACCGGACGCGTGAATGCGATTCGTCTAGAGCGCATGGCGTTGGGTGAGCCGGATGCATCTGGTCGTCGCAGCCCTAAACCAACTGGCGAGTTCTTTACCGAAGAGTTCGACACCGTGATTGCAGCAGTATCGCAAAAGCCAGATCTGAGCTTCCTCGAAGGCGAAGATTTGTCGATTCCACTTACGCGCTGGAATACTTCTGATGCCGATGAAAAGACCATGCACACCGGCACGGGTAACATCTTCAGTATTGGTGATTTCCGCCGTGGTCCAGCAACGGCAGTTGAAGCGGTGGGTGATGGTCGTGTTGCGGCAAAAGCAATAGACCTATTTTTGAATGGTGATATGGCGGATATGCCAAAGGCGGCGTTCAACTCACGAAAAGAGAAGAAGCTCTCTCAAGTCGATCCGCTTCACTTCGAGAACATCCAGAAAGTTGCTCGATCTATCATGCCTGAGCTGACTCCAGTACAACGCGAGCAAAGCTTCGCTGAAGTGGAGTTGGGCTTTGATAACGAAGAAGCAATGAAGGAAGCGGCGCGCTGTCTAGAATGTGGCTGTCAGGCAAATACTGATTGTGCGCTGCGTGATTACTCCACCGAATATGAAGCTGAGCAAAGCTTTGACTTCTCCTTGCAGATTAAATCACACCAAGATTGGCTAGATCTTCGTGCGAAAGACTTGCGTCATAAGTACGAAGTTGACCGCAGTTCTGAGTTTATTGAGTTTGATGCTAACCGCTGTATTAGCTGTGGTCAGTGCATCCAAGCGTGCCGCGACAAAGCCGTACACGGTGTACTGAACTTCGTGTGCGATAAACAAGGTCGTCCTGCATTACGTCCTGACGATCGTCCACACTTTGGAAGTAACAAGAATGGCTTAACCCTAATGGGTGATTCGAACTGCGTGCAATGTGGCGCGTGCGTTCAAGTGTGTCCAACGGGCGCAATGGTCGATAGTCGTGACCGTTCACAAGGTCGTACCGAAGATCTGAAAGCGGTCGACACCATTTGTACATACTGTGGTGTGGGCTGTAAGTTGACTATGTTCGTGGATGAAGCAACCAATACGATTCGTTACGTGAAGGGCGGTGACTCGCCAGTGAACCAAGGCATGCTGTGTGTGAAAGGGCGCTTTGGTTTTGATTTCATTGGCAGTGAAGAGCGTCTTACCACGCCATTGATTCGTAAAGACGGTTGGTTGCAGCCTGCAAGTTGGGAAGAGGCGATTCAACTGATTGCGAGCAAGTTCTCTGGCATCAAGCAAGATTTTGGCAGCAACGCATTGGCGGGTTTCTCTTCAGCGAAAACCACCAACGAAGACAACTACGCGTTCCAAAAATTTGTCCGTCGTGAACTGGGCACCAATAACGTCGACCACTGTGCGCGTTTGTGCCACGCATCGAGTGTAACCGGTCTTGAAGCGTCACTGGGTAGTGGTGCAATGACCAACGACATTCCAAGCATTAAGCACTCGGATGTGATCTTTATTATTGGTTCGGATACCACATCGGCGCACCCGATTATTGCTTCACATATCAAACAAGCAATTCGTCACCACGGCGCTCGTTTGATTGTGGCTGACCCGAAACGTGTCGATATGGCAGAGCATGCTGAGCTGTATATGGCGCACCGTCCGGGTACGGATGTGATGCTCCTAAACGGTGTCATGCAGCAGATCATCAAGAACGGTTGGTACGATCAAGAGTACATCGAAGAACGTGTCGACGGCTTTGATACCTTACTGCAAGAAGTGATGTCGCCAGCCTATAACCTCGATAAAGTGGAGTTGGTTACGGGCGTAAAAGCCGAAGACATTCAAGCAATGGCGCGCATGATCGGTACAGCAGATCGTACGGCTGTTTACTACTCGATGGGTATTACTCAGCACACGACAGGTCATGACAACGTGCGTTCTATCGCTAACCTGCAATTGCTGTGTGGCAACATCGGTATTGAAGGTGGTGGTATTAACCCACTACGTGGTCAATCTAACGTGCAAGGCGCGTGTGATATGGGCGCTTTGCCAAACAGCTTCCCGGGCTATCAAAAGGTATACAACCCAATTGTGCGTCAGAAGTTTGCGATTGAATGGAACGCACCAAATCTGCCTTCTGAGCAAGGTCTAACCCTGACAGAAATCATTGATGCGGCTTGCCATCGTGACGTTCGTGGTATGTACATCATGGGTGAGAACCCAGTGTTGAGTGACCCGAACCAAGCGCATGTGATTGAAGGTTTAGAAGCGCTCGATTTCTTGGTAGTTCAAGACATCTTCCTAACGGAAACCGCGCAATACGCGGATGTGGTTCTGCCTTCTTGCTCGTTTGCAGAGAAAGCGGGTCACTTCACCAATACGGAGCGTCGTGTTCAGCGCGTGAATCCGGTTGTCACGGCGCCGGGTGAAGCGAAAGAAGATTGGTGGATTATCCAAGAGATCGCCAATGCCATGGGTAGTGATTGGGATTACCACTGCGTGTCTGATATCACTAATGAAATTGCACGAGTGACACCTCAATACGCGGGTCTTCGTTGGGATGCCATTACGCCAAACGGTGTGCAATGGCCTAGCAACAAGAACAACCCTGCGGGTACTCGCATCATGCACCAAACCCAGTTTACTCGTGGTAAAGGGCAAATGGTGGGCGTACCGTTCCGTTATGCGGCTGAGCTGCCAGATGAAGAGTACCCACTTGTGTTAACGACGGGTCGCGTACTTGAGCAGTTCCACACTGGCACCATGACGCGCAAAACCAAAGGGTTGGATAACCTTGCTGGCCCTCGCGCAATGGTTAGCGTGGAAGACGCAGAAGCACTTGGCATCAGTAATGGTCAGCGTCTGACAGTGTCTACACGTCGCGGCAGCATTGAGATTGATGCCTTTGTGACTAAGCGGATTCAAAAAGGTGTGGTGTTCATTCCTTTCCACTTTGTTGAATCGCCAGTCAACCGCCTAACGACAACGGCAACTGACCCGCATGCGAAGATCCCTGAGTTCAAGGTCGCTGCGGTTAAAGTGGAAGTGAGCGAAAAGACAACGCAGACAGAGTCTCTCGAAGATAGTTACCAACACGTTTAAATTCGGCGAGTCACGTTGTTGTGGGCACTGACAATTTGAGCCTAGTTGATGGGCGGATAATCTACTCTTGATTTCCGCTCTCACTACATTCACTCGGATTGTCTTTTTCTTCAAACTCCTTTTACTTTTCTGTTATCACCGCGCTCCGGTTAGTTTTCCTTTCTTACTTCTTACTTCTTACTTCTTGCTGTCTCTGTGGCGTATTTTTGTTCAAGCCCATGATGAGAGTGCAATAAAGTTTGTTGTTGAGCTTGTCATAGAATTGACTGTCTCTGACTGTCCCCTGTTATTTGGGCAAGTTCTATAACCTAAACTTTGCTCGCTTCCTATACTGAATTAACGAAGCAAGATTTTTATAACAACAAGAGGAAGCTTGTATGACAAGAACAACCTCATTTGCACTCGCTTTATTACTTATGTGCGCATACTTTGGTTACAACCGTTATTATGTATACCCCCAGCAGTTGGAAACACAGGCGAAATCGATGCTAATACAAATGGCAAATCGCGAAGAGTGGGTAGATGTGTTTGAGATGATGAATCGCGTAGACGCGCATAAGGGCCATTTGGAACTTGTTGCTGACGTGACATCCTCTGATGGTCAGCGAGCGTACAGTGAAGGTATTATCACGTACACGGATCGCGAAGGCGTTGTCTGTAAACAGGTAGTGTTCAACTTTAAAATAAACTCTTTGAAAAACTACAATATTTCCGATTTACGAGATTGTTCCTACGGTGAGTACTATTAATATTGTCTGAGAGTTGAGCTCGATAGCACAGTGTATGAATACACAAACAAAAAATAGCCCTTCGTTGGGGCTATTTTTGTTTTTAAGGAATGAACGCAATATCGTGGGATTAGTCGAGTGATTTTTTGAAGCGAAATGAAGCGACAATAAGGCCGATAACAGTGAATCCAAGTAACCAGACTGTATCTCGCCATAGCTCCATTAAATCTGCACCACGCAACACCACACCACGAATAATGCGCATAAAGTGAGTGGCAGGCAGGGCTTCTGAGATCCATTGTGCCGCGACGGGCATTCCTTCATAAGGGAACATAAATCCGGACAGAAGAATCGATGGCAAAAGAATAAACACCGTCATCTGCATGGCCTGAAGCTGTGTCGTCGCAATGGTGGATATCACCAAACCTAAGGTTAAACTCGCGGCGATAAACAGCAGCGTGCCAAACAGTATCTGACTAATGGCGCCGTTTATTGGCACGCCAAATATCCAGTGCCCCAAGCCTAAAATGATAAACACCTGTATCAGACCAACAAAGATGTAGGGAATGATCTTCGCCACCATGAGTTCGATGGAGTGGATTGGCGTAGTAATCAGTAACTCTAAATTGCCGCGTTCCCGCTCACGAACAATGGCTGCACTAGTGAACAAGATCATCGTCATAGTCAGAATCACGCCCAATAAACCGGGGACAATGTTCACCGCCGAGCGCCGACTCGGGTTGTAATACAGCGCAACTTCAAAGGTTTTGGTTGGGGCAGGGCGTATCTCAAAATCAAAATCCGTTAACGGCATGGTTTGTAGCGAGAGAATCGCAGAGCTGATCATGGTGTCTGAACCATCCACAATCCACTGTCCAAGTTCTCGACCTTGCACCATACGTTGGGTTAAGTCGCTAGGCAGAATCAAAGCCGCTCGTACCAAGCCGTCTTGAATGGCTTGCTCGGCTTCTGATGCGGTAGCGAAGGTTTCGACCACATCGACCACTTGTGTGACTTTGACGGACTCGGTAATCACGCGCCCGGCAGTACTGCCACTTTGATCGACGACGCCAACGGGAATGTTGCGAATATCGGTATTAATGGCAAAGCCGAACAGCAGGAGCTGAATCAACGGGATCATCACGACCATGCCAAAGGTAATGCGGTCACGTGAAAGCTGACGGATCTCTTTGATCATTACCGCTTTCATACGGGCAATAGATTTCATCATTGGCGACCTTCTCCCGTAACACTGACAAACACATCTTCCAAGCTCGGGCGAGCAATGTTCATCTCGCAGCCCTCAAGCTCTGGAAAGGTTTGGGTTAACCATTCGATCGGTTGTTCGATGTGCTGGTGGATCAAAATGCGTAAGCGAATGCCGAGCTGTGCGGCAGAACGGACTTCTTCGCGTCGAATGACTTTCTCTTTTAGCTCGCGTAAGTTATCCGCTTTGACTTCGACGATGTTAACGCCCATTTGCGTCATGAGTTCTTCTGGCTCACCATCGGCGCGGATTTCCCCAGCTTCCATGATAGCCAGACGATGGCAACGCTCCGCTTCATCCATGTAGTGCGTTGTGACCAAAATCGTCGTACCTTGGTCAGAGAGATCAAACAACTGCTCCCAGAAATCGCGTCGGTTCTCTGGGTCAACCGCAGACGTGGGTTCATCGAGAAACAACAGTTCTGGTTTATGCATGGTGGCTGCGGCGAGAGACAAGCGTTGTTTCTGGCCGCCGCTCATTCCTCCGACGCGCTGTTTACGCAGTTGGTCGAGACCGTAGGTGGCTAGTTGTTCTTCGATGCGAGCCTTTAGGGCCTTGGTTTCCATACCAAAGATTTGTCCAATAAACTCAAGATTCTCTTGAACCGTCAGGTCATCATAGAGGGAAAACTTTTGTGTCATGTAGCCAATCTTGAGGCGCAGCAATTCCGATTGTTTTGGGATCTCGAGTCCTAGTACATCAACATTGCCCTCACTTGGGCTGAGTAGGCCTGTTAACACACGAATGGTTGTCGATTTACCGCAGCCGTTGGGGCCAAGAAAACCATAAATACTGCCTTTGGGCACATTAAGCGTGATGTTGTTGATGGCGGTGAAGTCACCAAACTTCTTCACTACATTTTCAGCTTGAATCGCGTATTCGGTCATTGGCTTACTCCACCAAATCCACTTGCGCTGGGATACCTGAAGGCAAGGATTGTGCGGAGTCTTGTAGGTCGACTTCTGCTAGGTACATCAAACGCGAGCGTTCTTCCTCGGTAAGCGCGAAATAGGGCGTGAATGAAGGCTCAGTTGCTACCCAACGAACGGTGCCGCTATACGGTTGCTCAACGCCATCTACATGCACGTTAACCGTTTTACCCGGCACAAAGTCGACTCGATAGTTAGCAGGAACATAAACGCGAGCGTATGGGACGCGGCTGGCTTGAATTACGGCAACAATACCATTAACAGGAACGCGTTCACCAAGGTTAAACGGTAGGTTATCTAACAAGCCATCTCGCGTGGCCGTGATGGTGAGTTCTGCCAGCTTTTGTTCTTGCAGTGCTACATCGGCTTTTGCAGCCATGAGTGCGGCTTTCGCTTGTTCAATATCTTCAGGGCGAGAGCCAGCCGTCAGTTTACTGAACTCTTCTTGTGAGGAGTCCAATTCAGCGCGGGCAGAATCTCTGGCTGCTAAAGCGGTGTCTTTTTCTGATTGGCTGATGAGTTTCTTGCGGACTAACTCCGCTTTACGTTGGTAGTTCTTTTGCGCTTCAACCAATTGAGCTTCCGCTCTGGCAACGCGTGCTTGCGCTGCGGCAATGTCTTCTGGTCGCTCACCATTGGTCAATTTCAAAAGATAGGCGTCAGCCTTGGCTTGTTCGGCAACTGCGTGAGCTAAAACGGCTTCTTGGTTCTTTGTATCGAGCTGAACCAGCACTTCTCCTTCGGTGACTTGGCTGCCTTCCTTAATGGGTAGGGCACGAATTATCTCGCTAGAGGTGGCAGTGAAGGTTACGCGGTCACGTTCTAATGTGCCAAGGGCTTGCTGTCCGTCATCTTTGGAACAGGCAGTTAAAAGAGTCAGGGCTAGGGTGCCAAGAATGATTCGCTTCATCATGCGACGCTTCCTCTAAGAAGGTGAGCTCGAACTCGTATCAAGCTATAGAAGAGTATGGGACTGCATTCAGTGTAACGTGAGTCAGTTTTGTCCGGCTAGGAAGTTAATTCCTTCAATATTCATCAATTGATTAATTATTGAAGCTGGCTTGATCCTGCGGAAGCCGTGCTTTACTTGGCTCTTTTAAGTTGATTACATGAAAATCATTTAAACAAAAATCTTGCCTTTCATGTAGAGCACGCCGTCGCCAGATACTCTTACTTGTTCGCCAGTAACTTCACAGTGCAAAATGCCTCCGCGCTGAGAAGCTTGGTAAGCGACCAGTGATGTTTTGCCTAACGCTTCTGCCCAGAACGGTGCTAACCCAGCGTGAATCGAGCCAGTTACGGGGTCTTCGTCACCACCATTTGCAGGCCAAAAGTAACGAGATACAAAGTCTTGTTGATCGCCTTTTGCGGTAACGACCACATCGTAAGGAGCGAGTGTCTTGAGGTGCTCTGAACGGTATTGAACCTCAAGTACCTCCTGCTGGTTGCCGACCACCACGAAATACGCTTGAGGGCTAAGCAGTACGCGTTCCACATCGCAACTTAGGCCTTCAATCAATGCCGAGGGAATATCAGAAACGGCTTTTGGAGGACGAGCAGGGAACGTCATCTCGATCTTACCTTGCGCATTCTTCTCTACGGTGAGGGTCCCTACTTCCAGAGTATGAAATTCAATCGTGCCATTAATGCCAAACTCATCAAACAGAACTAACGAAGAGGCCAGTGTTGCGTGTCCACAGAAATCGATTTCAGTAATCGGAGAGAACCAACGAATCTCATATTGGTTTGCGCCAATGGACTTTAGGAAAGCCGTCTCTGATAAGTTGTTTTCTGTCGCGATATTTTGCATCAATTCTGGGGCTAGCCATTCCTCTAATGGTATCACCGCTGCTGAGTTGCCTTTGAATTGCGTATCGGTGAAGGCGTCCACCACGTAGATATCCAATTCCATTTTCCTTCCTTGTTCCGTGAGCGATTAATTAGCATAAACCAAGTGCAATTAAGAGAGTAAGAAATTTGTGTTAGAATCTTAAAGTGTCAAAATTATAGATTATTTTGTGTTTTTTGATACTTACTGACAAGGGTTCGGACTGCTGGGTACTTACACTAGTGTTGAATTCATTGAAAGGAAGAAAAACATGAAAGCGATCTACAAATCAGTTTTGGCATTGAGTGTTTTTGCGGTCGGTTCTGCCCATGCATTTGAACTCGTGAGTAGAGATATTCAAGAAGGCCACCCGATGGCGAAGACATTTGAATACTCTGGTTGGGGATGTGATGGCGGGAATCAATCACCACAATTGATGTGGAAAGAAGCTCCAAAGGGCACAAAAAGTTTTGCGATCACCGTGTATGACCCCGATGCGCCAACAGGCAGTGGTTTTTGGCATTGGATAGCGTTTAATATTCCATCCACCGTTAGCGAGCTGCCTCGAGGCATTGATATGAACAAGTTAGGCGGCAAAGAATCTCGTATTGACTACGGCACAACGGGGTTCGGCGGCGCGTGTCCTCCAAAGAATGATGGGATGCATCGTTACCAGTTTACGGTGTGGGCATTGCCAACTGAAGAACTGAATTTGGATGAAAACACGCCACCAGCCATTGTAGGGTTTACTTTGAATAGTGTTGCTTTGGGTAAAGCGACATTAACCACGACTTACACGCGATAATTGAATATAAGGGGAGAGAATGGGTCACCAATATCAGGTTACGCTGTTTCGTGCGGAGCAGCAGCAGAAGCTTCGTAATGTCAGGATTCACTCCCCAAGCCTTATTCAGATTGTTAAGGGGAGTAAACATCTTTTCTGGAAAGACGAAGTACTCGACATCCATCATCCAAATATCATGCTTTGTGAAGCAAATGCATCCCTAAATTTTGAAAATCTTCCTCTACAAGGGCGATTTCTTTCTCGAATGTTCAGTTTTCACTGTGTGCCTAGCGATGAAATGTTGGAGCTAAGCATGAGCAACGCATTAGGAAACTATGTACCCGTTGTTGAGACAGATAAAGCATTGCAAGCGACGTTAAATGCTTTGTTTTCGTTTGAGCGGGAAAGCTTAAGTGAAGCGACACAACGCTATTGGATTATGGGCCTATATCAGCAGCTAGCTGAGAGAGGGTTATTGCATCGGTTGTTCTCGAGTTCACATATCTCTTTTAGTCAGAAACTTAGTCGTTACTTATCGCGCTCTCCAGGGGAGGAGCATCCATTAGACATGGTCGCGGGGCATTTTGCTATGAGCCGAGCAACATTGATACGCAAATTGAAACAAGAAGGTACCCAGTATCGTGAAGTATTGGCAGAAGTGCGCTTAAATCACGCACTTTACTTGATGCAAAATGGCTCGTATAACGTTGCTATGCTCGCACAGTTGTGTGGTTATCAGTCAGAGGGGCGTTTTAGCCAACGCTTTAAAAGTAAGTTCGGCCTAACGCCCAGCGAGTATATTAAAACGGTAGTGAGTTAATGTTTTACCGCTTTCGTATTTTTTGTGCTTTTTAGGTTAGTCATAATATTTGGCTTTCATTCGCAATGCTACATTCACCAAAGCAATCAACACAGGCACTTCGATCAGCGGGCCAATGACACCAGCAAAAGCTTGGTCTGAGTTTAGGCCAAACACCGCGATAGAAACCGCAATAGCCAATTCAAAGTTGTTGCCTGTTGCTGTGAAGGCAATCGACGCATTTTTGTCGTAGTCGATGCCCATTTTCTTACCAACGAAGAAGCTGACAAAGAACATCAACACAAAGTAGATAGCCAGTGGAATTGCTACACGGAATACATCCATTGGCAGTTCAAGAATCATTTCACCTTTCAAGCTGAACATCAGCACGATGGTCGCAAGCAGGGCGATAAGCGTAATTGGTGAAATGCGTGGGATGAACACGTCGTTGTACCATTGTTCACCTTTCGCAGCGACAAGCCATTTACGGCTTAGGAAGCCCGCTAGGAATGGGATACCAAGGTAAATCAGAACGCTTTCCGCGATGTCCATCATCGAGATATCAACCACGAAACCTTCGTAACCAAAGACTGGTGGCAACACAGTGATGAATAACCATGCCATCACACTGTAAGTCACGATTTGGAAAGCGCTGTTTAGTGCAACTAGGGCTGCGCCGTATTCTTTGTTACCGCCACCGATATCGTTCCATACCAATACCATCGCAATACAACGAGCAAGACCGATCAGAATGATACCAACCATATAACCCGGATGATCACCTAGGAAAGTCAATGCAAGGATGAACATCAAAATAGGGCCGACAATCCAGTTCATGACCAAAGACAGCGTGATCGCTTTTTTATCTTTCGTCACTGTGCCTAGCAAGTTGTAGTTCACCTTTGCGAGTGGCGGGTACATCATCAAAATCAAACCAATCGCTAGCGGTACGTTTGTGCTACCAACTGACATTGACTCGTTCCACTCAGCAACTTGAGGGAATGCTGCGCCAATACCTACACCGATTGCCATTGCCACAAAAATCCACACCGTTAGGTAACGGTCCAAGAAGCTCATTTTGTCGCTGGCACTATTTAAAACTTGAGTAGTCATAGTGTTCTCTTATTCGTTTATCGTCGAAAGGCGATAGTTAAAGGTATAGTTTATCTCTGCACGCCTGAACAGCGTGCAAAGGGCATTAATCAAATAACTTGGAAAATCCTAGATTGAACTGATCAAACGCGTCGCGTTGAATGCGGTAACACACCTTAGGTGGATTTGGCTCGGCGCTGATAAAGCCTGCTTGCTTTAGAATACGCAAGTGCTCGGAAACAGTAGATTGCGCAAGACCCAGTTCAGAAACCAAATCACTGTTCAAACAACCGCCCATGGTATCGAGCGTGTGCAGGATATGCAGAATGCGCAAACGTGCTGGATGCGACAAAGCTTTTGCTTGCGCTGCTAGAGTTTGTTCTTTCTCGAGCTGTTGTTGCGTTGTCTGAAAAACGACTTCGCACGTGTCCTTGCACTTATCACTCATTCGCTGGCCTTAATAGTTAATCGTCGAATTGCGATAAAGTGTACGCCTGCTCTGTGGAAGATGCAACAAATCGATGAAAAAATTAATCGTGAAATAACGATGGATAAAAAGTTGAAAAAATATATCTTTTAAAAACAGTGATATAATTAAAAATTAAGTAGGTTACTAAAAGTTAACTAATTGCACTATACTTCTAGGTTACCATAATAAACCACATCCGACGCACAATGGTTACTGCGTCATCTTGTGAACTTATTTAAAGGTAATCCCATGAGCAACGTACTGATCATCAATGCACACGAACCATCACCATATTCAGAAGGTCGTCTAAATGCTTCTCTTGTCGACAAAGCACAGACGCTTCTGCAAGCAAAAGGCCATGAAGTTCGCGTTGTGACAATGCAAGATGAGATCAACGTAGATGAGCAACTCGCACACTTTGAATGGGCTGATCGCGTGATCATCCAAAGCCCAATCAACTGGATGTCTGTGCCTTGGTCATTCAAAAAATACATGGACGACGTGTTTACTGCGGGTATGGGCGGCGCACTGTGTGCATTTGATGGCCGTAGCGCAGAAGAACCAAAGAAAAACTATGGTACAGGCGGTACTCAAACCAACAGCAAATACATGCTTTCACTGACATTCAACGCGCCAGAAGAATCGTTTGATGATGAGAGCGAATACCTATTCCAAGGTAAAGGCGTGGATGATTTGATGTTCCACATGCACGCTAACTTCCGCTTCTTTGGTATGTCAGCATTACCTACATTCGCTTGCTACGACGTGATGAAGAACGCAGATATCGAAAACGATTTTGTTCGTTTCGAAGCTCACATTAACGAAAACTTCTAATCCTTTTAGAAAGATAGTGCGAACTGAATGATGAATTGAGATGGACTGCTGTACGCGGTCCATTTTTATTTGTTTGCGGCGAGGTGACGTTTTTATTACTCTAAAGCACTAAATGTATCTAGCTTACTTTTCGTTACCTAGATTAGGTGCGTATCTTGAGGTGTATTGTGGAAAGCAGAATCAGTGTAGATAGCAAAGGTCGTAAGTCAGTGGCGAACGTATGTGCGGAGCCATGTGCTATCGAGAAAGGGATGCGTCTAATTGGTGGTAAATGGAAAGGTTCTCTGATTTATCATTTGAAAGACGGCCCAGTTCGTTTCAATGACTTAGCACGCATGCTAGGCGGTGCAAGTAAAAAGATGATCGACCAACGTCTTAAAGAGCTAGAAGCGGAAGGTATGGTGGTGCGTAAAGTGATCAGCGACCGCCCAATTGCCGTAAGCTATGAACTAACAGAGTTCGGCCGTACCGCACTTAAGATTCTTGATGATTTGCGAATTTGGTCTGAAAAGCATCAAATTGAGCTTCGTTAAGACCAAAGTAGTTAATCGCAAACGTTACTCTCTTTTGAAAGCTGATTAACAATACATCGCCGTTTATACCCAAGTAACTTAGATGTGCTTCATTTAAATCGTAATTTGTTTCGTAAAACAACGTACTCTTTCGAGTCAGGCATATCGAAGCTACTTGAGCATAATCGTACTTTTTAAGTTTTTGATTTTTAGTTATTATTTTATCATACTTAATAAGTTGTAGAATAAATCACTCACTTCAGTTGAATTTAAAAAAGCACTATTTAATTCCAGTTTCTTTTCAAAATCGGAATATTTATCGAATTCCTCTTTCTCAACTAAACCTATTGGTGAGTTGTCGTTAACGTGGCTTTCATATTTTTTGATGGTATATAATTTAGACTTTTCGTCAAAATATTGAATTATCTTAATGTTAACGTCAGGTCTCTCCGTATTATACGTGATCGTAATTTTTTCATAATCTTTATTAATCGGAGTCGTAAGCCCTGTAGGGTAGATGATTTTAAACCTATTAATGTCATTCTTCTTCGTGCTTTTATAATGTTTTGAGTATGAAAAGTTTTCAATTGCACTTTTAGTGACGATAATTGACTCACCTTTCTTTAAACCGTATTCGGTACATTCATAATCGTCGACAACCGTAGAATTTCTTTTCTTTTCAATGAGGTAGGACATAGTTGCAGATGTCCCTCCGTGTTCCAGTTTTTGTTGGTTTACAGAACAATAGAAATGACCTTTGTCCACCGTCATTGCGTTGACTTGTTCCGGATTTGAAATGGTGGGATGTATATCTTTTGCTGGATCGTTGTCGCTTCCTCCTGAACCGCATCCAACTAATCCGATACAAACGGACATATAAAGCAAAGAGATTTTATTCATACTGTATTTCTCAATTAAGATGTGTGATTGCAAATAACGATTAATTACATTTTTATAAAGTGAAATGTTTTTATTTTAATTGAACGGTGTTTTATTGGTAATTTAATCGTTTGCTTTTATTTTGTCTCTTACGGTATCTATGTTTTCATTTATGGTATGAATTATTAGAATTGCACAATTTTGAGTTGCAATAGGATAATAATCGCTAGCCAACTACTTGTGTAGGTACCGTTATGATTTATATATCCGTTAAGTCTAAGTTTTTAGTCTTAATTTCATGTATTTATCGTGAAAGTGACTTAGAAGTAAATAACTAACGTTGTTTGAGGGGAGCCTGGGCTTCACTGATCTTGTTTTTCATCAAGGCGTTGTATAATGAACAAGGACTCTATTTCCAACTTGTTGATACATATCAGATCTCACGGACCTGATATGCATTCTAAGTTATTCTCACCAAGGCAAGAATCCTAGCTTATTTAAGGATAGAAAGTTTACTTGGGTGTAGAAGATATTAGTAATCCAATGTGCCACGGATAGGGTAGTTATTGTTTGGATCGCGAATCCATGCCAATCCGCGTGATAGTGCGCCAAGCTCAGGGCGAACAAACGGGTTGTTTGAAATATCCACCACGTGTAAGTCGCCGTGTTCATTCACCACAAACAGACCTGGTTCTGCGAAATTATGATCGGTTTCCTGTTCAGATCGAGGAATAGATACATACAAGCCTAGCGTTTTCATTTGTTCTTCGGTCAGGCCGTAAGCGATAGGGAAGCTGATTTCGAGTTTCTCTAGATGCCCCTCTAGCTGTGCTTTTGAATCGCCAGAAACGGCAAGAATATCGACGCCAGCATCAGCGAAAGCCTGTTTGTAACTCTCAAGCTCGTTGAGGTACTTAGTACAAAGAGGGCAGTGTTTACCCCGATAAACGAATACTGCTTGCCAAGTCGCATCACCTTGCGGCTGACCCAACGTTACGCTTGAACCATCTAGCAAAGTGGCTTGAAGATGAGGGAAGCTGTCGCCCGCTTTAAGTTTCACTGAAGTTGCCATATTGACTCCCGAATTGGTGGTGTATATCCATGAATGCCCCTTTCTCAACAAAGCGATTGGGGGATGAGACTTCAATGTAGACTCTGTTTTGCGGTGTTTCAACTAGTTAACTTTTAGTAACCTGCAATAAGGTATTAGAGTGCAAAAGATGAAAAAGCAGAACTTAAGATACAACGAAGTGGGGGTGTAGTATCAGGAGCTAAGTTCTGCTTGAGGTTAGGCTATGACCACTGGAACATATCGTTAAGATAGACCAGAGTCATCACTTCTATTTTATTACTCGATTGAGCTAGGCGTTGCTGAAAAAAGTACGCCATCATTGGCTTCTTCATTTCTTCCTCCTTTACGCTGACGAGTAAATTATGTGTATAAAAGGGGATATAAAAAAGAGAGTGCTTTTGTTGGCTTTTTTCCTAATAACGTAAATATATGGGGCTTTAAAGCCGAATTTGGAGGTTAATTGTGGAAAAGGGGAACAGATAATTAGGAAGTTTTCTTATTTTATTCCCGCCAACTTAAGTAAACTATTCCTATCCACAAACTTCACAGATCTAAGGTTGATTCAGTGTCTGATCTCAATTTGTTTCGCTATTACCAACGATTACTCTCGTTTAGCGTTGGTGATGAAACAAAAACCACGTTACAGGACATTGCCGACATCATGTTCACTTCTTCTCGGCATGCTCGTAGCCTGCTAACGCAGATGCAGCAGAAGGCGTGGTTGAGCTGGCACCCGAAAGCTGGGCGGAACCAACGATCGACTCTTATTCTGAATATGGAGTTAGATGTTTTAAAAGAGAGCTTGGCTCTTGAACGTATCAAGTTAGGCAAGTATGAAAAAGCACTGGCGATATTAGATGAAGACGAAATGGCATTTGGCCGTTTGTTAAAAACAACGTCTGGTGCTTCTGTTCAAGAAGGACAGCTCAATATTCAATTAACCTATAAGCGAATGTTTGAGCGCGTCGTTCCACATCAACTTCAGCGTAGCAGCGAACGTTTCTTATTAAGGCAAATCTATTGTTGCTTAGTTTCGAGTGATCACAATGGGAAAGTGCAACCAGAACTCGCACATCACTGGCGTTATGACGAAGACACCTACGAATGGACTTTCTACCTTCGTCCAGGTCTGACTTTTCATAATGGTAATTCCATTGATGCAGAAACAGTGGTTAGCTTGTTTGCAAAGTTGAGTTCACTACAGTACTACGAAAAAGAGTTGGCACATGTTGCTAACATTACTGCGCCAACGCCATTGAAAGTTGTTTTTAAGCTTAATCGAGCTGACTTGGGCTTTGCTGGACTTATTTCTGGAGTGAAATACGGCATTCAACCAGTAAGCCAAGTTAACGTAGCGAATAACAAGCTGGTGGTCGGAAGTGGCCCATTCTCTGTTGTCGAGCACAATGAAAGTCGTTTAAAACTGCAAGCATTTAATGGTTACTATGCATGTAGAGTTCTAACGGATTTGGTGACTATCTGGATTGTTAATGACGAGCAAATGGAGAACCCGTCATTGGCAGCAAATACGTTGCAAAGGGATGCTTCGCCCGAGGAGGATTTATGTGGACACTATATGTCGACGCAAAACCGAGAAAACTCATCGGCGAGCAAGCGTAGTCGAATAGAAGATGGTTGCTTATTCGCCTTATTTAATCAGCACGCTAAGCACAAACTCTCTTTAGCGCAGCGCCGTTATATTAGTGAGCTAATTCAACCTGAGCGCTTGGCCGAAGTGATGCGCCGCGAGAATATTGTATTTGGGAGTATACCCGCTTATAACCTGCTACCAGGTTGGAAGCCAGTTCTCCGTCCGTTCAGTGAGCCGCTTAAGTTACCTAAACACATTACGATAGCAGGATATAACTATACCGCGTTGCGTCGCTGTGCGCGGGCTATTTCTAATCGTTTGGCGAGTGTTGGCAGTAAAGTAGAAATTGTTATGTATTCCTACCGTGAGCTGAACGAGAAGGCTAAGAACGGTGAGCTAAATGAGACAATGGTCGTAACGAACATAAACCTAGATGATAATCGTCATGCCTCTGCGTTCACGAACTTCTTCAGCAACGCTGTGCTATTCCACACTTTGGGAGAAAAGAACGCAAAATGGTTAGATGAACAACTACAGAGAGTCAGATCTTTCGTTCCACTTGAGGACTACCTTAATACATTGGAGCCAATTGCATCGACGTTGATCAGCGAGTATTGGATTGCACCCATGTTCCACCATACACAAACTTTGCGTTTCCAAGGTGTTTTAGAAGACGTCGCTCTTACTAACTGGGGTTGGCCAGATATCCGCTCGGTGTGGTCTGCGGATTAACTGCCTTAGTTATATAGCAAAGTGCTGCTTCACGAATTCAATGAAGGCTCTGGTTTTCGCCGATTGATAAATGAGCTGCGGATACACCAAGTACACCGCGTTGTGCTGGTGGTCGGTTTCTTCCGATAAAACCTGCACTAGACGGCCGTGCTCAACGTCTTGTTCGACAAAGTAACTTGCTAACCGAGCAATGCCATTGCCAGACAAGGCTGATTCTTTGAGTAAGCGGTTTTCATTGCTTGAAAGCCAACCTTGGGTTTGAACTGTTCCCGTTTTTAACGGCCACTCTTTTTGATGCAATGTGGTTAAGCATTGATGCTGTTTTAAATCCGCTAACGTCTCTGGCGTACCTTCTTCTTGCAGATACAGAGGTGAGGCAACCAGCCAGTGGTGGTAGTCCAAAAGGTGATGCGCAATCATATTCTCGGGCGGCGTTCTTGTTGCTCGAAACGCAAAGTCGACGCTGGTTTCCGTCAGATTAAACGCTTGATAGCTAGAAAGAATCTCGAACTCTACGTTTGGATGTAAAGCGCGAAACGCCACACACAAATCATGCAGCACCGCTTCGGCAAACATCTTGGGAGCAGTAAGACGAATCAGACCGTCTACTTGCTCAGATTGCTGACTTAAACTCTTTTCCATTTCCATTACGCGGCGTTTGAGATCTTCCGCTTGTGCAAAGATCGATTCACCTTCTGCCGTCAATCTCACGCTGCGTGTGGTTCGAACAATCAAAGGCGTGGCGAGTTCCGATTCCAGTCGCTTGATTTGTTCCGACAGGTAACTTTTAGAGATACCAAGTTGCTCTGCTGCTCTAGAAAAGTTGAGTGTTTGAGCCACTTCAGCAAACAGCATCAGTTTTTCGATTCTCTTATAATCTGCCATCTTTATTGCTCGCTTTAATTGTTCGGTAACGAGGATAATGAATTCGATTTTACGGTATTAAACTAATTTTTACGAACGGTAAGATGGTTCGAGTTAATTTAAGAAATTGAAGATGCAGAAATCGGAAAAGTGAGAATAACGATGAACAATCCAACACTACCGCTCGCCAAAACCTTACCTAACGTTAGCCGCTTGGTCTTCGGCTGTATGGGACTTGGAGGGGAGTGGAATCGCAACCCATTAACCGCCCAAGATGAAAACCAAGCTTATGCCGCTGTAGAGGCAGCATTAGAGGTTGGCATCAATCTCTTTGATCATGCGGATATCTACAAATTCGGTAAGGCTGAAGAAGTGTTTGGGCGCATCTTAGCCAATGACTCAACCTTACGAGAACGAATTTATCTGCAATCCAAGTGCGGCATCCGTCTAGGAGATGAGCAAGGTGTTAAGCAGTATGACTTCTCTGCCAAATGGGTGACGGCTTCTGTTGAGGGCATTCTTGAGCGCCTTGGCGTGGAAAACCTTGATGTTTTGATGCTGCATCGTCCTGATCCTCTGGTTGAATTTGAAGAACTGGGCACAGCGCTCCAAGCACTGAAACAAGCTGGCAAAGTTAACCACTTCGGTGTTTCTAACATGAACAGTGCTCAAATTGATCTTCTTCAACAAGCAACGGGCGAAGTTATTGTGGCGAACCAGTTGGAAATGAGTCTGGCTAAGTCTGACTTCATCAAGCAAGATATGGGGCTTCCTTCGTCCGCATCTGACTACGTTGCGGGAACACTGGAACATGCCCGTAGGCACAATATCCAACTGCAAGCGTGGGGCAGTATGGCGCAAGGAAGATTCTCAGAGCGTGGCTTACATTCTGATGATCACAACACCAGACAGACGGCGGAGATGGTAATGGCGCTAGCAGCTGAATATGGCATGTCGTCTGAGGCGATTGTTTTAGCCTTCCTGACGCGTCACCCAAGCCAAATTCAACCTGTTATTGGTACTGCAAACCCACAACGTATTCGCGCTTGTGCTCAAGTAGAGAGCGTCACGCTATCACGTAGCCATTGGTATGGCTTGTTCGAGAAAACCCTTGGTCATGAGATCCCGTAGGAGAGAAAAATGAAATACGTACAAGTTCAAACTCTAATTCAAACGGCATTGGAAATTGCGACTGCTCGCAAGCAAAACATTGCGGTTGCCGTGGTTGATACGCATGGTGAATTGCTCGGTTTTGCCCGAATGGATGATGTGAGCGTACAAGCAGGTTTGTTGGCACAGAACAAAGCTTACACCTCGGCTAGAGACCGCCAACCTAGCGGCAATCTGGGCGCTTGGGCTCGTGAGACGGGTAAGCAGTTGAGTTATTGGACTGACCCGAAGATCACAGGCTTTATGGGTGGTGTGCCTATAGAACAAGAGGGGAAAATCGTCGGTGCAATTGGTATCAGTGGTTTGGCTGAGCAAGATGATGAAGCACTTGCGATGGAAGTATTAAACGCGCGTTGAGTATAATGTTTATCAGTAGGTGTGATGCTTTGTCCAGCTTTGTACTCACTGTAGGGACTCAAGTTCACAGGCTTCGTCGAGTCACAATGCTATCTAATAGCCTGAAGTAAGCAGAAGTTGAAATCGCGAACTATGATTAATTTATTTGAAAGCTTTGAGGCCTAAATATGTTTCATAAGGTATTCGTTTCGCTATTTTTTGTTCTCCTCTCAGGCTGTGGTACGAGTGACAGCGCGTTAAAAGAGAGCGGTTATGATGAAGCTTATATCCAAGGCTTTCATGACGGTCGGCATAGTGGTATGCAAGAGGCAGGGAATGATTTTGAACACTATATTAAGGACGAAACAAGGTATCAAACCGACTCAGATTATCGGCAAGGCTGGGATGCTGGTGAGGCTGGGATGCTGGTGAGGTAGAGGGTAACAAGTTACAAAAGCAGGCGACCGCGATAGGACAAGGCATGATTGATAATTCATATGAAGAACGTGATGTCTTTGATCCTGATAAGGTGGCGAAAGATGCAATAAAAGGCGTTGATACATCGGAATTGAAAAGCCTAGAGTAACGGACTGATATAAAGAATAAAACTCGTCATTTGACGAGTTTTATTTTTGTCTAAACGATTCATGTTTCAACGCTCAACAGGGCATTCATCGTTTGGGTATGAGCAATGTCGTTAATCATCTTTCTTGTTCTTTTGTTCAAGGACTAACGATAATAGGCGAACGAGCAGGGACTGAGCTTCCGGTGAGAGCAATCTCGCCACGGCCGTTAGGTCATTTGCTGTGACATGCTGAACATCACGTACATCTAAAGCAATATCTAGGTCAGTCAAATGAAGCGAACGTAATATGGCACGATATTGTGAGAGTTTAAGATCGGACTCTCCGCGCTCGATCCTTTGATATGTTTTTACGCTCATTCCAGCGATGTTTGCCATTTGCTCACGGGAGAGGCCATTCGATTTTCGTCTTGCGATCAGTGCTTGAATTATAGGGTCTACCTGCATGTGCTCTCCTGAAAGGACAGTTTTGACCTAAACGGAGCAAGAAGTGGACCAGTTTAACCACCACATATTTACCTGCTTTGCAATCAGTATAAAAATAACTGTCTTATAAAAACGTAAATATTTTAGTCAGTTATTAACTCAATGGAAAAGTATCAATCATACAAATCAATAGAAACGAAAGCTTCTATTCGCAAAATGCAACGCATTTTAGATCATTTATTTAGTGAAATTGATCAGCAACATCGTGAGACTAAAGAGAATGTTGTGACACTGATTCAACAGTCACAACAGCGATTGATGAACTACAAAGAGCTTTACCTTCACAAAGAATCGATAAGTGAAGTAGAGCTGCGGATGGCGCATGAAAACATGAGTGAGACTGAGAAGCAGGTCGCCGATATGGGTATTCCAGTGTTAACTTATATCATTGGCGCGCTAGATAAAGCGTATTAACACAGTCGTAAAGTCGGGCGATACAAGATTTACGCAATTTCGATCAATTGATGACATCTAAAAGAAAGGATGCAAATGCTGGGGAACCACACCCAGCATTCGGACACTCATTTACCTATATTTTCGAACCGTAAATCAGTGTTTAGAGGTATGTGAACCGAACAGTGTCGGTACGCAGCGAATAATAGCGATATTGTCCGATCTAGGCTACGTCCTTGGAATCTAACACCTTCACTTAAACTGTAAATTAATCTGTACACCCAGCCAAATTGAGCCATTGAGCACGTTCTTCCTTCTCTTTAAGCGATAAAAGACTAATTAGTGACGAAAAAAACAACACATCTTAGGTAAAAGATAAGAGTTGTTAAAATATATCGCTATAAGATTGACCTTTTGCTTTTCAATCGTCCTGCTTATGCCTTACAATCTTTTCGAACCAAATCCATTCATAACGAATGGGGTTGATGAATTAAGATGAACAATTTTGCTTCGAACCCAAAGTTGCGCACATTTCATCAACGATGACATCGCCAAAAATGACTCTCAAGTGTTCATGTGCAAATGATTAACCACCTTTTGTTGCATGTTTTCTTAGCCATACAGGGCTCTTGTAACATAGTGCTCTTGTAACCAAATTTTGACTAAGTCGGAGCGTTTTGCTGTGTGCTTTAGATAAAGCACAACTGGCGAGAAATTAACGGATTGAATTTAGAGGTATTAACCGTGAACCTAAAACTTGTCGGCAGCTCCCTGATCGTTGCAGGTACTGCTCTTGGCGCTGGTATGCTTGCTATACCAATGGTGCTTGCTCAATTTGGCCTCCTTTGGGGCACTCTTCTTATGTTGTTCATCTGGGCTGGAACGACTTATGCTGCGCTGCTCCTTCTTGAAGCCAGTTGCAAAGTAGGTGGTGGTGTGAGCATGAATGCAATTGCTCGCGAAACGCTTGGTAAAGGAGGCCAGTTGGTAACCAACAGCTTGCTTTACGCCCTGTTAGTTTGTCTATTAATGGCTTACATCATTGGTGCGGGTGATCTCGTACAAAAAGTAACAGCCTCAATTGGGCTTCCAACATCTACGATCTCAAGCCAAGTCGGTTTTACTCTTTTAGTTGGTATCATTGTTTCGGCAGGTACAGGGGTAGTAGATAAGCTGAATCGCGGTTTGTTCCTAGGCATGATCGTAGCGCTGATCCTGACACTTTTTGCGCTTGCACCAAGCGTCTCGTTTGAAGGACTTGATGAGGTTGTGAGCGACGATAAAATGGCACTTATCAAAACCAGTTCGGTGCTTTTCACCAGTTTCGGTTTTATGGTCGTGATCCCATCGCTTGTAACTTACAACAAAGAAGCGAGTAAAACACAACTGCGTAATATGATTATCGTGGGTTCAACTATTCCGCTTGTTTGTTACCTGTTATGGTTGTTAGCGGTTGTCGGCAACCTACCACCTCATGAGCTTGTTCAATACTCCAACGTAACAGAGTTGATCTCGGTACTAGGTCAGCAATACGAGGGCTTAGAGTTCATCCTATCCATGTTTACTGGTTTGGCACTGCTAACGTCGTTCTTAGGTGTTGCAATGGCGCTATACGATCAAAATGCAGACCTACTGAAAGCAAGTAAGCCAGTGATTTTTGTTACTACTTTTGTGCTACCACTATTAGGTGCTGTATTTGCGCCAGAACACTTCCTAGCTATTCTCAGCTACGCGGGGATTATTCTTGTGTTTCTCGCGGTCTTTGTCCCATTATCAATGACCATGAAAGTGCGCCGAGTGCCGGTAGAAGATGACAATATTTATGAAGCTGGTGGCGGCGCAATGGGAATGAGCATGATCTTCCTATTCGGCTGTTTCTTGCTGTTTGCCCAAGCAGTATAAAATCACGCTAGCTTATTTAAAAACTGAGCCGCTCGTAGTCAAACGGGCGGCTTTTTTGTATTCATAGCCGAATCTAGGCCACTCAAAGTCATCAGCATTTGTGATGTTTGACGTTTCTCTGATAATCACGGTTAGTGCTGACTTTTTAGTAAAACTCCTTAGCGAAAGGCTGACATGTACAGTGATTCACCCTTCTATTATATCGATGTTGATATGAATAAGAGGCTCTGTTGTGTCAAAGCAATTATCTTTTGCCATGGTTGGCGTTATGTTGTCTTTAGGTGTGTTGAGTACAGAAGCGGTGGCTGACCCGAAGCATAAGCATCGACATCGGTACGATCACCATCATGCGCATCACCACCATCATAAACACAAGCATAAACACAAACATCGTGATGTTATTTATGTTGAGAACCGACGACCAAGGCGCAGTTACTATTACCATGACCGAATTCCTCGGAATAGTACCTACATAAAGATTGGAGATTTCACTTATCTAAAAGTGGACGACCGTTATTATCGCCGTTTTAAGGATCGCTATATCCATGTCGAGTTCAATTAAACTTGAAAGGACACATAGTCGGCGTTCTTGTAATGTTGAGCTTAAAAGCACCAACATGGCACACGTAACATCGACCAATACTAGGGTAGAGGGTTAAAAACAAAAACAGCGAGCCGATGCTCGCTGTTTTTGCTTAGATGAGTGTTAGACAGTAAATCTATTTAAGATTTGATCTTGTTTATGTACATCTTCTTGTTGCGCCTGCATCGCGTCGTTGGTTCGATTTGCCGATTCGGCGACTTGAGTCGATAGGTCTTTAATATTCACCGTATTGTTGTTGATCTCTTCAGCGACAAGGCTTTGCTCTTCAGCTGCTGAGGCAATTTGCAAGTTCATATCGGAAATACGCTGAATCGCGTCACGAATGCGTTGTAACGCACTATTTGCTAAACCCGCTTTTTCAACGGCCTCTATAGCACTACCTTTGCTTTGATGCATGGCATTTGCCACAGATGAAGCGCCAGATTGTAGTTGCTCAATCATAGTACGAATCTCTGTTGTCGACTCTTGAGTACGTTGTGCCAGTGTACGTACTTCATCTGCAACAACGGCGAAGCCTCGGCCAGATTCTCCCGCACGTGCAGCCTCGATTGCGGCATTCAACGCGAGTAAGTTTGTTTGGTCCGCAATATCGTTGATGACTTTTAGAATCGTTTCGATATTGGCGGTAGCAGATTCCAACACTTGTACTTCTTCGACTGCAAGGTCAATGCTATCGGAAAGCATGTTTATCGTTTGTGTCGATTCACCAACGATAGAAGACCCCTCAACCGTTGCTTGGTCGGCTTCTTTGGCTGCACTTGCCGCACCTTGCGCATTATTAGCAACCTCTGTCGCGGTGACAGACATCTCATGCATCGCGGTAGCAAGTTGTTCTAGCTCTTGCAGCTGCGTGTGAATTGCGCCTGCCGAGTCTTTTGCGCCCTCAGCGGTGATTTGAGTTCCGTTTAAAATTTGATCAGAAATACGTTTCGACTCAATGATTTGCTGTTGTAAGTTCTCCATGAACGTATTGAAGTTTGTGGCAAGCTCAGAAAACTCTTGGTCAGTATCTGTTTCGAGGCGTTGTGTAAGGTCGCCTTTCCCTGATGCTACATCTTTAATCGCATTATTTAGCGTGTCCAAAGGACGCATGAGAGTGCGAATCAACAGAGTTAGGGCGATAATAGATGCAATCACGGCAATGATTGAATAAATAATAGCGTTGTTACGAAGCTCTCCTACGGCAGAATAGGCAACAGCTTCATCGATCACCGAACCTACATACCAGTTCTCGCCAGGAATGTGAGTCAGGTTAACCATGTAGCGGTTGCCATCAATCTCAACATGTTGTGCTGATTGCGTAAGTTCGATTTGCGGGAGGTAGCTACCGACCTTCTCGCCGTTATACTTACTTTGAGGGTGAGCAATGGTTGTGCCATCAGCGGTGATCAGAAATAAGTAACCAGCATCAAACAGATCCACTTGGTTGACCAGATCAGAAAGGGTAGTTAATTCGAGGTCATAAAACATACCGGCTAAAAACTGGCCATTTTCTTTTACTGGCGTACCAACAGAGATGATAACGTTTTTCGAAGACGCATCGACGTACGGATCGGTTACGACCAAATCGCCTTTGCTCTTAGCTGCAATAAACCAAGGACGCTGACGTGGGTCGTAGTCTGGACCCGCATCCCAGCCGTCGTCATTTTCAATCACAAAGCCATTACTTTCATAACCAAAACCGATGGCAAGGAAGCTGCTTTTTGGCGTCGGTCTTTCAAGTATGTTTTGAACATAGCCATGTGAACTGGGGTCAAGCTCAATCACTTCAGTAATGGAGCGAGCGAGATCCTTCTTTGCATTCATTTCTGATTGCACAGTGTTACCAACACTGGTCAATATCTCGTTTACACTTGAGTCGATTTGCTCCTGAGTTTGGGAGCGGATGGTCATAACTTGTTGTGTCGACAATAACGACACGGTAATTAGCAGCAAAAATGAAGAGGCTGTGACAACCTTATGTCTGAATTTCATGAGCTTTCCTCTGATTCTCCCGGTTGGTTCCACTTTGCTTTCGCCTCTTTTAAACCGAGCGAATTGGGCATAAAGAGAAACCTATTGTGTTTGGTTATATTTTTATCGACATCTTTGTCAAAAACATGAACTCATTTGTCGTCTTTTTTAACCAAATTTAAACAAACCGACAATTTACGTTAAAACTTGTGAGTGTGATCATGTTTGCGAGCTCAATTAATGAAATCGTCATAATGAAAAGAATTGCTTAACAAACAGTGGCATCAACTGGCTTTACAGGTGAGGTGATGAAAATTTTGTTGGTGCTGACAGGTGTTTTGTTGAAGTTTTGTCTTTGTAAATTATGAGCTTTTTACTAAAAGTCTAATGTGGACGGAGTTTTAGGTATAAAAAAGGCCCCGACGATGCGGAGCCTTTGTTTATTGACGTCTCGATTTTAGAAAATAAGATGAGCAACGCCAGCAATCACAGGTAATGTGATTAACGTACGTAAAATGAAGATTACGAAGAGCTCTACAATGTTTACTGGAATTTTGCTGCCTAACAGTAGGGCACCTACTTCCGACATGTAGATAAGCTGAGTTACTGACATTGCCGCAATAACAAAACGTGTCATTTCGTTATCGATTGAGGCCGCTAAAATTGCTGGAATAAACATATCCGCAAAGCCAACAACGATTGTCTGTGATGCTGCAACAGCTTCAGGGACTTGCAGTAGCTCTAGGTATGGGATAAACGGTTGACCCAGAATTGCAAATACAGGCGTGTATTCTGCAATCACCAATGCAACGGTACCAAGACCCATAACTACAGGTAGTACGCCAAATACCATGTCGACTGCGTTGTGTACGCCTTCTTTAAATACAGACTGAACCGATGTGACTTGACCAGCACGCTTAAGAGCTAGATCCATACCCCAAGAGAATGTGGTGTGGCCTTCTGGCACTGCATCTGCGTCTTTATCTGGGTTGCTGCCGTCAATGTAGCGATCTTTCTTCAGACTAAGCGGAGGCAGGCGAGGAATGATAATCGCAGCTACGATACCAGCTAGACAGATAGCGCCGTAGAAAGGCAAAAATAAGTGCTCTAGTTTTACCTGAGCGATAACAACTAAGCTAAACGTGATCGATACTGCTGAGAAAGTGGTCCCGACAACAGCCGCTTCACGCTGAGTGTAGAACTTATTTTCGTATTGCTTGCTGGTTAGCAAGATACCAACACTTCCGTCGCCTAACCAAGATGCCATACAGTCAATTGCACTGCGGCCAGGTAGGTTGAATACCGGACGCATTATTTTACTGAGTAACGCACCAAATAGCTCCAGAAGACCGAAGTTCAAAAGAAGCGGAAGCAGTAAACCCGCGAAAATGAAAACGGCAAACAGAGTAGGTAGGAGACCAGTAAGAACAAGCCCGCCAGTGTTCTCTTCCCAAATTGCTTTTGGACCCACTTGGAAAAACGTCATTAACACGGCAGCGCCGCCGATTAAACGAACAACGAGCCAAAGTGGAGATGGGTTGAAGAGACCGTTTAAAAAACCATTACGTAAAATTGCAGCTGGCTTAAAAATTTTGCAAAGAACAGAAGCAACGGCCATGAAAGCGATGATACTGGTGACGATAGCAATCAAGGTATCGCCTAACACCGCTGGGATGACTTTTGCCATCACGGCAACGGGAATGGTTAGGCCGCCATCGTAAGAGATCGGAGCCATAAAGAGTAGAAGACCAATTAGGGAAGGGATGAAAAACATCCAAAAGTTGCCCTTAGGAGCTTCAGTAGCATTAGTGGTGTTATGCATAGTTGTCTCGTGTTACTACTAGTCAATACTTGCCATTTCCATGACATAAATATTCACTAAACATCCGTATTTAATCACAGTTTTGCGGAGGGTACCCGCAAACTGCATCCATTGCAATACTATTCATTAAATACATCTAGTTATTCAGCCGATTTGTCGGGTAATTGGTCAAATAACGTCTAAGTGTATGCGAATATGTTGCTTGTGTTAGAAAATTGTAGCACGAGAGGCGAATTGCGCAGTGAATTATGGGGCGCATTGTGACTGGAATAATAAAATGGTAAACAAATGTGATTTTGATCTAACTAACTTCTTTGCCAGAAATTCAGTTAGCCTTATCTATTTTAAGGTTTTTAGTGGTGTCAAAATACCGTTCAGCGTTTCTTGTACCGTTGCAGTGTGAACCTATTGAGCCAAATCCGATTGAAGCATGTCGCTTCAATCGGATCGAAATTTTATGCTTTTTGTTGACGGCTAAGTATGTATAGGTAACTCCAGTAAATCAGAGCTGTAGAAAAAGCCAATATTGCTGGGAAAACCAGCGTATATAAACCATATACCGTAAATAGAGCCGCTCCCGCGACGCCGCCAAACAAAAAGCCAAAGAAAATGAATAGGAATAATTTTGCTTTACGTCGGTCAAATTGACGACCTCTCAAGCTCTCTCCAATCATAATCCCTAGATCGGTGATGATTCCGGTCATATGTGTGGTTCTGACTACTGCGCCGCTAAACGTGGTGATCATTGCGTTTTGTAATCCACATGCTGCTGATGCTAGATATTGGCCGTACAAATCCCCTTGCACCAAAAAGCCCAAGCTGAGTAAGAGCAAGCTTCCTTCTATGCACAGTGCAACACCATATCTTCGTCCTAGCTTTAACGCACTGCTTTCAATAAAAAAGCCGCTAAAGGCAGCGCCAATCAAAAAGCTAAATACGATGAAGAGCAGGTGAATGGAGCTATCCACACCTGTTAGCAAGCTGTTCCCTAGCTGAGTTACGGTTCCCGAAAGATGAGTTATCGCTTGGTGTTGAAAGCCGAGAAGACCAACGGCGTTGACGCAGCCCGCGAGAAGAGCTAGTAGAAACGCGCCATATTCCACCCAACGAGGAAGTCTGGAAATCACAATAAACCCCAACCAAATATTAGGAGCCGATTATAACGCTCACACCGAGTTACGAAACCCTTTACAGTAAAACTCGATTGATCATTCTCAAAAAAATCTCACTTATAGGTCGTTTGTCCGAGCCAAAGTAAATACGTGAACGCGGATTGCTCGCTAGCAGATGTGTTCCGTTGTGCATTCGAAACTCACCCACCCGTGTTTCATTTGTTCATAGACTGAAACGGTAGGTTGGTGGAACTCTTTATCGGTAAATAGACCGACGGGAATGATCATGATTTCCGGGTATGCAGAAACGAACAACCTCATTGTCGTGCTGCAGGATGGACAAAAGTCATACTGAACCTCACTGCCATCATCGCCAATTCGGGTATAGCTAGTGACTTCACCGTTTAAAGTGACGTGCTCTTTTTCAAAGCGAGCTTGTACCCCAAAAACACTGCCAGTTCGTTTTTGGCATTCGAAGCAATGGCAGACAGACGTGTGGGTGGGCTCTCCCTTACAACGGATCTCAACTAAACCGCAGGCGCACTCGCATGTATGAATGGTTTTTGTCATCGTGATTACCTATTTGTCCCAATACACCAATAGACCTAGAGCACAGAGCTTGTGTCACTAGCTCGTTATGAGCTCTGGACTTGAAACTATTTGGATACAATCAGTTTAGTTTAATTTTGAAACACTTGAAGAGGTGAAATCATTTGGGTATACAATGGTATACTCGCTTTTCGTTTATACCTTGAAACAAGGAACTCTTCATGACTCACAAAAAAATCCTGCCGATACCACTTATTCTACTTATTCCAATCGTTTTATTGGTTGTGGTTGTGATCGCAGGTGTTTATCGTTTTAGTTTGTCTGATGACGAGATCATGGCTAAGTTTCCTCAAACAGAAGTAGAAACAAACGTTATTGTGCAAGAGACGCTTGGCATCACTGCACGTAACCCTTGGACGATCCAAGTACCCGAGCAGGGTGCGGTCACTTTTCTTGATGAGTGGGATAAAGAAAACGGCTATTTGATCGGTGACTATGATGCAGGTGCGACAAAAGGTCAGGTACTTGTTCCAACTGCGTCGATTAGTCAGCGTGAGATTGAAGGTGTTTCATGGGTTGTTGCACCGATGATTGTAACGACACAAGGTAGCGGTTCGTTTAACTATGTTGGCTTGTTCAAGTTTGACCCCTTGCCGAGCCGAGTTGTCCTTTTAGACAGTATTTTTGTTGGTGACCGCGTGAAATTTACTCAGCTCGAATGGAAAAGTGATACAACTATCACGCTTTCATATTTAGCGCACGGTGACGATCAAGCAATGGCAGACACGCCAAATCAATTCAATTCATCCACATTACAGCGTGTAGGGAATAACTTACATATGCAACAGTGATGAATTTTTTTGAGTTCTGTAAAAATTCAGTATTTTCTGCGCTAGATCTCGAAATTTCCTAGTGATTTCTTATTCGGGAATGCATAAGCTATGAGCCTTGTTTGAAAGGAGATAGTAATTCCCGTGTCTACAAATGAAATTACAAGACGGTTGCCGAATCTGACAAGTCGTAGAGCGCTGCTGTTATACTCCTTGCCAGTTTTAGTTGCGATTGGTGTTTCTCACTCTCTCAAAGAGTCATCTTTAACCAAAACCATCGCATTGAACCTACCTGAATCTCAGGTCGTTGAAAAAATTCTTGATGCGACAACTGCCGAAGTTGTCACTCCCCCGAACTTCGAATATCAAATCCAAACAGGTGACAACCTAAGCACTATTTTTAGTCAGCTCGGTTTCGGTTACAGCTCGTTAATGAAAGTAATGGAAACGGATTTGAACTACTTGGCACTTGATACACTTAAGCCGGGCAATACGCTCCGTTTCTGGCGTGATGATGCAACAGGCGAGTTAGCGAAAATGGAACTGCAATTTTCTATTGCAGATAAAGTGGTCTACAAGCTGAATAGTGATGGTAGCTATGACTTTACTGATATTTCCATTCCTGGCGTGTGGAGCCAAGAACCTTTAGTTGGCGTTATTCAAGGCAGTTTTTCTTCTTCTGCCAGTCGTTTAGGTTTAACGTCGGCGGAAGTGAGTCAAGTCGTAAGCTTACTCAAAGAACAACTTAACTTTGGACGTGATCTTCGTGCAGGTGATCGATTTGAAGTTGTTCGTCGCTCACAAAGCATCAATGGTGTACCAACAGGTAAGAACGAAATTGAGGCGATTAAGATTTATAATCGCGGCCGCGAGATCACCGCTTACCTTCATACTGATGGTCAATTCTACAATGCCAAAGGTGAAAGCTTACAGCGCGCATTCCAGCGTTACCCTGTAAGTAGCCGTTGGCGTATCAGTTCTGGCTTTAATCCTAATCGTTTACATCCAGTAACGGGGCGTGTTGCGCCGCACAACGGCACTGACTTTGCTGTACCAACCGGTACACCAGTCGTTTCTACTGGTGATGGTACAGTGATCATGACTCGTAAACACCCTTATGCGGGTAACTACGTGGTTGTTGAGCACGGCAGCAAATACAAAACCCGTTACTTACACCTAAGTAAGATTTTGGTGAAGAAAGGGCAAAAGGTTTCTCGAGGCCAGCGTATCGGTCTTTCTGGTAAAACAGGTCGAGTGACTGGGCCACACCTTCACTATGAGTTGATTGAATACGGCCGTCCAGTTAACGCTATGCGAGCAAATATCCCAATGGCGAGTTCTGTTCCTAAGAAAGAGATGGCTACTTTTGTCGCGAACAGAGATGAAATGGATAGACTATTACGCGATAAAGAGAAAGCAGTGCTGTAATAAAGTACTTCGCTCAAAAAACAAAAAGAGACTAAGCATAGCTTGGTCTCTTTTACTTTGTGCATTAACTAGATTTGAATTCTATGACAGCAGTCTGTTCAGTACGTTAGGCACTCCGCACTTCACGTTCATTTATCAGGTGTACGATTTCTTCAACACTGTGTGGACGAGAGTAAAAATAACCTTGGATGTAGTGGCAGCCCATTTCAATTAACTTTTGTAGTGCTCTATCGTCTTCTACGCCTTCGGCAATCAAATCCACATCAAGCAGCTCTGCCAATTGCGCTATCAAAAACACTACTTGTTCAGAGGTTGTATTTGAGAGCATGTTCTGCACAAAGGTAGCATCGATTTTGATGCTATCAATCGGATAATTGTGTATATAGTTCAAGCTTGAGTATCCCGTACCAAAATCATCCAGTGCGACTTTAAAACCCAAGTATCGCAACGAGTTAAGTACCATCTGTTCACGGCCACTTTGTGAGAGTAAGACGGTCTCGGTGAGCTCTATAACAAAGTCTTTTGCTTCGTGCTGATACTTTTCAACCATGTTGGTTAAGTGATTAATATAACGGTTGGAATCAACCAGCTCATACGCTGAGCAATTGATGGAGAGTTTGACTTTATAGCCTAGGTTCGCTTCGAGTTCTTGCTTTGCGATACACGCGAGTTCAATAATCCGTTCACCTAACTCGATAATCAGGCCTGATTGTTCGGCAGCTTCAATGAACTCCGCTGGAGAGATATTTCCATAGATATTACTATTCCAACGAGTCAAAATTTCAAAGTAATTCCAGCGGTCGCTCGTGATATCAACGATCGGTTGAACCACTACATACAACTCATCGCTGTCTTGTATATCAGTACTTAGCTGGATTCGCATTGCCTCAATAAGCTGCGTCCTACGGTGGTATAACGCACTAAGGTGTGTGTCGTAATGCTGAATCCGTGTATCGCGGTGTTTTTTACAATCTTTGAGAGCGAGACTGGCATTCAAAATCAGCTCATCGCTGTTCAACATATGTACTGGGGCACGTGCAATACCAACGGTGAAAGAAATCCGGTTAGATTTGTCGCTGTAGCCGCTTTCAATTTTGTCGAGTACTTCCTGACACACGGCGACAGGATCTTCGTCGTACGTGATGAAGGCGAATTCATCTCCTGCAACACGGAACGCATTGTTTGGCGACGACAAGCTCTGTTGAATGGCGTTAGCTGTGAACTTAATGATTTGGTCGCCGATATAGTTTCCGTTGATATCATTGATCGATTTGAAATTATCGATATCAAGATACGCCAAACTGAATGGGCGAGTCGCCTGCTGCGTTAATGTCTCCAAGGTATCAGCTAAACAGCTACGGTTGAGCAGTCCAGTTAGGTTATCATGCGATACCTCATAGCTAAGCTGATTAAGAAGCTTATCTGAACGTTCACTGACCCACTTTTCACGTAAGCTATGAATAATGACATTGGCATAAAATCGGTGGAAGTCGAGGATATCTTGCGCTTCTTTCGCGTGGATGCTTCGGGTAAAGGTAGACAGTAAAATTCCCAGAACTTCGCCATTTTGTGTCTTCAATGGCAGGCCAATGTAAGCTTGAATGCCATCTTCTTGAAACATCTGATCTTCAGGAAAACGCTTGTATACCTGGTCTTGATAGAAAATATGTTCGCCAATGTCTTTCGCCACTTTTTCACAGGGGGTGCCTGAAAGGTGGTAGCTTAGGTTGTCTGTAATTTTTCCATTGCTGGCGAAGGAAATGGTATGAGCCGAATGCTGAAGATGCGCAACTTCTACAACGCAAGTGCAATGGCTCTGCAAGTGTTGATGAATATCTAGCGTGACTCGGTTTAGCTGAGCCGTGCCGTTTAGCTTCAATATCTCATCAATTTTGTGGAAACTGATTTGTACCTGACCCATTGAGCATTTCACCTAGCGTTGTTATTAACATATCGTGTAAGACACGACGAATTATTATTTGATATGCATCAAATAAACTATCGGTTACTAAGGCAGATTTTTCAAATTTTGTGAACGAACAAATCATTATTTTCATGTTTTTATGCTTGAACCTTTTAAAGCTATAGCGATAAAAACGCTAAGCTAGGCGCGCTTCTCCTCTTCTAATCGTGATTTGAGATAATCGAGGAATAGTTTAGTTCGGGTATGCTGATAATCCAGCTTTGGATAGTAGGCATATACAATGGCTTTATCCGCTGTGATATCGGGCAGGATAGGGACTAACGCGCCGGATTTGAGATCATCTTTGATCATGACGTTGTTCGTCATCAAAATACCCATGCCTCTTTTGGCACCATGAAACAGCGCTTCTGGGTTGGTCGTGGCAAAGTTACCGGACAAGCTGATACGCTTACCTCGATTTGTTTTGATTTCTCGTGAGGGCTTTTCACCCCAAATCAGGACATTATGCTCTGTCAGATCCTCAACGCATTGTGGTGTGCCATATTTCTTTAGGTAACTAGGTGCGGCGTAAAACTGGGCTTTATGTTCGAAAAGCGCAGTGGCTTTGAAACTTAGAGAGTTCAGTTGCTCTAATTCCCGGCTAATAAACAGGTCTAAGCTTAGCTCTGGCAATTGGCCTGGTAGCGTTGTTGTTAATTGAAGTGTGATGTCTGGATATTTCTCAAGAAAATCATCAAGATAATGAACTAGAAACTTGGAACCAACGGCCAGCGTTGCCCCAATTTTTAATAGCCCTGCTGGTGATTGGTTGACTGAGCGAGTCTCATCTAATACCGATTGCCATGAATCAAGCTGACTTTTTGCTCGTTGATAAAACAGAGCACCAGCTTCAGTTTGGCTAATTGAGCGGGTTGTACGTTTGAGTAGTTGAACGCCAATTTTATCTTCTAGCCATTGAACTCGCTTACTGATAGCTGAGCTGGTGGTATTGAGTTTCCGCGCTGCTGCATTAAAGCTACCTTCTTCGACCACACGAATATAACTCTTCACGCTTTGAATCCAGTCCATTGTATCTCCTTGGGAATTAATTCCTTTCCAACTTAGCTGATTATCATCTTTGAGTATCAAATATACACTGTTTGCCATCAATCTGTCACAAAGTAGGAGGAACGTTTGCGTAAAACACCATTGTTATTAGCGATGATGATCATTGCCACAGGCCAAGTTGGCGTTAGTATTTATCTTCCTTCTTTGCCATTGATTGGTCATGACTTGAATTTGCCGCAACATTCGATTCAGAATCTCGTCACGCTATTTCTCGTTGGCTTCGGTATCTCTCAGCTTTTTTACGGCCCATTGTCTGATGCGATTGGTCGTCGGCCGGTGTTTATTCTGGGGCAAAGTGTATATCTAGTTGGTACGGTTATTTGCATCGCGTTTTCGGACAACATTGTTGCCCTTGAAGCGGGACGGTTACTGCAAGGCCTAGGAGCGGGCAGCGCTTCGGTACTTGGTCGGTCAGTACTGCGTGATAGTTATGACGGTATGCAATTAACCAAAGCGCTATCTTATATTTCAGTCACTGCTTCAGTGATGCCAATTATTGCTCCGCTGTTTGGTGGCTGGATTGCTTTTCACCTGAGTTGGCATGCTGTCTTCGTGTTTGTGCTGATTTACTTAATGGCAATTTTTACACTTGGTTTATTGGTGCTGCCAGAAACGCTGCCTTATCCGAAGAGAAAATTTAAAGTAGGCGAAGTAAGCGCGAACTATTTGCGTCTGTTAACGAATACACAAGTGATTGGTAGTGCGAGCTACAACTGGCTTAGTTATTTATCGGCTCTGGTTACGCTCTCCTTGTATCCATTTTTAATGCAACAAGAGTTAGGATTAACGGCGGCAGATTACGGCTCTTTAATGATCATACCATCAGTTGGTTTGCTGACGGGTAGCTTAGTGCTGAATTTGATCAACGCTCGTTACAAAGCTCAGCAAATCTTGCTGATGAGTTTCGCGATTGTTGCTATTGCTGGCTTCATGTTGTTGGTTACACCCTTCAGTGTATTTTCATTACTAGTGGCATTCACGTGTTTAAGTTTTGCTCAAGGAATGTCATTCCCGGTATCGATCAGTTTGCTACTTTCACCACATAAGCAACAGGCAGGCGCGGTTTCTGCGCTATCTGGTTCTATTCAAATGTGTTTAGCAGGTTTGTTTGGTGGGTACTTAGTAGACTCATGGGTTACGAATCAGCGGCAGCTTGGGGTGTTTTATTTGTTTATTGCGTTACTTTCTTGCTTTGTTCTTGTACTAAGCCAATTTCGTAAAGTGCCAGAAGGGACGGTTCAAGCAGAAACTTCCATCTGAATATACTTGCAACCAGAAGGTCGGCTTTCTAAAATGCGCAGCTAAATTAAGTCTGGCTTGTTGTGTATACTGAATGACTTGGTTTGAAAGGAAGAGGGCGAACCTTGATACTTCTCTCAAGCTTGGAATACATTTCTGCCCAATGGCTATCCGATCTCTAATCGTTAGGTGAAAGAATGCAACAAAACGAATTTGAAACACTGGTAAAAGAAATTACTCAGCAAGAAAGCATGCCAAAGGCACTTGAAATCTTGAAGGCGTGTGAGGAAGAAGAAGTTGCACAAGCGGCGCAATCCCTAACGGGTCAGTTTGGCCTTGCAGAAGTTGATGGTGAGAAACGTATTTACCATATTACCACTCAAGAAGATGAGTCCGGAGAAGAGCAAGAATACGTAGAGCACGTCATGAATGAAGGCGACCACTTGATCAAGTTTGCTGCGTGGTTCTTTGAAACATTCTTTGAAATCAAACAGAAAGATACGTACGTCGCAGCGGGTAAAACATACCAACAACCTAAGCGATAGACGCTCATTTCAAGAAATCCACGAAAATCAAACTGAAAGTTAATTACAAAATAAATGTGACTGGAGTCTTGTTTTTATCTAATTGTGGTGTAAAATTACAACATAGTTAAGTCAATACATTCAGGAGAAGGTCATGGGTAACGAACTTGGTGGTGCTTATATTGGCCAGATGATTGCAAAAGACGCGATGCACAAAGCGCTTTACGGTAAAGCGAAGAAGAAAAAAGCTTCTGTTTTTGCACGTGTTATTAAAAAACTGGCGAAATAATTTAAAAAGCCCTGATTGAAAAATCAGGGCTTTTTGCTTTTCTCTGTTTTGTTGTTAGTAAGTAGCCAACATATTGCACAACATTGGCAAAACGCTACTCAAAGATTGATGACATTTAAATCTAGAATTACGCGGATTGGCTTGGTATCTCCACAACATTGTTAGGCACTTTATCTAGCCCCTTTGCTGATAACCACTTTTCTAAATCGTCAGCGCCTCCAATATATTTTCCATCTAACCAAATTTGCGGCACTGTTACCGGTGTTTTTTCGCCAATGATGGCTTTTACTTCAGGAATCATGCGGTATAAGGCGGCGCTGTCTTTAACTACATCATGGTACTCATACTGAACGCCAGCCTCGTCAAGTAATTGTTTGGCTTTGACACAGTAAGGGCAAGTTGCTTTACCATAAACAATGTTGCCTTTTAGCTCATCGCGTTTTACCCACTCAGCAATAACAGACTGTACAAGCACACCCCGATTCAATGCTTCTCCTTGGCTGATAACTTTCCCTTCGACAAGAAGAATGGGTGCATGCCAAGCACCAGTTTTTAATGGTTCCCACCAGTGCGATAACCAATCTTTTACTTCAAGTTCAACGGGCACATCGGCTAGTTCGTTTTCAAAAGTATCCTTTAAAATATCTTTGGTTAATGTACATTCACCACAAGGAATATTGACTTTGAATGGGCCCCAACTACCAGCCCAGCGATACAGTGTAATTTTGATTGGTTGACTCATATGGGTTCCTCATTTCCTTTCCTGAAAATATAGAACTTTTAAATTAGATTTTTCTTTCAACTAACTTTGTCTTTTTCGCTTCCCAATGCGTAATAAACGCAATAGATGCAATAATAATCGCAGCACCTAACCATAAACGACCAGGTGGCACCCAACCAAACACCAACCAACCAGCAACAACATTCAAAGGCAGTTTGGCGTGATCAAATGGTTGCACAAATGAGGCGTCTGCTACTGCATATGCTTTAACGATAGCCCATTGAGCGAGTGCTGTAAGTGCACCTGCGGCTAAAAGCACACCCCATATCGTCCACGTATCTGGCATAGTAAACGTCGGTATCGCTAACAAGATATTAAATGGTGTTATCAGCAGCAATAAATAGACAACCATGGTTGAAGGCGGATCGTTTACCGACATTTTTTTTACCATTAATGAATACGCTGCCCAGAAAAATGCGGCGCCAACAGGGAGTAGGGTCGCCCATGTAAATGAGTCTGCCCAAGGCTCAAGAATGATCATGGCACCAACAAACCCCGTCAGTGTCGCTAACCAGCGTGCAGTACCTACTTTCTCTTTGAGTAACAAGCCAGAACCAACTGTGGCAAATAACGGGGAGGTCATGAGAAGTGCAATACCTTGCCAAATTGGAACTGGGTAAGCGAGAGCCCATAACCAAAGTTGAATCCCGATAACAGAGAGAAAAATGCGGAATGCATGCCAGCCAAAGTGTTGGGTTCTTAAAGAACGTCTAATCCCAAGTGTACGTAGGTAGGGCAGAATAACAAATAAGGCGATTGCATATTGGAATAACGCAAATGTGGTGGAGGAGACACCATAGTTGATGCTAGCAATTTGGGCGAAGCTGTTCACTATGGCGAATGCCAAGCCAGCTGTTAGCATCCAGGACGCACCTTGAACAGGATGATGATTCAATTGAAAAATTCCAGTTTGATAGAGGTGGCGGGATCATACGTCCTATTGTTTTTCGCGCCAATAAAAAAATGCCTCCCAGAGGGAGGCGACATTACCAATTCAAAGGACGTGCCTGTTATAACAGGTACAAAGAACGAGAAGCACAAACGCTGCCATGCATTTGCATAAATAATATTGCAGAACACGTGCCAACTTTTATGTGTTTGATTTTAAATGGTTTTTTGGTTTTTCTATGTTGTCGATTAGGTGAAATGCACTAACTTAGTGATCAATCGCATTAAAAGAGGGCAGAAGTAGGCGTCGTTACGCTCGTTTTTCATTGCTGAGCGATGCTTGGATAGTGTGAAAACTTATCGAGTTGTGTTGGGTTAAATAAAAAATGGCCAGCAAAGGTGCTGGCCAAGTGGACTCGCTCTTAGGACAAGAGTGAATTAGAAATCGTAACGTACGCCTAGGCGCAGTGTATCTTCGCCTTCTGTTACTAGACCTGTTGTTGCATCTTTTGCTTCATCAAGTTGGTTGATGTAGTAAGACAGGTAAGTACGGAAGTTGCTGTTTAGTTTGTAGTAACCAACAAGCTCGATACCTTCAACGGTGTCGTACTTTGAACCGTTGTCTGGATCATTCTCTTGAGCTGTGTATAGAGCTGCAAGTGTCACTTTGCTTGCTACTTTGTAGCTTGCGACTAGCTCGTAAGCCGTAAAGTCTTCAGAGTCAGTCAGGGAACCTTGAGAATAAGTACCTGCTAGGTAAAGGTTGTCCATCGAGTAAGCGATACCACCTAGAATTTGATCTTCAGAGTTATCTTTATCTACATCGCCACCAGAGTATGCAAGACCAAAGTCGAGGCCCATTGGTAGTGAGTACATTCCAGAGATGCCGTATTTATCTTCGTTATCGCTAGAGTTTGCTTGGTAGGTTGCTTGAAGTTGTAGTGCATCAAACGCACCACGGTATGCGAAAACGCTGTCTTGCTTATCAGCAGACGAATCAATAACTTGCTGAACACCAGAGAATTCTGTGATATCCGTCATGTCAGAGATGATGACTGCAGCCATGTCTTGACGACCTACAGAGAAAGCACCGATATCAGAGTCGACGCCTGCATACATGTAGCGGTTTTTGAATTCACTCTTGCCCGTTTTTTGTTCGGCTTCGTAAACACCGAAAGCAGAAAGGCCGTTGCCGATGTCTGTTTTACCTTTTAGGTTAAGACGAGCACGGCTTTTATCTTCCATGGAACCTTCAACTTCAGCACCGTCTGAACCGATGAAGTCACCACGAAACTCAACGCGGCCGCCAACTTTTAATTCAGTACCGTCGTTTTTGTATACAGTTGCTGCGAATGATGGTGCTGATACCAATGCTGTAAGAATTGCAGTAGTTAGTGCTGCCTTTTTCATTTTCTTATTACCCTAGTTGTAATCGATGGGCTTTCTTGCCCGATGTGTTGATGACGCTAAGGTAAAGGCTGAAAATGAAAGATAGATTTCTGTTAAGTTATGATTTGATTGCACTTTTATTGCTGGAAAGAATAAGTTCCCCTTCTCATACCACTTATAAAAAGAAAGGTTTATCTTTTTTGAGGTTTTTTCCTCTCCGTTAAAGACTGTGTTTTTTTCAAAAAGTTCCTGAATTGCTTCTTGACCCTAAATGTAAGTAAACATTTCAATTTGGCAGGGAAGTTTGGCCTAAAAATAGCGAATCATCAGCTATTTGTGAGCTAACTCTCTCTAAAGCATTTCTTATTGTAAGGTTTTTATTTCTCGATTTCTTGAAGACTAAGTAAACGATTGCTTTTTAGGTTTTGTCTGAGATCTTTTCACTCGGTTGTCAGGAACTAATCAAATAAAGTGTCGGCAGTTGTTACACAAAGGTAAAACTAATCTGGTGGAAACGATGCCTCGGATAGCCTTTGTATTCCTCTCTTTGTTCATCATTTCGTTTTTACGAAAGTGAACCAAAGCCGGGTCTAAAACTGACTAACCAACTAATAAGTAATGGATTTAGAAATGAATAAAAAATTATTAGCAGCGGCAATCGCGGCAGCAACCTTCGGTACTCAAGCAGTTGCAGTGGAACTATATAATAACGATGGCACAACATTTTCGATGGGCGGCCACGTTTCTGTTAATTTAAATGGATCAGAGCAAGGTGACACGGATGTGGGTACTAACTCTCCTCGTATCAATATCTCTGCGACACAGGATTTGGGTAATGGCTTCACCGCAGACGCACGTGGTGAATGGGCGCTAAACTACTTAGACGGTGGTGAAGAGTCGTTTAAAACTCGTCTAGGTTACTTAGGTATAACGCATGAGGTTTATGGTCGTGCAGTAGGTGGTACGCAATGGTCACCTTACTACGATGTCGCAGGTATTGCAGATATGCCAATCGCGTTTGCCAACGACTTCATCTATGACGATCATGGAAACCTTGGCACTGGCCGTGCGGATAAAATGCTTTCTTACCGTAATGCCATCGAGCTGGGTGAAGCGGGTGTGATCAACTTTGGTCTTGGTTGGCAGGGTGCAAACGATGATTACACGCGCAACGATGCTGGAGTTATAACTGGCGGTGCTAAATACGATGACCGTGTGCAAGCTGCGCTTTCCTACTCAATCATGGGCGCTAAAATCGGTTACTCTTACAATGGCGGCGATTTCCAGCACCCTGCATATGCAGGTAAGCACACGGCGGAATCACACGTTGTATCAGCATCTTACGGTGCGTACGGCCAAGGCCTATTCCTTGCTGCGGTTTATGGTTCAAACGAAAACATGAACTTCAGTGCAAAAGGCGACCGTTTAGAAGAAAGTGATGCGTACGAGACGATCATCGCATACGCTCTAGCAAACAGCCTAAACTTGAGTGTTAACTATGAGATGGTGGAAGGTAAAGAGTTTAAGAGCTCTAAAACAGAAACTGCTCGTGAAGAAATGGCACTACAAGCAGAATACAACTTCACGCCTAAATTTGTTGGTTACGCGGGTTACCAGTTTGACCTAAATGACGACAATGGTCGTGAAACTGATGACAAATGGGCGTTAGGTGCTCGTTACTACCTATAATAGGATTTAGCGAGAACTATTATTCAGCTCATTGATCTAAAGCCAGCCTCGTGCTGGCTTTTTTGTCTATTTGTTTTACAAATACTTTGCTGTTTCAATTAGATGATACAAAACTCAAAACGGGGTGAATGTCTTATTTTTTACACTAGAGGTTGCTATTTAGTGTCGTTAAGTCAATAGGTTAGATTATGATGGGATTTTTGTTTTGCAGGGAAGAATGATGAGTGTTATTCAAGTTGAAGAAAAGAAAGTAGAAGTGGGTAAAGTGCTTTGTGTTGGACGAAATTACGTTGAACATATTCATGAGCTTAATAATGCAATGCCTGAGCAAATGGTGGTATTTAATAAACCCGCAACTTCCGTATCAACAACTCTGCGTTCATTCCATCAAGAGCCCCTTCATTATGAGGCTGAAATCTGCTTTTTGATCAAGGATGGACGTTATTCAGCGGTTGGTTTGGGATTGGATCTGACCAAGCGTGGTTTGCAATCCTCGCTTAAAAATCAGGGGTTGCCGTGGGAGCGTGCTAAGGCATTTGATGGCTCTGCTGTGTTTAGTCGGTTTGTCTCTTTGGATAACATTGATATCAACGATCTTAACCTTGAGCTCTTAATTAACTGTATTCGTGTACAAAAAGGTCACGTTAACCAAATGCTCTACCCGCCGCTAACTATCCTGGATGAATTAACCAGTTACACAACACTTCAAGATGGCGATGTAGTGATGACTGGTACACCAAAGGGCGTTGGTGAGGTACATGAAGGTGACATCTTCCTTGGTCGATTAAAGTGTGGCGATGTCACCTTGTTGGAGATTGAGTGGTTGGCGGATTAAAGCCAAATTCGTAGAACGAGAAATACCACCATACTGATAACCGTCGTTAAAAGAACATTTTTAGTAAAATACGCGATTAGAGCAGCCAGTACGGCAGCCAGTAAAAATGGGTTTTGCACATTGACGCTGAGCTCCCCATCGGGAATGAAAACGATAGGTGCCCAGATCGCAGTCAGTACTGCTGGGCTAGCGTAATTGAGTACTTTTTGAGTGCGCGTCCCTAATCGCAATGGTAGCTTGGGTTCTAAAAACAAGTAGCGGCTGGTGAAAACAAGTACCGTCATCAGTAAAATAGCCAACATGATCATTAGCGTTTCTCCTTTACTTGTTCCACAAAGTAACCAGTAAGCATGGCTAAAATGCTCGAAATCATCAAACTTCCCTCAATTTGATAATAGGTTAGGGCAACCGAGCTCACCAAAGCCACAAGAACACTCGCGAGCACCGCTGCATTTTTAATAGTCGGAACTACAATTGCGATAAAAGTTGCGGCCACAGCAAATTCCAAACCCATTTCGTTCAGTTCAGGGATTAGACTTCCCGCAATAATGCCCGTCAATGTCGCGACATTCCAAAACAGGTAAAAACTCAGACCAGCCCCAAGTGCATACCAGCGATTAAATTGTTTATCGGAATGGTGGCCTACAATCGCAAACAGCTCGTCAGTAAGTAAGAAGCCGAGTGATAATCGCCATTTTAGAGGGAGCGGTGCAATTTTACTGCGCATCGATACACTGTAGAGGAAGTGTCGAGAGGTGATAAAAAACGTTGTCAGTAACATGGTCACTAGACCTGCTCCCGTTTTAATCATTCCCATCGCGACGAGCTGTGCAGAACCTGCGAACAAAATGGCGGATAGTGCTTGTCCTTCCAAAGGGTGAAGCCCAGTATCAATTGCGAATGAGCCTGCGAGTAAGCCCCAAGGGAGCACTGCGATACTCAGAGGCATCATCGCAAGTGTACCTTGCCAAAATAGCGTGGCTTTTGATTCTTTTTGTAACGGCAAAGTGTGGTCCATAGTTTCTTCTTATTTATTCCTAAATCAGATTACCAAGATAGCTCGGTAGTCGCATAACGCCTTGTACAATATTGCTGCTTTAGCTGTGACGGACGTATTGGCCGGGAGTGACGCCCATGGCTTTTTTAAAGTGTCGATGCAGATGGCTCTGATCATGGAAGCCACATTCTTGTGCCACGTCTGAAATTTTTTGTCCCATTTTTAATAGCTTCTTCGCCATACGTAAACGTTGCTGAATTTGATAGGCATGAGGCGGAAAGCCAAATTGCTTTTGAAACTCTCTCAGCAGATGAAAAGGGCTTAATCCAGACAGTTTCGCGAGTTCTTCTAGTGAGACGTCCGTTTGTGGAAAGTCTTCCAAAAATTCTCTGACTAGCTGCACTTGTCGTTGAGCTCTGGTTGATTCTTTCAGTGGTGCCCGATGAGTGCTGTGTTTACTGGCTAGCTTGATCAACGTGCCGTAAACCAAAGTTTCTCTCAATAAACGGTTGTCTGATTCTTCTAGTGTTTCAAATACCAATCGTAACTGACTAGCCAGCTCAGGATCGTAAACCACAGGTTGAGGGAAATAGGGCAGAGCTACATTTGGTGAACCAAGCTCTTGTCCTAAAGTTTGAAACTGCTGAGGTACGGGGTACATTGCTTTGTATTCCCAGCCGCCTTCCGAGGCTGAATGCCCGTTGTGTACTTCATCTGCATTAACAAGGATGATGCTGTCCTGTGGCGCGATATGATTCCCGCCCGTCCTAAAAAATTGTTGTGCCCCTTTTTCGATGACACCAATAGTGTAACCTTCGTGGCTATGGCGTGAAAAATTCTGCTTCTCATACTTTGCATCGAGAAGTTCTAAACCGCCGAGCTCTTGAGCTATCTTGAAGGTAGCGATTTCCTTATTCTTTTCTTTCATCTTTATCCGGTCTGCTCAAGAAAATCATTTTAGAAGTGTAACGGATCCATCGTGCTTATTTTTGTACAAAATTGCTATTCGATTTTGATAAACAGGCGAATTGATTGCTATTTTTCAGCTGGGCAAACTATGATTTTTATTTTTTGATTTATCTTGGCTATTTTGGGCTGGATGATGTTATTTTGTTGGTATAACATTCGCCGCCTTGTTGTAGAAAAGCGGTTCCATCATGATTGATTTATCTGTACTTCCTGTTTATCTCACCGCAGTAGTGGCTTTGTTGCTGTTACCAGGGCCCGATATGTTGCTGATAGCGAGTTCTAGTATGAGTTACGGTAAGAAGGTCGGTCTTTTTGCTAGCTTAGGCAATGCGACGTCTGGTGTTATTCTTACTTTGCTTGCTGCGATGGGCGTATCTACCCTGATTGCCATGAGCCCAATAGCCCTTAAAGTCCTTCATCTACTAGGTGGCGCTTACTTGTTAAAAATGGGTTGGGACTGCTTACGAGCTGAGGCATCTTCGGCTCCAGAGCTTGATGGTCAAAACAAAATAGCATCAACTTATTATCAACGTGCTTTGATGAGTAATTTGCTTAACCCTAAAGCCTTGGTCTTTTTTGTGATGTTTTTGCCGCAGTTTGTCTCAAGCAATATCACGGCATCTTCCGGTGAGCAGATGCTAGCGCTAGGGTTATTGTTGAACGTTCTTGGCTTGTCATTCAATTTATTACTTGTTGGGTTAGCAGGCACATTGGGCAAAGGGCTGCTCGAGAACGAAAAATTCCGCACGTATCAGCATAAACTAATGGGGTTAGTGTTTGTTATTCTGGCGTTGTGGATGCTGAGTAGTTTCGCCTTGTAAAGTTATCATATTCCATCAGAAAGCCAGCAATTGCTGGCTTTTTGTTTTAGGATATTGGTGTTTCCTAAGGAGAGGATATATGAAGCTTGAATTTTGTTTAAATCCAGATCAAACAGACCTTGATTTTGTTCGTGAAGGTATTCGATCTTATAACCGACTGCATTTACCTGAAGGGGAAGTGCATGCTGTAGGCTGTTTCGCAAAAGATGAGAATGGCAAGATCATGAGTGGCTTGACTGGCGAAATGTTTAAAAATACGGTGTTTGTTGAGTTTTTGTGGGTAGACGCTGAAAGTCGAACCTCTGGTCTCGGTAGCCAATTAATGTCGATGCTAGAACAAAAAGTAAAGCCTCATGGGGTTACCCATGTTTATTTGGATACCTACAGCTTTCAAGCTCTTGAGTTCTATCTAAAATTGGGTTTTGAGAAAGTGGGGCAGTACTCAGGCTATCCTGCAGAGGGCATCCACAAGTACTTTCTACAAAAGGAAATTGTAGGCTAGGGAAAGCACGGGTTAGCTTGACTTGTTCTAGTGAAAATCAAAAAAGAGGCGCGAATTTGCGCCTCTTGTTGTATCAAATATCTATGTTTCTCTTTGACTTACAAACTTTGCTGGTGCGCGTCGATAAGTTCGTTCATCTTCGCTTCTGCTGCTTGCTGTGCTTGTTCATAGCTCATATCCGCAGGGAAGAGGTTGATGACTTCGTAGTAACATTTTAGTTTTGGCTCAGTACCAGAAGGACGAACAATCACGCGTGATTGATCTTCTAGGTGATAAATCAATACGTCACTTGCTGGTAAGTCAATGGATTCTTCAGAGCCGTCGTCAAACATGCGAACCGATGTTTTAAGATCTTCGGTTACTGCAACTTTTTTACCAGCAATCTCTGTTGGTGGATTGGCTCGGAGTTTGTCGCCGATTGGTGGAGAGTTCGGGTCGAGAGCGATGCTGCGTTGTGCGTTGAAGTAGAAGCCGTGCTCGCGGTACAGCTCTTCCAGTTTATCCCACAGTGTTTTGCCTTGCGCTTTAAGCTTGCCTGTTAGCTGTGAAAACGCGACGATTGCAGATAAACCATCTTTATCCCACACCTTGTTACCCACGGTATAACCGAGCGCTTCCTCATAAGCAAACAAGAATGGGTTGGTTTCTGTCTCTTGTTCCATGGCAACGTTAGTAAGCCATTTAAAGCCAGTTAATGTTTGATAGTATTGTGCGCCATGTGCCTTAGCGATGCTGCTCAGCATTCTTGAGGATACGATGGTGTTGCCAACCAAAGCGTTAGGTTGCTGTTCCAGCAAGTAATCGCCAAACAGTGAACCCACTTGGTCGCCGGTTAACATCTGATACTCGCCATCTGGGCGTTTAACTGCCACGGCAAAACGGTCTGCATCTGGATCGTTCGCGCAAGCGATATCGGCATCTACGGACTTACCTAATGCCATCACCATGTCCATTGCACCGGCTTCTTCAGGGTTTGGGAAGTTGACGGTTGGGAAGCTTCCATCAGGTTCGCGCTGTTCCTTAACACTTGCCACTTTTTGGAAGCCTGCGTCGGCAAGTAGCGTTTCCGCCATATTCGCGCCAACGCCATGCATCGCAGTGTAAGCGATAGAAATATCGGTGTTGTTGTCAGGAGTAAGCAGCGCGTTTTCATTCATTGTCTTACGGTAAGTTTGGTAGTAGTCGTCTTCCAACCAAACTAACAAACCGTGCTGTTTTGCATCATCGAGAGACATTAAAGGTAATGGCTTCGTTGTTGCGTCATCAATTTTCGCTGCGATTCCAGAGTCGTGTGGAGGAATAATCTGTGCGCCATTTTCCCAATATACTTTGAAGCCATTGTATTCTGGTGGATTGTGGCTGGCAGTAACAACAACAGCGGCCGCAGCATTCAATGTACGGACACCAAACGCAACAATTGGGGTTGCTGCAACGTCATACGTTAGGTAAACCTTGATACCAAGGGCCGTCAGTACGGATGCGGTATCATGCGCGAATTGTTTTGAATCGGGACGACCGTCGTAGCCAATAACGACACCACGACTCGCGGCATCTTTGACTTGCTCAAGCAAATAGTTCCCTAAACCAGTGGCGGTCTCTTGAATCACCAAGCGGTTCATTCGGTTTGGACCTGCGCCCACTTTGCCACGTAAGCCTGCAGTACCAAAGGCAAGGCGTGAGCCAAAGCGATCAGTAAGTTCTTGTTCATTGTTCGTATCGACGAGGTGTTGTAGCTCTTCACGAGTCTTAGGATCAGGGTCTCGTTCTAGCCATTGCGTAATTAGTGCTGTCATATCAGTCATTCCTTAGTAGGGGGAGCCTACTTTCTTGGACACTTCGTTTGGTAAGTATCTCAATGTTTTCTTTTAAATCAATGTAAATGGTTCTCAATTACATTTCAAAGAGGGCAATCGATAAACCGAATTAATTTTTCTTATCCGAACAAAATTTAATCATATTTAATTTCTTGAAGAACCTTGGAACTATAACTAGCCTTTTAACATAAATATAACAAACCGTGTCGAAATCGTAGTTTTTGTGATTTTTCGTAAAGTTGTTCGATATTTGCATCGGGACGCAAGGAAGCTCGCGTAGGCGTAGCGGCTGAGCAGAGGAGAGATCTTTTGAAAAGATTAACGACTACTCTAGCCTTATCACTGAATGTGATTTTAATCACATTTTCCTCTTTTGGTTGGTCAAAGGAAAATGACTACAACATGACAAAAGGGGTCACAGAGATAAGTGGGCAAGTGTATGAATTACATATGCTGATTTTCTATATCTGCTGTGTAATTGCTTTGATTGTTTTTGGTGTGATGTTCTATTCCATCTTCCGTCATCGCAAGTCAAAAGGAGCAGTTGCCGCACATTTCCATGAAAGTACAAAAGTGGAAATTATTTGGACGGTCATACCCATCATCATTCTTGTCGCTATGGCGATTCCCGCAACGAAAACTTTAGTCGCAATGGAAGACACAAGCCAATCGGATATCACGGTCAAGATCACAGGCTCGCAATGGAAATGGCATTACAGCTATTTTGGCGAAGATGTTGAGTTTTTTAGTTTGCTTGCCACCAGCCAAAAACAAATTGATGGAATCGAAGCTAAAGGCGCACATTACTTACTGGAAGTAGACAACCCTTTGGTGTTGCCTGTGAATCGCAAAGTGCGTTTTTTGATGACTTCTGATGATGTCATTCACTCTTGGTGGGTACCGGACTTTGCCGTCAAGAAAGACACCATTCCAGGTTTTATTAATGAAGCATGGACAAGAATTGATGAGCCAGGCGTATATCGCGGCCAATGTGCGGAGCTATGTGGTCGTGCACACGGATTTATGCCAGTGGTGGTGCATGCGATGGAAGAAGAAAAGTTCGATGAATGGCTAGCGAGTAAGAAGGAAGAACTCGCACTTCAAAAAGCGGCGGCACAAGAAGCGCTCTCTCAAGACCTATCTATGGACGAATTGATGTCGCAAGGCGAATCGATATACACGGCGCGTTGCGCTGTGTGTCATCAGGCAAATGGTGAGGGGATTCCGGGTGCATTTCCCGCGATTAAAGGCAGTCCTATTGCAACCGGAGACGTTACAGAGCACATAGATATTATTGTCAACGGTCGCCCGGGCACCGCAATGCAGGCTTTTTCTAATCAGTTAAGTGACAAAGAAATTGGCGCGGTTATCACATATCAACGAAATGCATGGGGCAACGATACTGGCGATACAGTGCAAGCATCCGATGTGAATGCCTTTAAGGCACAAGACAGTGCTAAGGAGGAAATATGAGTAAGCCAATAGATAAGGCAGTGAAGTCTGCGCCAGCAGAAGCCAGTGCGAACAGTACCATTGCGATTGATGATGGTCACGAGCATCATGCACCTCAGGGCATCACTCGTTGGTTGTATTCCACAAGCCATAAAGACATAGGCACCCTCTACCTTTGGTTTAGTTTTGCAATGTTTCTAACAGGAGGTGCGATGGCTATGATCATTCGTGCCGAACTGTTCCAGCCAGGGCTACAGCTAGTCGATCCGCAGTTTTTTAATCAAATGACCACGGTACACGGTTTAGTGATGGTATTTGGTGCGGTGATGCCAGCATTTACTGGTCTTGCTAACTGGATGATTCCGATGATGATCGGCGCTCCAGATATGGCGCTGCCGCGCATGAACAACTTGAGCTTTTGGATCTTACCTTTTGCATTTCTTATTTTGTTGAGCTCGTTGTTTTTACCTGGCGGCGGTCCTGATTTTGGTTGGACGTTTTATGCTCCGCTGTCCACGACTTATGGCCCGGATAGCACTGCGCTGTTTGTATTCTCTGTTCATATCATGGGTATCAGCTCCATTATGGGCGCGATCAACGTTATCGTGACGATCGTAAATATGCGAGCTCCGGGAATGACTTGGTTCAAGTTACCAATGTTTGTTTGGACTTGGCTAATCACCGCTTTCTTGTTGATCGCGGTTATGCCGGTACTAGCGGGTGCGGTGACCATGGTTCTTACTGACAAATATTTCGGGACTAGCTTCTTTGACGCAGCTGGTGGTGGTGACCCGGTAATGTTCCAACACATCTTTTGGTTCTTTGGTCACCCAGAAGTGTACATCATGATTTTACCGTCGTTTGGAATCATCTCCGCTATTCTGCCTGCTTTCAGTGGTAAGAAGCTGTTTGGTTATCATTCGATGGTTTACGCGACGTGCAGCATTGCATTGTTATCTTTCCTTGTGTGGGCGCACCACATGTTTACCACGGGGATGCCAGTTTTTGCTGAGCTCTTCTTTATGTATTGCACTATGCTGATTGCGGTACCAACGGGGGTTAAAGTCTTTAACTGGGTTGCCACCATGTGGCGTGGAGCTCTGACATTTGAAACGCCAATGTTGTTTGCCATTGCCTTTATTGTGCTTTTTACTATTGGCGGCTTCTCGGGACTGATGTTGGCGATTGTGCCGGCGGATTTCCAATATCATGACACTTACTTCGTGGTTGCCCATTTCCATTATGTGTTGGTATCTGGTGCGGTATTCTCGATCATGGCAGCAGCATACTACTGGCTACCTAAGTGGACGGGCAATATGTACGACCACAAGCTGAGTTTATGGCATTTCTGGTGCTCAATTATTTCCGTCAATGTCCTGTTTTTCCCAATGCACTTCCTAGGCTTAGCAGGCATGCCAAGGCGCATACCGGATTACGCCATTCAGTTTGCTGATGTTAATCAAATAGTATCAATTGGTGGGTTTGCATTTGGGTTGTCACAACTGATCTTCTTATGGTTGGTGATCAAGTGTATTCGTGGCGGGGAGAAGGCTTCTGCAAAACCGTGGGAACGTGCGGAAGGCTTAGAGTGGACAGTGCCAAGCCCTGCGCCGCATCATACGTTTACTACACCGCCTAAGATTGACTAGCAAAGAGTGGGGTGAGTGACATGAAACCGAATCCATCAAACAAGAAGCTCACCGTGAAGTTGCTTTTGGCGACCCTGTTAATGTTTGGCTTCGGCTATGCACTGGTCCCACTTTATGACGTGATGTGCGACGCACTGGGAATCAATGGAAAGACAAGTGAAGTAGCCGCCATTCAACCGACAGGTATGCAACCGGACATGAGCAGAACTGTTCGCGTGGAGTTTATGGCGCATGTCAGCCCAGATATGCCTTGGGAGTTTAGACCCAAAGTGATTTCGATGGATGTTCACCCAGGTGAAGTCGTACAAACCGAATACCTTGCATTTAATGAAAGCGGGCAGAAGTTGGTGGGGCAAGCCGTTCCTTCTGTTTCTCCCGGGACTGGAGCTGCTTACTTCAATAAGATTGAGTGTTTTTGTTTTAACCAGCAGCCTCTGGATGGTAAACAGCAAGCTCAAATGCCGTTGATTTTTTATATCGAACCGGACTTGCCGGAGTCTATACACACGTTAACGCTGTCTTACACACTCTATAAACTTCCCCCTCCTACAGGCTCTTAGCCACTCAGGGAGAGAGATACAGACCAAGGTTGGTCAGTAAGGAGAGAAATTATGAGTAACAAGCCAGGAACATATTATGTTCCCGCTCAAAGTAGCTGGCCGATCATCGGTGCATTTGCTCTGTTTTTGGTTGCTGTTGGCGCGGGCATGACCGTCCAGGGGACACAAAGTGACGGTGCAGTGGGAACCATTGGTGGCATTGTGCTAGCGGTGGGCTTCTTGTTCTTGCTTTACATGTTGGCTGGTTGGTTTAGTAATGTGATTACTGAATCACTGAGTGGAAAATACAGCTCGCAAATTACTCGTTCTTTTCGCCAAGGAATGAGCTGGTTTATCTTTTCTGAAGTGATGTTTTTTGGTGCCTTTTTTGGTGCCTTGTTTTACGCCAGAATGATTTCTGTGCCTTGGTTAGGTGGGGCAGATAATAACTTCATGACCAACGAAGTCCTGTGGCCAACCTTCGAAGCGATGTGGCCACTCACACTGACACCGGGGGGAGAAACAACACAAGCTATGCCGTGGCAGGGCATACCCCTTACCAATACTATCTTGCTGCTATTGTCGTCTATTACGCTACATATGGCGCATATAAGCCTTGAACAAGACAAAAGAACGGCACTGATTGTTTGGTTAGAGATAACCATCGTACTTGCTGGCTTTTTCCTATATTACCAAGCGGTTGAGTATGTTCATGCTTATCAAGACATAGGGCTCACGTTGCAGTCCGGTATTTACGGTAACACGTTCTTCATGTTGACGGGGTTCCACGGTTTACACGTTTGTCTTGGGACTATCTTCTTGATCGTGCTGCTGTTCAGAATCGCTAAAGATCACTTTTCGCCAAAGAACCATTTTGCCTTTCAAGCCGGCAGCTGGTATTGGCATTTCGTGGATGTGGTTTGGTTATGTCTGTTTGTGTTTGTTTACGTACTTTAGGCGCAGTGTGAACTCTTGGTTCGACTAATAAGGGCGAGGGTTTGGTGCTAGCCAACCCGAGCTGAGCGCAATAAGCAAAAGGACGACCACCAAAGCGGAGAACATGACTCGACGGCCTAAGTAATGACTCATGGGTTTGTCTCTTTTTTCAGGATTATCTGGGTCTTCACGAACCATTTCGATAAGCGCTTTTGCGAGGTTGAAGATAATGAAAAGCAGCAAAAGGACAAGCGTCAGTTTGAATAGAAATACGGTGGACATGGCACCTCCGGTTTCATCATTGTTGTTATCAAGACAATTATGGCTATCGAAACGGTTTTGGGTTGCAGTTGGTTTAACTGTGGTTGTGTTTTCTCTTTTGGTCAAACTGGGTTTTTGGCAGTTTGAGAGAGGGCAAGAAAAACAAGCATTGGAACAAGCCATTCTCGCGCGTGCGGATAGTGCGTACCAAGCACTAAGCGTCGTTCTTGAAGACAACGACTGGCGAGAGGAAAGTATCCTCGGGAAAAAAGTGGAAGTTAATGTTGTTCCTCAGGCGTTTCCCGTAATTTTGTTAGACAACCAAACGCATCAAGGCAGTGTGGGATATTTAGCATTTCAGATTGTATTGACGAGCGATGAGCCTAGTACCTATGCGTTATTGGAGCTTGGTTTTGTCGAGGGAAGAGCAGATCGCTCAATGTTACCAACGGTCACCAAACTCGATAATTCGATTTTCATCACAGGACGCCTGTACCGAAAATCTACTAATCCACTGAGCTCAGAGTTAATGCCGGAAGTTGGCGATGTTATTCGCGTGCAAAACCTAAACATCGCGCAATTGAATCAGCTACTGAATATTGAACTTATGCCCGCAGTCTTGCAGCCAGACAATTTAACTCGTTGGCCCTATGACTTTCCTTGGAATCCATTACCACTCAATAGTGCCAAACATTTTGGCTATTCGATTCAATGGTTTTCGATGGCAGGTGTTTTCTTAATACTGACTTTAATTGTTTTTGTTCGTTGGCAAAAAAAGTTGCGTCACATGGAGGTGAAGCATGACATCTAAAGTAACCAAAGGACGACTAATGTTGATTGCGCTGGTTTGTACGTTCGCGCTTCCCGCTGTCATTGCAAAAGTCATTCTCACACAAGGGTGGTATCAAAGCGGAGTGACCAATAGAGGCGAGTTAGTCGAACCATACACGACGTTAGAGCAGCTTGGTCAAGAGTCACCTCTCAAAGACCATGGTTGGCAACTCGCTTATGTATTGCCTAACGAATGCACTGAACAGTGTAAACAGCAGCTTTACCTGCTTCAGCAAAGTCATGTTGCTTTAGGTAAGTATCAAGAGCGAGTAGTGCCAGTCGTTTGGCAGACTGAGCATTCAGATCCCATGGAAGTATCGATGTTAGCGATGCAAATGAATGAATTGGTTACCGCAAAAGTGAAACCTGGGCAAATGTTGATCGTTGATCCTCTTGGGCAACTGGTGATGTCTTACTCGCCAAAACCAAATGAGGACTTAGTCCTATTGAATAAAGGTATGTTGGCGGACTTACGCAAGCTCTTAAAACTGTCACGAGTCGGTTAGAGGAAGTGCATATGAAATTAATTCAGTTGGTTAGATTCAGTTTGCTGCTAACTCTCGTGGTGATCATGTTAGGGGCATATACTCGCCTTTCAGATGCAGGGTTAGGTTGCCCGGATTGGCCTGGTTGTTATGGGCACTTTTCTGTGCCGCATCAAGAAGAAGACGTCATACGTGCTAACCTGAACTTCCCCGAGCGGGCAGTAGAGCATGAGAAAGCATGGCTTGAGATGATTCATCGCTATTTTGCGGGAACGTTAGGTTTAGTCATTTTTGCGATGGCAGCGATATCAATAAGGTCTGAGCGTGTAAATTCAACCATTCCGATGTTGCTAAGCGTATTGGTGATTGGGCAGGCACTTTTGGGAATGTGGACAGTTACTCTTAAATTAATGCCCGTCATCGTGATGCTTCACTTGCTCGGTGGTTTTGTTTTATTGGCGTTACAGGCGATTTTTTACTGCCAATTAAAAGCGCAAAACAATCTCTATTTCTCTCCATCTTCTAGCTCTCTGAGAGGCTTTTCATTGTTGGTTTTTCTGGTCGTTTTGGTGCAAGTGCTCCTTGGAGGGTGGACTTCGTCAAATTATGCTGCGCTGATGTGTACCACACTGCCGATTTGTGAGGGAGACTGGATGAGCCATCTCTCATGGAAAGAAGCGTTTTCTTTCTGGCAAACTGGATTCGAGAATTATGAATTTGGTGTTTTGGAGTATCCGGCAAGAATGACTATACACGTCACTCATCGTATAGGCGCTATTGTTACCGCCACCGTGGTATTGGCTTATAGTATTGGGCTTATGAGGCAAGATTCTCATCATTCACAGAGAATCGGAGGGTGGTTGTTATTCACTCTGGTGTGCCAAATTATGCTGGGTGTAAGCAACGTAGTATTTCAACTTCCTATCTATGTCGCGGTGGCGCACAACCTTGGTGCCGCTGTTATGTTGAGTCTCGTTTGTGTTAGCCAGTTTTACTTGTGGCAGGGTAAAACGGCTTGGAATTACACCGCGAAAGGAGTTCGCTATGAGTAAAGAAATCGCGCTGTCGTTAAATGGGCGAAAGCGACTAAGTTCCGTTTATTTGAAGTTAACGAAACCTAAAGTGGTGGCGTTAATGTTGGTGACGGCAGTAGTAGGGATGAGCTTAGCCCCGGTTGATGATTTCCCCTGGTTGCAGGCGGTAGTTGGCCTAACGGGGATTGGTCTGATGGCCGGGTCTGCGGCAGCGTTTAATCATCTAATTGACCGCCGAATTGATGCGAGAATGGCACGCACACACAAACGACCATTGCCATCGGGTGAGACTAAGCCATCATCGGTGATAGCCTTCGCTACAGTTTTAGGTGTCTTAGGGTTTGTACTTCTATATGCGATGGTCAACCCGCTGACGGCATGGTTGACTTTGATGAGTTTGCTCGGCTATGCGATGGTATACACAATGTACCTCAAACGTGCTACGCCCCAAAATATCGTCATTGCAGGGATTGCCGGTGCGATGCCGCCTCTTCTCGGTTGGACTGCTGTAACAGGGCAATTACATGCGAATGCTTGGCTGCTCGTGATGATCATTTTTATCTGGACGCCACCACATTTTTGGGCTCTCGCTATTCATCGTGTCGAGGATTACCGCAAGGTAGATATTCCCATGCTGCCAGTGACACACGGCATTGAGTACACCAAAACTTCTATTCTGTTGTATACGGTGCTATTGACTTTGGTTTGTGTTCTACCGGTTTTGGTTGGCATGGTCGGCGTGGTGTATCTTTTTGCCTCGCTACTACTCAATGTTGGCTTTATGTACCATGCATGGAAGCTAAAATATGCACCAGAGCCAAATACCGCGATGGAGACGTTTAAATTCTCTATCTATCATCTTTTGGCGTTGTTCATTGCATTGCTTTCGGATCACTATATTGGTTTTTAACCTCTCTTAAAACAGAAAACGCCGCGTGGTTCGCGGCGTTTTTGGTTTTGATACTTTGGCTTTAAGACAAAGCTTTCTAGATTTATTGAATTTCTAGCAGTTCAACATCAAAGATCAAAACACTTGCTGGTGGAATTGGGCCAGAGCCACTCTTACCATAGCCAAGCGTGCTTGGTACGAAAAGGCGGATTTTCTCACCTTCTACCATGTATTGTAGACCTTCTTGCCAGCCTTTAATGACTTGGTTAAGACCAAATGAAATCGGCTCACCACGATTAACAGAGCTATCGAATACCGTTCCATCAATCAAGGTGCCGTGGTAGTGTACTTTTACTTTACTTGTTGCAGTTGGGTGAACCTCACCTTCGCCTTTTTCAAGAACCATGTATTGAAGGCCACTTTCTGTTGTGATAACGCCTTCTTTTTTCGCATTTTCTAGTAAGAATGCTTGGCCTTTGGCAAAGTTTTCATCCGCTACTTTATGGTTTGTCCAAGTACGGTAAATGAAAAAGCCCGCCAAAATAAAAATAATAAGAGGAAACAAAAATTTAGACACGTAATCTCCTTGTCTATTTAGGTTGTTTTAGCAAAAAGTTGATGGTTTCTGCCATGGCTTCAACGCTGTCATGACCACCAGTAATCACTTGATATTTTCCGTTTACGATAAAGGCTGGAACGGAGTTAATTTGGCCGCGAGTCGTGATCGCTTCTGCCTTAGTGATGTACTCAAACAGCGTTTTTTGCTGTGCTTCATCTAAATGGTAAGGGCTGATAAGGTTGCGAGACTCAAAGGCTTTCTCTACGGCGATTTGGCGTTCCTCAGCCGTTGCATCGGCACCCATTTGCACAGCAGTAAAAAGATCCGCCATAAACGCTTTATCTGGTGTTGATTCAAGCTGCATTACGGCAGTATAGAAGATGATGGCGCTCACTTGTGCACTTTCATTGAACGTTACATGCATTTTTTCAACGCTTTGATCGGTCAATGATTCAATTTGAGGGACAAACTCTTCCATTGAGCGGCAGTGGCCACAAGTTAAAGAGAATGCTTCAGTCAGGGGAGCTAAATCATATTCTTCAAGGGATACTGGCAAAACTTCGTATTGTTTGCCTTGCTGAGGCTGACTCTTGCCGCTATCGCATGCCGACAAAGCCATTACGGCAACAACAACAGCAAAGCCTTTCGATATGGTTTTTAACATAGTAGTGCTCTAAATGAGAAATTTGCGTTAGTTTATCGGTTAACGATAGTGACTAAAACCATTAAATAACAATAAAGTGAGACCATTGGTAACAGACTTTGCCTGACGTATGGACTGTAAGGGTAGGGTATTTTAGTGTTGCGTTTTATTTGAGAGATGATTTTGCATTGACTCCAGTGGCATGAACGCTGCATAGACAAACCAGTCGGTGGACAAAAGCGCTAAAGATTCGGCGTGTTTTGTCGACACAATGAACAAGAGTTTTTCTACGTTGGTAATGGTATGAAGCATTGGTTTTTAATTGTTTGTGGCATTCTGGCCGGGTGCAGCAGCCTCGATCAAGATATGGTCCCTGGTGGGAACATTTTAGATACAGCTCCTAAATCAAACACTGAGCTGAGACACCCAGAGTGGGGATACCCGAGCGCATCCAATGTGGCTTCTTCCCCTCGTTCATATCAAACGGCGAGGGCGTCAGTAAAAAAGTCGCAAAACGTGACCTCTCTGGAAATGTTCCTGAGCAGGCATAACATTCCTCACGAGACGCTCAGTGGTGGTCACCTGATGATACGTTTGAAAGAGCAAGTGCATTTTCAAACGGGTTCTGCACGGTTATCTGCTCAATCTCAAGACTGGATTCGAAACATTGGTCACTATCTGGCTGGAAGAACTGATGTTGATGTCGTGATTGATGGTCATGCGGATAGCACGGGAGCTGAAAGCTTCAATGACACGCTATCTGAAAAGCGAGCTCGTGAAGTAGAAAAACAACTATTGGCGACGAGTATTCCACGTCAACGAGTGTTTTCTAGAGGCTTCGGAGAGTATGTACCGAAGTGCAGCAATGTGACAGCGAGTGGTAAAGCTTGCAATCGGCGCGTAGAGCTAACATTGATCGTGGATGAATAACGCAGACGTTAGGCGGTAATCTTCGTTGTGTTGTTCTCGCATACCCGTTATTTGCTTAGTGGAGTTTAAGTTCGGAGTTGAGCAAGAAGACTGAATAAGGAAAGCTCGCACGGCAACATTTAGCTAGAAAAAATAGAAAAGAGGCACCGTTAGGTGCCTCTTTTACATCCGCCAATGTTCATAGGGGGAACTTAGGCAAATTCTTTTTCAACGTAAGCGACGATGTCAGATGACTCGTATAACCACTGTGTCTCGCCATCTTTTTCGATACGAAGACAAGGGACTTTAACTCGCCCACCACCTTGCTCTAGTTCAGCTCGATGAGTCGGGTTATTTTTTGCATCACGTAGCTCAATGTTCACCGATTGACGCTTCATTGCACGGCGGACCTTTACGCAAAAAGGGCAGGCTTCAAATTGGTAAAGTGCGTATTGTTTCGCTTTTTCATCAATACGTTGCTGTTCTTCTGCGGTGCGCTTAATACCACGAGGTGAGAACACCGCGTTCAGCAATAAGATAACCTTGCCTAAAATCCAACGGATAAACTTCATAATGATCCCTTGATGTTCATTGGGTAATTGTCCTTTAAGAATGCAATCATGATGCTTGTTGCACTGAACGTGAAGTCTATCAGTTGTTTGAAATGGATAAAACCATGTATTTTATGCGGAAAATAGACGTTTAAACCAACCCCAAAAGCCACTTGCTGAAGCCGGACGGGCTTCTTTACCTTGATAAAAACTTTGCATGAGTTCGGTTCTGAATGCATCAACGTCCATGCGTTTTATGACAAGCTCATGCTGCAATGTATTTTGAGTCTGCTCGGCATGATCGTGCGCCAAGCTGAAATCCATATTTAAATAGCCTTGCGTGTATAACCAAAGGTGGGTGACTAAGATTAGGTCTTCAGCAGATTGGTTAGTAAACTTATCCGCGTGCTCATTACCCAAGGAGTCGGTCAGAACTTGCTGCATAAGCTGGGTAGAGTGAGCATGTTGCTCGTAGTTAGCACTTGCTTCAATATGTGATTTGGTCAAAAGGCCAAGCAGGTGAAGAGTAGGTGCTGTTGAGGGTTTGTTCTCACAAACTTTTGTAAATAGTTGTGACTGTTCTTTTAACCAACGTCGCTTTGCTGCTTTATGTTCTTTAACAAAGGGGATTTCTTCAAATCCCATCTCTTGACTCAGTTCACTAAGAGACGTCATGGTTTTTTAGTTCCTTCACCGTTACTTCGATATGTTGATCATTGATATCAACAAAAATTGAGCTGCCAGTAATCATAACAGAAAGGTTAGTACCTCGGTCAAGATGCTGACAAATCAAGTCGATAGCGTCATAGTCAAAGCTCTCTACGTTGACGGGAAGCATTGAGAACTTTCCTGACATTTTGTCCCACCAGACAGCCGCTTTGGTGTTATAAGTGTAAACTTTTACATGCTTTGCGAGGCGAGAAGCTTTCTTAATTCTGTCTGGTTCTGGTTCGCCAATTTCAATCCAGTGAGTAATGCTTTGATCATCGCCAACATGCCATAAATCAGGCTCTTCAATCGTAGAGAGTCCTTTTGTAAACTCCAGATTGCTTTGAGCATTTAAACAGTAAGCTAGAATGCGAGCCAACATTCGTTGCGGCTTTTCAGAAGGATGAAGGGCGATAGTTAGATTTTTAGAATCGTAATAGTCATTATTCATATCGGAAATGGCGATACGAAATTTGTAAATGGTTGGTTTAAGAGCCATAGATTTATATCGTTTTGTTGGCAAAATAAGTTTTAGGCAAAAAAATAGCCAGCTTTAAAAGCTGGCTATCGTATCAAATTCTTTAAGAATTAAAGTACTTTGATTTGCTCTGCTTGAGGGCCTTTTTGACCTTGAGAGATAACAAATTCTACTTTCTGGCCTTCAACTAGAGTACGGAAGCCGTCACCAGTGATTGCAGAGAAGTGAGCAAATACGTCAGGACCGTTTTCTTGTTGAATGAAACCGAAGCCTTTAGTTTCGTTGAACCACTTAACTGTGCCAGTAGCTGTGTTAGACATGTCTATTTCCTAAATATCTAAATAATGTAATCTTTCGCCTCAACGGCGCTTATAGCGTGGAAAAATAAATTGCTATTGCGTACCACAGGACGACGGGTTACAAGTAATCCAACGAAATGTGAAAACAAAGAACTTTCTTTCTAGCCGTGTTTGAGTCTAGGTTAATTCCACGAAGAGTCAACATATATTAGTGCTTTATGGACAAATATTTGTATTTAGTCACTATTTAACCAGCATGTTTTTGATTAAATTTCAAATAAATGACGGTGATGTGAAGTTTTTTAGCATAAAATTCAACTAAATCTATAAATTTGACTTATTTATATAATTATTGTCCAATCTGGTTCGACCATTAAGGAGGATTTATGGCAAAGCGTAAAATCAGTCCTCAACCGAGTGGCTCACAACATGAGACCGACTTCGGCAGAGGTGAAATCAAAGACAACGCGTTAAAAGCGGTTGTTACCAGTCAGCTGTTCCAAACACGAGTCGTTAAAGCGAAAAAAGGTAAAGGTAGCTTCAGCCGTAAAATGAAGCATAGAGGCAAAGAGCCCTATTCAAAGTTCTCCCCAAGGTGGATTTTGAATAGGGCTTTTTTATTGGTACTAGGTGTTTGCAAAACTGATGATATTCAATTTTTTAGTACCAGATAAGTTTTCCTAATTTATCATGTACTGCTTCAACTGCTTCAGCGAACCAGGCGTTGAAAGTACCAATTAAGTACTAAAACTTACTAAGTTAGATTCATATCAATAAGCGTCACTTCCTGTCTTATGCAACTCTACTATATCTTTAGTCTAATCAAACAGCCGAGATTATGGTTTAAAAAGACTGGTGAGAAGTAGGTATGTCATCGACGAGTTATGGTACTTATGGTTGCAAATGTAAAAAAGCGTGTGCTTCTTTATTACTACTGTGGCTGTCCATTTGTCCGATGGCGCATGCGCACAAATCAGAGTCTCATTCTTTAATTGTTGCTAACTCCAAAGCGTGGAAGCCGTTCTCTTACCTTAGCCCAGATGGTGAACCTAAAGGTATTTTAATCGACTTTTGGAAAGAGTACGCGGCGAACAACCAAATTGACGTTCAGTTTCTCCTTTTGGATTGGGATGCTTCTTTGCAAGCCGTAAAAGAGGGTAAGGCTGACTTTCACGGAGGACTTGTCTACTCGCCCGAAAGAGCGAAGTATATGGACTTTGGCGCCGTCATAATGCCTATCCAAACCAAATTGTACGTAAATAAAGATGTACTTTCGGTTGATATCAGGAGTGTTTTAACTGGCGAAATGACGCTGCCAATTGGCGTTGTTAAAGGAAGTTACGAGTCTGAGTTTGTTCAGACGAATTATCCGAATGCACCTATCGCAGAATACATTAACAATGATTCGATGATACAAGCCGCCGTCGATAAAAAGGTGCTGTACTTTGTTGCAGACCTGCAAGTTGCTAACTTTTATATGGCAACCACGCCGGGAGCGGGTATGTTTGTCCCGACAATTAGCTTATATAGTAAAGATCTTCGGATTGCAGCAGGAATGCACAGTGCAACTTCCATTTTAGAGGTATCAAGAGCGTTTGAAAAAGTCATCGATACGGATCGTGAGCGGATCCTCACCCGTTGGAGTGTGGTGAAAACGGTTTATCCACTTTATCTTTTCCCTATTGCTATTTTCATTATGGCGGTCGCAACGCTTTATCATATTTTTGCCCTCAAACGTATGGTTGCTCTTCGGACAAGGCAATTAACGATTGCCAATCAGCAATTGCTGGAGATGACGTTGACGGATTCTCTCACAAAGCTATACAACCGTAGACACCTTATTGAGCAATTGGCGCTACTGAATCATTTGAAGCGAAACTTAACGGTGATGGTGTTTGATATTGATGATTTTAAATCAATCAATGATCGATATGGCCACCTTGCTGGAGACCGAGCAATAGTTGCCATCGCAGAAGCCGCTAAGTCGATGACTGATGACCGAATGACATTGGCGAGAATTGGAGGAGAAGAGTTCGCACTCGTTACGTCTTCTCTGTCAGAGCGAGAAGCACTCAATTTTGCCAATATGCTCTGTAAAGCAGTTTACGATCAGCCTGTTATACTGGGCGGACAAGCAATTCATTTGAGTATCAGTTTGGGCTGTGCTTACTATCCTGAGTTTACCCACATCGTGAGCTTGCAAGATGCTGACGAGTTGATGTATCAAGGTAAGTCTGAAGGAAAGAATCGTGCAGTTTTCCAAGTTATAACAGACTGTCAGCTTCAACCTGCGCTTCGTCAAGTGAATTAGATCTCGCTAATTCAACTGATACTTCAAACCATCCTCAAGCCTCAAAGTTTTAGTCAGAGTAACGTGGTAAGCGTTAACGATCACGTTGCGTTGTTTTCTTTGAGGCCAATTTGCGTACAAATACTTGCACTTTCATATATATAACCCCCCACCTGCTCACGTTTTTATCATAGAAGCAGTAATTGTTTTAAAGTGATAAGTGATTTCTTGGTAAAGATCAGAACCCCTGTCTACACTCAGTGTAAAGTAATGCATATAAAGCATGATGCATACAGTGTTGTACAAAAACAATTAAAGAAGATAAGAAATAAGTTGGCTTGAGAAGGACGGGGAATGAACAACGAATGCTTTGCTAGGTTCCGAGCTGTCACGGATGAACTGTCAATGAAAGAATCGTTGTCAGTTGGGAAAGACCCTTATGCTCACTATCTCAAAGATATTGTGGGGATTGATTTGTTGTCTCGTGAAGAGGAGTTGCATTACGCCAAACTTAATCGAGCTGGTGATGAAGAAGCGCGCGAAATGTTGATTGAGTCTAATCTTCGACTTGTTGTGAAAATCGCAAAAGGTTACCTCAAACGGCCAGGCAATAACTTTACTCTGCTTGATTTAATAGAAGAAGGTAACATTGGTTTGATAAAAGCGGTCGATAAGTTCGATCCTGAGCCAGGCTACCGTTTTTCTACTTATGCGGTATGGTGGATTCGCGAGAATATAGAAGCGGCATTAATGAACAATGGCCGCACGGTACGTTTACCTGCTCATGTGTGCAAAGAGATAAATAGCCTGGCTTTAAAAAAGCTAGATGCGTCAAAAAGTGAGAGCAAGGAGTTGTCTATTTCTGAACTCTCACGCTGCTCAGGGGTGAAAGCAGAACGTATAGATGAACTTGTTGCTCTAAGTGGTTTTATTGATGTATCGACCACTGCGGACCTACATCGTGTTCCATTTGTTCTTGAACTGTGTGAAAGTGAGTACACGCCAGATCCACAACAAGACTGTGAAAACCAGTGCTTTACTCAAGCCATTGAAAATATTATTAAAACTTTGCCAACTAAGTTGCAGAAAGTCTTGATCCATCGATTCGGATTATTTGACCAGAGAGTGAAAACCTTGTCGGAAATAGGCCTGTTATTAAACGTATCTAACGAGCGTGTTCGTCAGATGCAGATAGAGGCGGTTGAACGCGTGCAGAAACGTCTCCGATTCGATGGTTGGGTTTAAGGTTTTTGGCCCCTTATCCTAGCCGATTAATTTACTGGCTTGCTACTCTGTTCTTCCGTAAGTAACAGCAGCTCAAGCTGTGCTTTAGCTGCTGCCTCCAATCGCCATACACTCAATAATCGGTTAAGTGCTGCGCGATAAGTACGACTTTTGAGTAAAAAAGCGAGCGTACTTGTGTAGTTGTTTACGACTTGCGCTTGTGTCTCGACCAATGCAGTTTTGTTTTCGATGTCGATGTGTTGAAGGTTAAAGTCAGGAAGAAACGCACACTCATACCATACCTCTACAATTTCACGAATTTCGAGTTCTTCTTCAGGCACGTCGAAGTCTTGTAACTGGTAGTTTTCTGGTATCGTTGATAAATAAACCACATCCAATTTGTCTGCAACAAATGTATACATCGGATTCCTTAGTGTACGCGCTTACAGAGTAAATAGTCTCATCGTTTACATTTTTGTCAATGACCGTGCTCAATTATGAATGATGAACCACACCACATTCCGAACTTAACTTAGACTTTTTAAGTACTTATCGGTTAACCCGAAATACTTCAGGTTGCCATCTGGCTCCAAGACTAAGCTCATATTGGATGTAGAGATCATGCCCGGATCATTCGTTGAGAAAATAACGGTCTTATTGAGTAGTTTGTCGCTAAATAACCGCTTGAAATAGTGGGAGTTTTCTTGCTCTGCACCATTAAATGGCTCGTCAATGATAATCAAAGATTGTTCGCAGTTGCCTAGCCCTAATGCGAGCCGCAGTCTTTGTTGAATACCATTTGGTAAACTTTTACAGATATCAACGCTCAATTGAGTGTCCAGGCCTTGTGGTAACCATGTATCGAGCTCAAAGAAACTCACCATTTCACGCATTTTTTCTGTTGGGATTAATCCATTATGCAAGATGAAGTTAGTCTCCAAGGAGCCTTCAAAAATATGCAGGTTAAACGGGATGTAGTTAATCGAGGTTCGATAGCGGTAACTGTTGAATTGTTTGATGTTATAACCGTCCACCGAAACTGAGCCTTGATAGCGTTCCTCTAGCCCAGCGATAATAGAAATGAGCGTCGTTTTACCGCAACCTGTTGGTCCACAAATCACAACTTTTGCGCCCGGTGGAATTTTAAAACCAAGATTAGTTAAGCCTGTTGCCGCACCACTATAACGATGGCTCACACCAGAGCCGACGATACTACCTTGAAATAGGCGAATAGGGGGGCTTTTCTCTAACGTTAGCTTATCGTCATTCATCGCCATAAGGTTGTTGATTTGCGCAGAAGACGCCTTAATGGATTGGAACTTAGAAATAGAGTTGTAGATGCCCATAATAGGCCCCAACGCCTTCCAGACTAAAATTACGGTAGCAAGCATTGCACCTGCATCGGAGGTGCCGTCCATCACGCCGATAACGGCCGCGACGATACTTGCGGTACCAATAACCTGAATCAAACTCCCGCCTGCTGCCTGAACCCTGCTATTAGTCACTGAAACATGTTCTGCATCGTTGGTGCTTTGTAAATGCGATGCGCTAAAGCGGGATTGGATAACACGCAACAATGGCAAGCCTTGGATAGTTTTTATACCACGAAGAATCTCATTCCATTGGTAAGAAACCATGGCGTTGGCGCGAGAGCTCTTTGACGTGGCTTGCGAGTAGATGTAACGAGAATAAACACAGAACACCAACATTAGAATCAACCCCGCCATAACGACTAGCGCTGCGGTACCAGACATAAGAGCAATGGCAATAATGAATACGATAACAAACGGCATGTCGAAGTAGCTTAATGTTGACTCTGCGGTTACCAAACGGCGGAAAGTGTCGATGTCTTTCAAACGCGCTAACTGAGAAGAGACACCAGCGGTAGATGTCATCGAATAAGGAAGCCACAACAGTTTGGATATTACGTTTTGAGAAATATGCACCGCCAAATCCTTCCCTGATGTGGCGATGATGTTGACCCGCATTTTCTTGAAAAAGTATTCCGAGAACCCAACAATCACAGCAAATAACGTGAGCCAATAAAGCGTGGCTTGCGAGCTAGAGGTTAAGGCGAAGTTGTACACACTCATAATAAAAAAGGGCTGGAGTGCGCCGAGAATACTGACCACGAAGCTGAGGATAATCAGGCTCTTGAGTTCATTGTTGTAGCGATAAAACGCGTATTTAATCCAGTTACTGCGGTCTTGAGATTCAGGTGGCGGCTCTCGGAACAAGCGCGAGTATTCGCTGATCGAGACCAACAAGCATGGCTTTTTGCAGAGCGGGTATTCAATGGTGTTGTTATTGGTGTAATCAAACAGGATCAGCTTGCCGTCTTTGGTGCCCAAGAAAATCGCAGTGAGGTTTTCTATCTCGATAAAACAAGGATGAGGGTGCCCCTCGATGTGCTCCAACGTTTTTAATTTGGTGACGTCACAACGGTAACCAAGGCGTTCAATGGTGGCTATAAAACTGTCGCTGTCTTTTGGTTTAGGGATAAAAGCGTCACTGAGGATAGAAGGCGTGCCTTCCCATTCAAGCGCAATGAGGGTGTAAGCTAAACCACGAATCAAAGGTGACTGATTGTATCGCTCATCATAACTGCGAGCCTCAAAGTCCAACAAGCGTTGAGGGACATTATTAAAATCAACCAAAATACTCATTGGTCACCTCCGGTAAGTTTGACGCGTTTGAGGCGATGATTGAGTTTGTCCATCTTGTTGCTGACGATGATGAGGATTTTGTCGTTGGCGCGATAGGCGGTGCTGGTCAAAACCAATCGAGCAAAGTCGTCATCATAAACACAGTCGATGTCGTCGAAGATCAACACACGTTTGTTCGCGAGTAAGGCACGCACTAACAACAAGGCATAAGTGACTTGGCGCGAGAATGGGTTGCGTAAATGTCCTTTAAGCTCGGTGTAAAAACCAGCGGGAAGGGCATCGATTTGTGCTTTGATGTTCATGGTTTCGCAAAGCGCAAATGCCGTGTTATTTAAGCTCGGGCGGAAACAAGTCAAGTTGTCGATGATGGTGCCTTCGACGAACGAACTGGTTTTGTCGACCATGAGCACGCTATTACGCCAGACGTTGTAGTTGACGTCATCGAGCGGTGTCTCGTTGATTTGGATATCGAGCTTGCTGTCGGTGTTTTGCCGCGTAATGCAATTGGCGAGGTGGGTTTTACCTGCGCCGCTTTTCCCCGTCAGCAAGTAAGCCTGACCGCATTCAAACTCAATGCGTTGTTTTTCCGAATACTTCACCGAGATGCGCTCGACTTCTGTCGTGTCATTTTGTTGTTCTACAGATGCAGCAAGTTCAAGCAGCTCGGCGATACGTTGAATATGAAGCTTGTTCAACTCCCAGCGGCTCACCGTGCGCATTACTTGCTGGTATGGCGCGAAGTAGCGGTTGGTAAGCATGATGATAGCAGCCATGATGCCTTGGCTAGATTGCATGTTGATAACTGCCGTTGCCAAAACCACCACCACACAAGCTATGGAGAGCTGTTGTATGAGCGACAAGATAAGGCTGAAGTTCGATTCGATTTGCTCATATTTGATGTTCTCGACTTCACGTTCTTCCACCATTTGTGTCATGAGGCTCTCAACGCGATATTCCATATTGCGCGCTTTGATATCGAGTGGGCTAGAGATGATCTCGATGATTTTAGAAGTAGTTAAGCCTTCGATGTCGGATTTGTTTTCTAAGCTGTTGATTTTCTGCTTAGATAGGCTCAGTGCGAACACCGCCAAAATGATGGAGGCGAGCAAGATGGTCACTCCCGCCCAAATGTTGATCACACCGATAATCAGAATGGTCAGTATGCTGACGGCAAGGTTGATCAATGCCCGTACAGATTCTCCGCCAAAGAAGGATTTAATCTCGGGAATGGTGGCAATACGCTCTAAGTATTCACCGGGTTCTAGGCGACGAAACTTCGATATCTCAGCCAAACAGATGGATTGAAACACCTTGTTGGTTAAGTTGGTTTCGAATTGCTTCATGATCACCGACGAAATCTTCTCTTCCTGATTCTTTAAGTGATAGTCGAGGAAGATGGTGATCAAGATAATGGCAAACAGAAGAAACAGCGTGTCTTTGGCTTGGTTAGGTAAAACTCGGTCAAAGATAATCAGAATCGAAAAGGGCAGCACTAAACCAAACAGTGTTGAGATCACCGTGGAGAAAGTCAGGTAACACTTGTCAGCAAAGTTAATCTTCTGGGAAAAATGCTCAGTTTGCATTGCTACCTCCTTTCTTAATCGATGGTTTGGAGAGAAGGTGTTTTGGAACTAAGTCTTGATTGCTTCTGCCTTCGATATCGCTCATCAACTGCATGATGCTTTCGATGGATTGCACCGATAACATGCCTTTGATTTGCTCAAGATTGATCGATTCAATGATGTAGTCATAGCGCGCGCTCTCGTAATCACGTAGCGCGCTGAACAGTTTACTTTCCGCTGCCAGTAAGTCGGTAATGGTTCGCGTACCAAGCTGGTAAGCGCGTTGAATGCCTTTGTAGGAAGCGTAGTTGGCACGGATGATGTTCTCGTAACTGCTGATGGCGCGGGAGAAGTCATTAATGTTGAGTACTGAGGTGTTAACGCTATTGCGCGTCGTGAACAACGAATCTTGGTACAGCAGCTCCGTTCGCTCGATGGCAGTCGATGATTTTTGAAAACCGTAGTAATCCGAACCGCCTGAGAAAATTGGCACATTCAAGTTCAAGCCGACACTGGTGGAGTTACTGTCCCCTGTTGCGGTTGGGTCGGTTCGGTCATAGTTGTTCGCATCGTCGTAGCGGTAACTGGCAGAGAGCGATACGGTCGGCACAAAGTTTGAACCGCTTTCTTTCAAGCCTCTTCGGCTGCGCTCGACGGTTTTCTTCGCAACCAATAAGTCGTTATTGAGCTTCAAAGCTTGTTCAAGAATCTCACGTTGTTCGGATTCGCTGATTTCCGCCAAGGGCACGCTTTCGTAGATGTCCTGTGATGGGGTGACTGGGTATTGAACTTGAATCTCTAAACCGTTCAAAATTACGCGCCGGTCTTTCTCTAAGGTTCTTAAGCGATTGGCAATGCCTTCTTTCTGGGCAATTACCTCATACAACTCGCTCGCCGCAGTGTTGCCAAGTTCCACGTTGCGACGCATTTGGCGCTCACGTGTTTCAGACGATTTAAGTTCTACTTGGGTGGCTTTGATTTGCGCGTTGTTTTTGAGGTATTCGAAATATTGCGTCGCGATTTCAGAAATGGTGCTCTGGATTTTGTTCTCGTGTTTGATTTCTTCAATGTTGAAATCAAGCTTCGCGGTGCCGTATTTAAAGATGTCACCAAGGTTAAACACCGATTGGGATAAAGACACGCTGTAGCTGTTCGAGTTGTAGCTAGAACGTGTATCCGGTGTTCCCGTTAATATGGTTTCGTTTTCATTCCATGTGGTATCAGCAGCACCGTTTAAAGAGGGTAGAAACTTAGAACGGCTAATGTCGATGTTGTATTCGTTTTCTTCCACGCCTTTGTCACTAGCGCGCAGAGATAAATTGTTTTCCAAGCCGAGTTTGACCGCCTCAAGCAAGGTGGTCGCCATTGCCGAAGGAGCGTTGCTCAATGTAAGCGCTGCCAATATACAGCTAGTTAAGTTTCTGTACCGCCACATACTTGTTGATCACCTTGATGATTTCGTCGTTTTTATAAGGTTTGCTGATCACGTAATCCATTCCAGCTTCGATACAAGCTTGGTGTTCATTACTGCTGGTCAATGCTGTCGCACCTATAATGGTGCAAGGGTTCTGTCCGCTCTCTTGTTCGTATTGTCGAATGCGTTTGGTCGCTTCAATGCCGCCCATGCCCGGCATGATGCAGTCCATAAAAATGATGTCTGAGCGCTGATTCATGAAATGCTGAACGGCGTCTGCGCCATCGCCAACGGTGTCGGCTTCGTATTCTTGCTTGCTCAAAATACGTTTGAGTAGAATCTGTTGAACACGGTCATCCTCCACAATCAGGAATGAGCTGTTCTCCATCTGTTCTTCAGAGGCTTCCGCTTCCATGATTGCTAATAGGTTAGGGATGAACTCATACGGAATCGCAGGGGAGTTCAGAATCTTGTCGACAAAGGTATGGCTCTCTTGTGCTTGCTGAGTGCTAGTGACTGAAAGCAACAACTTGGTGTTCGGGTGATTGCGCAGTTGCGATTTCACCGTTTTGCTCAGTGAGGGCAGCTTGTTTGGCTCGAACGTGTCGGTCAGCATGATGGCATCGTATTCGCCAAAGGTTTTTGCAGCAGAGAAGAGTTCGTTCGGCGTTCGAATTGGCGTGATCTCCAAGCCCAAGTTGACTAACATTTTGTTCATTACATCAATGCGCAGCTGAGAGTTGGCACACAGCAACAAACGCTTATTGTCGAAGCGAGTTTTCTCGGTGTGGAAGCTTTTGGCTTTCAAATCGAGCTGAATTTGAAAACGTTCCTGATTGCCCGATTGATACCAATGGCTCTCGTAATAGCCATAATCTTTCAGTACGCTTTTCGCCAAATCGTCTTTGGTTGCAGTGTGCTGCTTATGGTCGCTCCAGTGTAGGGTATTGAGCTTGGCAAACGGCACATCCAGTGTGGTTAAGAAGTTTAGATTGATGGTCAAGCGGGTGTTTTCAATGTCTGACGCCGCGCCTGACTCAATGGTGACAAACAGTTTCTTATCGGCTTTGAGTTGGATGGCATTCGATAACTGTAGGAACAACACCCAGAATAAGCTGGTGGATTGTCCTTCAACACGGTTTGGTAAGTTATCTGAGATAAAGCAGTCTAGCTCACCTTCATTTCGCTGCACTTTGGAACTGATGTGAATCATCAATTCAGACAGCACATTCAGCAGTGAAAACTCTTTAGATTTGCTCTCGGTCCCTTGTGAAATGAGTCGGTTGTAGTTCTCTGCCAATTCAGACAGGGTATTGGCAGCCGAGGTTATATCTTGCGCCATCAACACGCCGCTCTCATCGGTCTCTTGAACGAGATATTGCACGCCGCCGTTAATGGTGTTGGTGATGCCACGAATCTCGTAACCAATCAGAGCATAGAGCTGCTTGTAGAGATCGTTATTGCGTTTTTGTTCTTCGAGTTTGCTGAAAATCAGTTTTAGGTGAGAGTAGATCTGACGCTGCTTCGGATTGATGCTCACTTCATTCAGCAACTCTTCCAACCTTTGTAAATCCAGTTGTTTGAGCTCTTGATAAAGCTCATCGAATTCTTGGTCAATGTCACGCTCATTCGAGCTGGATTTTTTCAGTTTAAGGATTGCCACCAAGTTCGATAGCACTGCGATACCAACCAGTACGACAACGACCACAAACAACCAAATGAAGAACTCGTTTTTCTCCATCATTAGGTCACTCGCATGGTTGTTAAATATGGTCCGGTAGTTGTCGTCCATTTGTAGGTAGTTATTGGTGAGCGAGAGGTACAGTGCCAACACATCGTCGCGTGTTTTTTGGCTGTCTGAGAAGCGATTGATTGCCAGTTCAAGCTGCGTGTATTCGGTCGCGCCCACCAAGCTAAACTCGGTTTTGTTGAGTGACGCGAGCGACTTAAATTGGTCAATTTCGTCTTTCAGAACCTCAAAATCAAGCTCTGTTGTACTGCAATAACGCGCGCTTAAACAGCGTTGAAGCGTTTGAATATCAAACTCGATAGTTTGGTTGAGCTGTTGAGCTTGAACCAACAGAGGCGCGTTTTGCACTTTCTCGACTGAATCCACTTTTTCCCAAGAGATATACAAATAAAAGGCGAGGGCAGCCAGCATCAAGCTGAAAGCGATGCTTAGGCGCATAACAGGAACGGAAATATTGTAAGAAGGTTTGCTACTCATCCATCACCTCTCATCGAATGCGTCTTCGATAGCCGACATAACCGGCTTCGCTGCGTATTCGATCACCCGGCGTGAACCTGTTTTCACGTCTGCGGTAAACTCCATATAAGGGGACAGCTTGTATTGTGTGCCTCCGCGCTCTAGATAGTTTTGACTGATTTGGATTTCCGCGAGATAGAATTCAGCGTCTTCTTCTTCATAAGAAGAACGGCTGATCGATGCAATTCGACCTTCCAAAAATCCGTATTTGGCAAAGTTGTAGGTATCCATCTTCACTTTGACCGCTTGTCCGATTTCTACAAAACCCATGTCTTTACGCGGGATCTTCGCCTCTCCGTGAAGGGCGTTATTGATCGGTGCAATGTCCGCGATGCTTTCACCTGGCGGTATCACAGCGGAGCGGAAATTGAAGTGCACTTTATCTACTACACCGTCAATAGGGGCGTAAACCACGAGGCGATCCACTTTATCTGAGTGTTGAGGACGTAATATACGTTTCAACTTTAAGTCCTTGTTTGCTTGAATGATTTGTGCTTGATACTCGGCATTACGATTCTCCACCAAGTCTCGGTACTGCTTCTCTAGTTTGTCGAGTTGGAAGCGTTCATTCATGACCGACTCATCAAGGTTTTCAATCTCACGCACCATGTTTGACTCTTGAACCTGCATATTCAGAACATCGACGTAAGACGCCATTTCCTCTTTGTACAAGGTGTTCTTAATATTGAGCTGCTTGCGTATTAAGGAGAGCTGGTTCTCGGAGCTTTTACGGCGCTTGAGCATTGAATCAATAAGCGAATTCTTATGTTGGATATCGTGAGTGATCAACTCTTCATTGGAACGGTTTTTAGAAAATTCTTGCTGCCAGGTATTCATGTTGACTTGCACTAATTCTGGGTACTTTTCGATGTAGGCAGAAAAATCGGGTTCCACCATATCGCGCAGGCTTTCGTAACGAATCTTGTCTAGCTCAAGCTGAATGATCTCTGTGTTTACCGTATCAAGTTGAGTGTTTCTATCCAGAGAGCGAAGGCGTGCAATAGGTTGACCTTCATAAACCACTTCGCCTTTGCGCACTAGCATTTCTTCTAGAATACCGCCTTCAAGGTGTTGCACTTTTTCGATGTCAGATTCGAGCAATAGCTCACCGCGCACCGACACCACAATGTCGATACGAGCCTGAGATGCCACGGCGATAGCCACCATGGAAAGCAAAAAGATAACCAGCAAGGTTTTGTGTACGCTGGTCATTGCACTGGCTAGCACGATTGTATCGTCTGTTGTTACCTTCGAAGCTTCGTTGTTCGAAACGAGCGCCTTTTTGAGGTGATGTTCTATTTGCTTATTACTCATGAGCCACCCCTACGATTCACTACCTGTGCGGCTATCGATTGAATTTTCGATTTTTAACAGCTGGCTAATTTGTTTGTTTACGTTGTTAAGCTCGGTTTTAACGTCCTCAATCAATTCATTAGGAGCAGGGAAATGGTGTTTGTTTAAGTGTTCAAGCTTTGCCAATTTTGGTGGTAAGTCGTCATCACATAACAAGACGAGAATGGTCTTTAGTCTTTTTGAATAACATCTGAGTGCTTCAAAACGGTTTTGTTTATGCAGCATCTCAATATCAATCCCTGCGTCACTGAAATCTTGGTAAAAATCGCCTAATAGCAATTGCAGCCCTTTATGGCTATTGTCGACTGAGCGCAACAGATTTGTCATATTTATCATTATCCCACCGCACTAATTGCTTTAATGACAACAAGTAAGGATCTTTATACTGGGTTTTCAAATTTTTTTGTTTTTATAGAACTCGAAAGGTATGAAAAAAGTTGTATAAAAAAGTTGGTTTCTAAAAATGGTGTCCTTTACTGCCTCTAAATACGATCAGTTAGCTAAAAGCAACGGAGGCTGTAATGGCAGGCGACACTAATCAAGAAAAAGACAATGAAAAGCTTAACGATGCGGTAGAGCAAACAGAAACGAAGGATACGGGGACAAAAGAAGAAAAACAGCAGTCGACCGTCTCTTCGACTGTAGCGACCGGTGCTGAAAGTGCAGATGCTGTTGATGAAGCCAATCGTGCGATGGAAGAAAATCCTAGTGGCGCGGGTACGGAAGAAGAAGCAGTGAGCTCGGGTGGCGCAGTTCAAGAAGAGGATACTGAAAGTAGCAGCGACTCTGACGCTGCACAATCCAATGTTGTTGATAGTGTAGCTTCTAGCGGAGAATCAGGTGACGAGGCTCTGGGCAGCGGTGGTTCGGATTCTGGGGCGGGTGCCCAAGCGGTCGGTGGTGGTGATGCCTCTGGCTCTGAAGGTGGTTCGGACGCAGAAGGCAATGAAGCGCAAGGACAAGCGGTACAAACTTCATCTGCGCCAAGTGCTTCTTCAGACTCTGAAGGTTCTCAAGGTGGTGACGAGCTAGATTCAGAAACCACTGAAGAGAGCTTCGCGGTGGATGTACAAGACACCAGCGAAGAAACCACGACGCAAGTAGAAGACGATTTCGACTCCGAAACTACGAGCGAGACGTTCCAAATTAAAGTCGAAGGTGAAAATGACGCGCCAGAAGTAGGGCAAGATCTGGCATACATCATGGATGAAGATGGCACTATTACCTTCACTCAAGAACAACTTCTCGGATACGCGAGTGATGTTGATGGCGATGATCTTGCCGCATTCAACGTGCAAGTGGGTGCTAATGCATCGGTTGTGGATAATGGTGATGGCACTTATACCGTCACACCTGATACTGATTTTAATGGTGAACTCGGCTTAACGTTTGATATCAGTGATGGTCAAGAAACCATTTCTAGCTCGATTGATTTAACTGTTCGTCCAATCAATGACGCACCAGTGCCTGAAGATAAAACCTTTGAGGTGGAAGAAGATGGCACGCTGATCTTTACGGACGCAGACCTGCTTACTGGCGCAACGGATATTGAAGGCGATAACCTAACAGTTGAGGGCGTAAGCTACGACGGTGGTGACGGCATCCTGACCGATAACGGTAATGGGACTTACACTTTTGCGCCAAATGAAAACTTCAATGGTGATGTGAACTTCAGCTTTGATGTGTCCGACGGCACAGATACGATTTCTGCCAACATTGATGTAAGCGTCACACCAGTCGATGATGCGCCAGTGTCTGGCAATCTTGCTTACTCGGTGGACGAAGATGGCTCGATTCGTTTGAGCCAAGAACAGTTGTTGTCGCAAGCTTCTGATGTGGAAGGCGACGCACTGACGGCATCTAATCTTTCGGTAGATGGCAATGCGACGGTGACTCAAAATGACGATGGTAGTTTCACTATCACGCCAGACGCAGATTTCAGTGGTGATATCGACATTAGCTTCGATATTTCAGATGGCACGAATACCGTTCAAGCAACTGCTGACCTAACCGTTAATCCAATCAACGATCTGCCTGTTCCTCAAGACCAACAATTCAGTGTGGAAGAGGACGGCACACTGCAATTTACTGATGCGGATCTGCTTGCCGGTGCTACCGACATTGAAGGCGATGACCTTTCTGTAACGGGAATCAGCTACGAAGGAACCGACGGCGTTCTAACTGACAATGGCGATGGCACGTATAGCTTTGCGCCAAATGAGAACTTCAATGGCGATGTAAACTTCAGCTTCGACGTATCTGATGGCACAGATACGGTTTCAGCGAATGTAGATGTGAGTGTCACGCCGGTGAATGATCCTCCGGTGGCTGGTTCAACGTCTTACACGGTTCACGAAGACAACTCTATTACCATTTCTGACGCGCAACTGTTGGCAAATTCTTCGGATTTAGAAGGGTATGTCTCGATTGATAGCGTGAGCTACTCTGGCAGCGATGGTGTGTTGCAAATCAATGGTGACGGTACGTACACCTTCTCTCCAAATGAAAACTTTAATGGTGAAGTGACGCTTGATGTTGTCGTCGCTGATGAAGAAGGCGCAACGGATGCCACCACTGCTGGCATTACGGTGCTGGAAGTGAACGATCCACCAGTCGCTGGACCAACTTCTTACACCATTGATGAAGATTCAGTTCTGACGTTTAGTGAGTCGCAAGTGCTGTTGAATGCCTCTGATGTGGAAGGCGATGTAGAGCTTGTTGGCATTAGTTACGATGGTCCGGATGGCATTTTCACCGTTAACGATGATGGCACGTGCAGCTTCGCGCCAAACGAGAACTTTAACGGACAAGTTCAACTTGATGTGACCATTCGAGATGAAGATGGAGCTGAAGTTGATACCGTCATCAATGTGAATGTATTGCCAATCAATGATGCGCCAGTATCGGGTGATTTGGCTTATAGCGTTGATGAAGACGGTGCGATTACACTCAGCCAAGAGCAGCTTCTTTCTCAAGCGTCTGATATTGAGGGCGATGACCTGACTGCTAGCGATTTGACTGTCGATGGAAACGCAACCGTTACAGCGAACGATGATGGCAGCTTCACGATTACACCAGATGCGGACTTTAATGGTGACATTGATATCCAATTCAACATTACAGATGGCACAGACACTATCCAAGCAACGGCGGATCTAACGGTTAATCCAGTTAACGATCTTCCTGTGCCTCAAGACCAGCAGTTCAGCGTTGAAGAAGACGGCACGCTGCAGTTTACCGACGCGGACCTACTTGCTGGCGCGACCGATATCGATGGCGACAACTTAACGGTTGATGGCATTAGCTACACAGGCAGCGATGGTGTGCTGACTGACCACGGTGATGGTACTTACACCTTTGCACCAAACGAAAACTTCAACGGTGATGTCAGCTTTAGCTTTGGTGTTTCTGACGGTGCTGAAACCGTACCTGCCAATGTGGACGTGAGCGTCACTCCAGTGAACGATCCTCCGGTTGCGGGTTCAACGTCTTACACGGTTGATGAAGATAATGCGATTACGATTTCCGATGAGCAGCTTCTGGCTAACTCTTCAGATGTGGAAGGCGCAGTGTCCATCGATAGCGTGACCTATTCAGGCACCGATGGCGTATTCCAAGACAACGGTGACGGTACTTACACCTTCATGCCGAATGAGAACTTTAGCGGTGATATCAGCCTTGATGTGATTGTGGCGGATGAGCAAGGTGCGATTGACGAAACGACAGCAGGCATTACCGTCATTGAAGTGAATGACCCTCCAGTTGCCGGTCCAACGTCTTACACGATTGACGAAGATTCAGTACTGACATTCAGTGAGTCACAAATTCTTGCCAACGCATCTGATATCGAGGGCGATGTAGAGCTTGTTGGCATCAGCTATGAAGGCTCGGATGGTATCTTTACCGTCAATGGCGATGGTACTTGCAGCTTTGCACCAAACGAGAACTTCAATGGTCAAGTTCAGTTGGATGTGACCATTCAAGATGAGAATGGGGCAACCGTTGATACGCACATCAATGTCGATGTATTGCCAATCAACGATCCACCAGTATCGGGTGATTTGGCTTACACCATCAACGAAGACAGCTCAATCACGCTAAGCCAAGAGCAGCTGCTTGCCAAAGCGGGCGATATTGATAGCGAGAACCTTGAAGCCATCAATCTATCGACAGATGACAACGCGACAATTCAATACAACGATGATGGCAGTTACACCATCACACCGGATGAAAACTACAACGGTGACCTAGATCTGACCTTCGATATCATTGATAACGATGGTGGCTCGGTACAAGTTGGTCTGGATATTACGGTTAATCCTGTGAATGACTTGCCACAAGCGCAAGATCAACAGTTCACGGTAGAAGAAGATGGCACCTTGCTGTTCACGGATGCAGACCTATTGGAAGGCGCATCGGATATTGATGGCGATGATCTGTCTATCGAAAACGTTCTCTACACAGGTGCAGATGGTGTGCTTACCGACAATGGCGATGGCACGTACAGCTTCGCGCCGAATGAGAACTTCAACGGTGATGTTCAGTTCACATTCGATGTGTCTGACGGCACAGGTTCAACGCCAGCATTCATTGATGTCAGCGTGACACCAGTGAACGATCCTCCGGTGACAGGTTCTACGTCTTACACGGTTCAAGAAGATGGTCAAATCATCATTAGTGACGAGCAGTTGTTAGCCAACTCTTCTGATGTGGAAGGCGATGTCGCCTTGGCGAATGTTAGCTACTCCGGTAACAACGGTAGCTTCGTGGACAATGGCGACGGCACATATACCTTCACGCCAAATGAGAACTTTGACGGTAACATTTCGCTCGACGTTACGGTTATCGACCAAGATGGTGCAACGGATACGACAACGGCAGGTATTGATGTTATTGCGGTGAACGACGCACCAGAAACGTCAGGTATTCAAGCTGAGGTGGATGAAGATAATGCCATCACCATCACGCAAGAACAGTTGCTTGCGAATGCGACAGACATTGAAGGTGATGACCTTGTTGCCAGCAATCTACAAACCAATGACCCAGATGCGACGATCGTAGCCAATGACGATGGTTCATTCACCATTACGCATACGGAAAACTTTAACGGAGACTTGGACTTCACTTACAACATCAGCGATGGCGAAAATGATGTTCTGACCACGCTGGATCTGACCGTTAACCCTGTCAACGATGTGCCAGAAGCGGGCGACGAGATCTTTATTCAAGCGGAAGAAGATCAAACCGTGGGTGTTTCTCTGCGTGAAGAGCCTGCGTTACGTCTCGACCAAGCCCCTGAAAACGGCATCATTGAAGCGAATCTAAATGACGAATGGGTACAGCTAGAAGTCGGGCAGGAGGTTCCTGCAGATACGGAAGTGCGCTTCATTCCAAATGATGATGCGTTGGCGAACGGTACGCATACCACTCAAATCGGTACGTTTGATGACAATGCGAGTGTTGATGATTGGGGTGATGAAATTGACCCATATACTCGCCAGTTCACTGATGGTGATTTGACCGTAACGGTGCAGAGTAACGACGACCCTCTTGGTGCTTGGAATGGTAACACGCACATTGGGCATGGTATTGGCGATACTGACCGCCAAGGTTTGAGTGGCGATGAAAAACTGACTGTAACCGTTGAAGGTCAAGACATCAACGAAATCAGCTTCCACCTAGACGGTCTAGGCGGCTGGTTTATGGAAGAGTCTCGCCACTTTACCGAAGTCGAAATTCGTGCATTCAACTCCGATGGTGACTTGATCGACTCGATGACTTACCACAAAGAAGATCGTGGTAGCTATGAGACGGATTACACCCTAACGGTGAACGAGCCAGTGTCTTACTTTGAGCTAGGAACAATTCAAGGTAACGGTACTTACGTGGTTCAAAACATGACGGTATCGCAAACTTGTCATGATGAAGCAGTGTTCACATCTATTGGCGTGGACGGCACGGAAATCACGGAAACGGTAGAACTGAATATCCGAGAAGGTGACAGTGAAATCGAACTGACGGCTGATCTGCCAAATGTGACCATCGATACCGAAGGTTCTACGCAGTTTGCCTCTGTGGTTATCACAGAAGAACAGCTTTTAGCACAAGCGAGTGATATCGATAGCGATGTTCTTGATATTCAAAACCTTGAGCTGGTGGGGGATAACGCGGAGCACGCTACGTTAACCGACAACGGCGATGGTACATGGACAGTCACACCAGATGAGAACTTCTACGGTGAGATTGAGCTTGGCTACCAAGTTACGGATGGTGAACTCACTGACGACAACATCATCAACATCAACTTCGAAGCAGTAAACGATGCGCCAATCGTTTCTGGTCCGATTGTATTGTCGACTGATGAGGATGTGGGCATTACGTTTAGCGCGGACGACCTGCTTGCGAATGCAAGTGATGTAGAAGGCGATGCGCTGTCTATCTCTGATATCTCTTACAGCGGTGATAACGGTGAGCTTGTCGACAATGGCGACGGCACTTACACCTTTATGCCGAATGAAAACTTCAATGGTGAAGTTGACATTGACTACAAAGTCTTCGATGGCACCGATGAAGTCGATACCCATCTAGATCTGACCGTTATTCCGGTCAACGATGTACCAGTTCCTGGTGCACCGCTGCATACTCAAATGCTAGAAAACGGCACCATCATCATCGAAGCAAAAGACCTGTTATCAGGTGCGACCGATGTGGATGGCGACATTCTGCATATCGAGAATCTACTGCTTGTCGACCAGTCACAAGGTACGTTGACAGATAACGGCGACAACACCTTTACCTTCGAGCCAACTTCGAACTTCTACGGTGAAGTGAACTTGACCTTCGACATCAGCGATGGTCAAGCAAGTGCACCAAGCACTGCGAAGATCGATGTTGAGATCGTCAACGAAGGTCCAGAGGTTAGCGGTCCGGTTGATGCGGTCGTCGATGAAGATGGCTCAATTACCATCACTCAAGAAGACTTGTTAGCGAACGCGACGGACGTGGATGGTGACAACCTTGAAGCGGTGAACCTGTCGACCAACGATCCTAATGCAACCATCGTTGAGAACGCTGATGGTAGCTTCACGATTACGCCGAGTGAAAACTTCTTTGGTGAAATCGAATTTACTTATGACGTAACTGACGCGATCGAAACCGTCGCCGCGGAGCTAAACCTCACCGTTAACCCAGTGAACGACCTGCCAGATGTGCCTGATTTGTCATTCACCACAGAAGACGGCGAAGCTATCACGATTACTGAAGCAGAGCTGCTGGCTCAAGCAACGGACATCGAAGGCGATGACTTATCTGTTGTGAACGTGACGAGCTTAAGCGATACGGTGCAAGTAACAGACAATGGCGATGGCACTTACACGTTAACGCCAGAGCAAGGCTTCTTTGGTAATGTTGACCTCACGTTTGATGTGAGCGATGGCACCGATGTGGTGGCGGCAAACATCGACTTGAAAGTTGAGTTCGTCAACGACGCACCAGAAGCAGCGCCAATCGTGGCAGACGTGGACGAGGATGGCTCTATCCTCGTGACACAAGAAATGCTGCTTGAAAATGCCAGCGATCAAGATGGTGATGACCTATACGCAACGGCACTAGAAACCAATGATCCGAATGCCTCTATCGTGGATAACGGCGACGGCACCTTCACGGTGACACCGTCGGAAAACTTCAATGGTGACATTGCATTCACTTATGAAGTGAGTGACGGTGAACTAAGTGTTGCTAATGAAATGACATTGACGGTGAATCCAGTCAATGACATTCCAATTGTTGCGCCTGGCATGTACCAAATTGAAGAGGATGGCAGCATCCTGTTCACGCAAGAAGATCTGCTAAGTGGCGCGATTGATATTGATGGTGATGACCTCACCGTTACCAGCATTAACTACTCGGGTGATGAAGGTACTGTAACGGACAACGGTGACGGTACATTTAGCTTCGTACCAGAAGAGCACTTCAGTGGTGACTTGCAATTCAGCTTTACGGTTTCTGACGGTACGGATGAAGTTGAGCAAGACATTAATGTCCATATCGAAGCCGTGGCAGATGCGCCAGACCTAGTCATCACTGATGGCGACGGTCGAAACGTGGATGATCAAGCAATCTTGGTTGAGCCAGGCGGTATTGTTGAAGTGAACATCGCCGCAGCATTGGTTGACCAAGACTTGTCAGAAACGCTGACTGTGACCGTTGATGGTGTTCCAGAAGGTTCGGTGATCAGCTACGACAACGAAGGGGTACTTAACGATCAAGACAACGGTATCACCAGTTTCAACGATACTGAAATCACGGTTACGTTTGAAGGTGAAACCGCGGGTTACCAAAACACAGCGGGTTATTACAAAGTCGATGAAGATGGCAACATCACGGGCGTTGAAGTGGTATACGAAAATGCCTCTCAAGTTGGCGGTGGCGGTGACCTCGTACCGGGACAAGATCAGTTCAGCTTCCAAATCTCGGAAGGGGAAAGCTTCAACCTATTCTTGATTCCTAACGGTCATAACTTCAATGACTTTGCGTCCATGCAAGATGGTCAGTATGAGTTCCGTGCGGCAGATGGCTCTTCTGCGAACATGGATACGGTCGACCCACAACTCGTGTTTGTGGGTGCTGATGGTTCTGAAACCGTGATTCAAAGCCAATTTGGTGATGCAGTCTTCCATGGCGGCACAAGCTCAGAGCTCAACCAAGATGGCATTGAACATACTCGAACTACTGTGAACGAAGACGGTGAACTGGTTTACGGCTTTGAAGATCTCTACGGTGGCGGCGATGCCGATTATAGTGACTTCAACTTCACCATTGATGTAGGTGAAGTGAACAGCCAGATCTACAGCGGTGAAGTAACAGTCGGTCCAGATGGTTCTGTAACGCTTCCAACCACAGCAATTGAACAAGAGCTACAGATTCAATTGCCAGAAGACTTTAACCAACAGCTAGAAATCAATGTAACGGCAACGGCGACAGAGCTATCAAATAATGATTCTGAAACCGTTTCTCAAACCATCTACGTCAATGCAACGGGTGCTCACATTGAACATACGCCTGAAGCATTGCCTGTTTCTGCTGTGGTTGAAGAAGATGGTTCAATCCTAATCACGCAAGAAGATTTGCTCGCTAATGCGCGTGACTTGGATGGAGACCAACTGACAGCACTGAACTTGGCAACGGATGATGAAAACATCACCATCACAGACAATGGTGACGGTACTTACACCTTAACGCCAGATGCGGACTTTAATGGTGACATCACCTTTACGTTCGATGTGTCTGACGGCGATGATGTTGTCTCAACCAACCTTGAGTTATTGGTGTCACCAGTTAACGATGCGCCTGAACCACAAGATCAAGCGTTCACCATTGGTGAAGATGGTGTGCTGACCTTTACTGATGCGGATCTCCTAACAGGTGCTACCGATATTGAAGGGGATGACTTATCTGTTGAGGGCGTCACTTACACAGGCGCGGACGGTGTTCTTACCGACAATGGTGATGGCACATATAGCTTCGCACCAAACGAGAACTTTAATGGCGACGTGAACTTCACTTTCGATGTTTCCGATGGCACGGATACCGTGACGGCGAATATCGACGTAAGCGTGACGCCGGAGAACGATCCACCGGTTGCAGGCAGCACGGCTTACACCGTTCATGAAGACAATTCGATTACCATTAGTAACGAACAGCTGTTGGCTAACTCTTCTGATATAGAAGGCGAAGTGGCGATTGATAGCGTGAGCTACAGCGGTAACGATGGCGTGCTGGAAATCAACGGTGATGGTACGTACACCTTCTCACCAAACGAAAATTTCAGCGGCGAGGTGAGCCTAGATGTTGTCGTTGTCGATGAAGATGGTGCAACGGACTCGACCACTGCAGGCATTACTGTGATTGAGGTAAATGACCCACCAATCGCAGGTCCTACCGCATACACTATCGATGAAGACCAAGTTCTAACCTTCAGTGAATCGCAAGTGCTACTGAATGCTTCGGATGTTGAAGGGGATGTTGAGCTAGTTGGCATCAGCTACGACGGTCCAGATGGCATCTTCTCAGTAAACGGCGATGGTACTTGTAGCTTTGCACCGAATCAAAACTTCAATGGTCAAGTGCAGTTGGATGTGACCATTCGTGATGAAGACGGCGCAGAGGTCGATACTTACATCACAGTCGATGTCTTACCAATCAATGATGCACCAGTATCGGGTAACTTGGCGTACAGCGTCGACGAAGACAACTCAATCACGCTAAGCCAAGAGCAGCTTCTTGCTCAAGCATCGGATGTGGAAGGTGATGCGCTGACTGCGTCTAACCTAGTGGTTGACGGTGATGCAACGGTTACGGCAAACGACGATGGTAGCTTCACTATCACGCCAGATGTGAACTTCAATGGCGACATTGATATCACGTTCGATATCAACGACGGCAGCGACACTATTGTTGCAACGGCGGACCTAACCGTTAACCCAGTTAATGACTTGCCGCAGCCGGAAGATCAAGCGTTCACCATTGGTGAAGATGGTGTGTTGACCTTCACTGATCAAGACCTGTTGGATGGTGCAACGGACATCGATGGCGATGTTCTATCGGTAGAAGGTGTCACTTACACAGGCGCGGACGGTGTCCTAACTGACAATGGCGATGGTACCTATAGCTTCGCACCGAATGAGAACTTCAATGGTGATGTGAACTTCACCTTCGATGCTTCCGATGGCACGGACACCGTGACTGCGAATATCGATGTGACAGTCACACCAGAGAACGATCCACCAGTGGCAGGTAGCACGTCTTACACGGTGCATGAAGACAACTCGATCACCATTAGTAACGAACAGCTGTTGGCTAACTCGTCTGATATAGAAGGCGAAGTGGCGATTGATAGCGTGAGCTACAGCGGCGCAGATGGCGTGTTCCAAGACAATGGTGACGGTACGTACACCTTCTCGCCAAACGAGAACTTCAATGGCGAAGTGAGCCTAGATGTTGTCGTGGTCGATGAAGACGGTGCAACGGATTCAACTACCGCAGGCATTACAGTACTTGAGGTGAACGATCCACCAATTGCAGGCGCGACCAGCTACTCAGTGAACGAAGACGAAGTCATCACCATTAGCTCTGAACAGCTGTTGGCGAACGCTTCTGACGTTGAAGGTGAAGTTGCGATTGATAGCGTGAGCTACAGCGGCTCCGACGGTATCTTTACCGATAACGGCGACGGCACATTCAGCTTCGCACCAAACGCCAACTTTGATGGCGATGTTAGTCTAGATGTTGTGGTTGTTGATGAAGACGGTGCAACTGCGGCAACTAACGCAAACATCGATGTATTGCCAATCAACGATGCGCCAGTATCGGGCAACTTGGCTTACAGTGTCGATGAAGACAATTCAATTACGCTAAGCCAAGAGCAGCTTCTTGCTCAAGCATCGGATGTAGAAGGCGACGCGCTAACCGCGACTAACCTAGTGGTTGACGGTGATGCAACGGTTACGGCAAATGATGATGGCAGCTTTACCATTACGCCTGATGCGAACTTCAATGGTGACATTGATATCACGTTCGACATCAACGATGGCACCGACACTATTGTTGCAACGGCTGACCTAACGGTTAATCCAGTTAACGACTTGCCGCAGCCAGAAGATCAAGCGTTCACCATTGGTGAAGATGGCGTCTTGCTGTTCACTGATGAGGACCTACTTGATGGCGCAACGGATATCGATGGTGATGACCTATCGGTAGAAAGTGTGTCTTACACTGGCACAGATGGTGTTCTAACCGACAATGGTGATGGCACTTACAGCTTCGCGCCAAACGAAAACTTCAATGGCGACGTGAACTTTACCTTTGATGTTTCTGATGGCACGGATACCGTGACGGCGAATATCGATGTAAGCGTGACGCCAGAGAATGATCCACCAGTGGCAGGCAGCACGTCTTACACGGTGCATGAAGACAATTCGATCACCATCAGTAACGAGCAGTTATTGGCTAACTCATCTGACGTCGAAGGCGAAGTCGCAATTGACAGCGTCAGCTACAGCGGCGCAGATGGCGTGTTCCAAGACAATGGTGATGGTACGTATACCTTCTCTCCAAACGAGAACTTCAATGGTGAAGTCAGCCTAGATGTTGTCGTGGTAGATGAAGACGGTGCGACGGACTCAACCACCGCTGGCATTACTGTTCTTGAGGTGAATGATCCGCCAATTGCCGGTGCAACTAGCTACTCAGTCAACGAAGACGAAGTCATCACCATTAGCTCTGAGCAGCTGTTGGCGAATGCTTCTGACGTTGAAGGTGAGGTGGCGATTGATAGCGTCAGCTACAGCGGCTCTGACGGTATCTTTACTGACAACGGCGATGGCACATTCAGCTTCGCGCCAAACGAAAACTTCAACGGTGATGTCAGCCTAGATGTTGTCGTGACCGATGAAGATGGTGCAACTGCGTCAACCAATGCAAACATCGATGTATTGCCAATCAATGATGCTCCGGTATCAGGTGATTTGGCCTACAGCGTGGATGAAGATGGTTCTATCACTCTCAGCCAAGAGCAACTTCTTGCGCAAGCCGGCGACGTAGATGGCGATGACCTAACCGCATCTAACCTCACTGTTGACAGCAATGCGACCGTTGTTGCGAACGATGACGGCAGCTTCACAATCACACCAGATGCGGACTTCAATGGCGACATTGATTTGAGCTTCGACATTACGGACGGCGATGCAACCATTCAAGCGACTGCCGATCTGACTGTGAACCCAGTGAACGACCTACCAACGGTTGGTCAGCCACAGTTTGTCACGCAAGAAGACACCAGCTTCACCTTCACCGAAGAGCAACTGCTGCAAAATGCAGGTGATATCGATGGTGATAACCTAACGGTTGAAAACGTTGCTTCTGACAGCGGTACTTTGGTTGATAACGGTGACGGCACGTACACCTTTGCTCCGAATGAAAACTTCGATGGCAACGTGAACGTAACGTTTGATGTCAACGATGGCACCGCAACGGTTCCTGCTGAAGCGAACATTGATGTTCAATCTGTGGTTGATATGCCAGAGCTGTCGATTGCTTCGGACTTGGTGATTGCTTCTGATAACTTCGAGTCTGGCTCGAACGGTTGGAACGCGAACACCGAAAGCTCACAAGGCTTCGAAACGGGCGACATGCTGGGTCGTATTGGTGGCACTGGCGGTGATGAAGCGGTCAGCAAAACCTACGATATTCCAAGTGATGTTAATGAAGTGAATATCTCGTTTAGCTTCTACGAAATCGATTCATGGGATGGCGAGTCGTTCCAAATCTTTGTCGGCGGCGAACAGCTAACCACCTTGGAGAACTCCGCGTTCCGTACTCAAGATGGTACGACAACGCTTTACGATTCTGACGGTAACGAAGTGGGTGAAGTGATCCACGGAGCCTCTCAACGTGAAGGCTTCAGTGGTTGGAACGACCAAGCACACCAAGTTAACTTAACCGTTCCGGTGGAAGACGGTCAGCTTCAGTTAGGCTTTGGTTCTACGCTAAACCAAAGTATTCCTGACGAGTCATTCGGCATCGACAACATCGAAATCACGGTAGCGGACGCGGATTACCAAATCATTGGTACCGAAGATACACCAGTGCCGCTTGATATTGATGCCGCATTGACCGATACCGATGGTTCAGAAAACCTCGCTATCTTGATTGAAGACGTGCCAGAAGGCAGCGCACTATCAGCAGGTGTTGATAATGGCGACGGCACTTGGTCACTACAACCAGGCGAGCTAGAAGGGCTAGAGTTTATTCCTTCTGCGGACTTCAATGGCGATGTGACGCTAACCGTGAATGCAACCTCTACAGATGTGGATACCGGAACCACAGCAACAGCAACGCAAGATGTGACGATTCATATCTCGCCAACCAATGATGCACCAGAAGCGACGGGTGATATCAGCGCAGTCACTGCCGAAGACAATAGTATTACGCTAACTCAAGAGCAGTTACTGGAGCACGCTGTTGATATCGATGGCGATGACTTAAGTGCAATCAACCTGAGCACCAATGATGAAAATGCAACGGTTGAAATGAACGAGGATGGCAGCTTCACCATTACTCCGAGCGAGAACTTCTACGGTGACATCGAGTTCACCTACGATGTGACTGACGGGGAAGAAGTGGTTGCTGCTGGCCTCGACTTAACAGTAACACCAGTCAATGATGCTCCAGAGCCACAAGATCAAGCGTTCACAGTGGGTGAGGACGGTCTTCTTACCTTCACAGATGCAGACCTATTAACAGGCGCGACGGATGTAGAAGGTGACAACCTAACCGTTGAAGGCGTGACTTACACAGGTGCAGACGGTGTCCTAACCGACAATGGCGATGGCACGTACAGCTTCGCACCGAACGAGAACTTCAATGGCGATGTGAACTTCACTTTCGATGTGTCAGACGGTACGGATACGACCTCTGCCAACATTGATGTGAGTGTGACGCCAGAGAACGATCCGCCAGTTGCGGGCAGCACGTCTTACACCGTACATGAAGACAACTCGATCACCATTAGTGATGAGCAACTACTGGCTAATTCGTCTGATATCGAGGGTGATGTTGCGATCAGCAGCGTGAGCTACAGCGGTAACGACGGTGTGCTAGAAATTAATGGCGATGGTACTTACACCTTCTCACCAAACGAAAACTTTACAGGCGATGTTAGCCTAGATGTTGTCGTGGTTGACGAGGACGGCGCGGTTGATACAACAACAGCGGGTATTACCGTTCTTGAGGTGAACGATCCACCAATCGCAGGCACAACCAGTTACACCATTGATGAAGATGAAGTCATTACCATCAGTGCAGAACAGTTGTTGGTAAACTCTTCCGATATTGAAGGTGAGGTAGCACTAGATAGCGTGAGCTACAGTGGCAGCGAAGGTATCTTTACCGACAATGGTGATGGTACGTTCAGCTTTGCACCAAACCAAAACTTCAATGGTGAAGTGAACCTTGATGTTGTAGTCGTGGACGAAGATGGTGCGACCGCTTCGACGACCGCAAACATTGATGTTCTGCCTATCAATGATGCTCCAGTATCGGGTGACTTGGCTTACAGTGTCGACGAAGACAACTCAATCACGCTAAGCCAAGAACAATTGTTGGCACAAGCAACGGATGTAGAAGGTGATGCACTAACTGCATCTAACCTAGTGGTTGACGGTGATGCGACGGTTACGGCTAATGACGATGGCAGCTTTACCATTACGCCTGACGCGAACTTCAATGGCGACATTGATATCACGTTCGATATCAACGATGGCACCGATACTATCGTTGCAACGGCTGACCTAACGGTTAACCCAGTTAATGACTTACCGCAGCCTGAGGATCAAGCGTTCACCATTGGTGAAGATGGCGTGTTGACCTTCACTGACCAAGATCTGCTTGATGGCGCAACGGATATTGATGGTGATGACCTATCGGTAGAAGGTGTCAATTACACTGGTGCCGATGGTGTCCTAACCGATAACGGTGATGGTACCTACAGCTTTGCTCCAAACGAGAACTTCAATGGTGATGTGAACTTTACCTTCGATGTTTCTGATGGCACGGATACCGTGACCGCAAATATCGACGTAAGCGTGACGCCAGAGAACGATCCACCGGTTGCAGGCAGCACGTCTTACACGGTGCATGAAGACAATTCGATCACCATCAGTAACGAGCAGTTATTGGCTAACTCATCTGACGTCGAAGGCGAAGTCGCGATTGATAGTGTCAGCTACAGCGGCGCAGATGGCGTGTTCCAAGACAATGGTGATGGTACGTACACCTTCTCTCCAAACGAGAACTTCAATGGCGAGGTCAGCCTAGACGTTGTAGTTGTCGATGAAGAGGGTGCGACAGACTCAACCACTGCGGGTATTACCGTTCTTGAGGTGAACGATCCACCAATCGCAGGTGCGACAAGTTACTCTGTCAATGAAGACGAAGTCATTATCTTCACGGAAGAGCAACTGCTAGCGCAATCAAGCGATGTGGAAGGCGACGTGAGCCTAGAAAGCGTCTCTTACAGTGGTAACGACGGCATTCTAACGGCGAATGACGATGGCACTTACAGCTTCGCACCAAATGAAAACTTCAACGGTGGCGTAAGCCTAGACGTAGTCGTCGCTGATGAAGACGGTGCAACTGCGACAACCAACGCGAACATTGATGTATTGCCAGTCAACGATGCTCCGGTATCTGGCGACTTGGCTTACAGCGTCGATGAAGACGGTTCAATCACATTGAGTCAAGAGCAGTTACTGGCTCAAGCGGGTGACGTAGACAGCGATAATCTAGAAGCAGTGAACTTAACCGCGGTAGCCAATGCAACCGTTGTTGAGAACCAAGATGGTAGCTTTACGATTACGCCTGATGCGAACTTCAATGGCGATATCGACCTAAGCTTCGACTTGATTGATAACGATGGTGCGAGCGTGGAAGTGGGCGTCGACCTAACGGTGAACCCAATTAACGATGCGCCGCAATCAACGCCAGTGAATATTGCTGGCACCGAAGATACCACCATTCTTATCACGCAGGACATGTTGCTTGTTAACGCGACAGACATCGATAACACCTACGACGAACTGTCTGCTGTCGACTTAGTGATTGATGAGCAATACGGTGACTTGCTAGACAACGGTGATGGTACTTGGTCATTCACTCCGGCTGAGAACTTCAATGGTGATGTGCCAATGTCGTTCGGCGTCAGCGATGGTGATTTAGTTACGCCGGTTGAAGGCAATCTAAACGTCGAAGCGGTTAACGATGCACCAGAAGCGCCAACCATCCAGATGCAAGGCGAAGAAGATGTGGTCATGGTGATTGACCCAGCTTACATCGCTGATCAAGTTACGGATTTTGATGGTGACGAAATCAGCGTAGAAAGCATCACGGTTCGTGCTCCTGCAAGCGCGACATTAACTCAGCAACCAGATGGTATGTACCACTTGGTGACCACTCAAGACTTTAATGGTTTGGTGGAACTGGGCTACACCGCGACGGATGGTGAAGAAGTGGTTGAAGGCTCGTTGAATGTGGATGTTATTCCAGTCAACGATGCTCCATTCAATGTGGGTAATGCCTTTATGGCAACCGACGAAGATGGCGCATTCACCTTCGACGCTGGCGACCTGATGAACTTGTTCGGCGATATCGATACTGAAAACCTAGTCGTATCACGCATTATCACCGCAGAAGGTGAAGATGGTGGTGAGGTAACAGACAACGGTGATGGTACTTGGACATTCACACCGACTGGCGATTTTGCAGGGGTTTCTGACTTGCAAGTTGTGGTAAGTGACGGTGAGTTTGAAACAGTACTTGATGTACCAGTGTTTGTTCGCCCTGTTGCGGATGGCGCGGTCATCACAACCGACCATGATGGTCCGTTAGTCTTCGGTGAGGACGAAACGGGTCACCTAGGCTTGAATGTCGGTCTAATCGACGATTCAGAAACGCTAAGTAACCTAGTGATGACTGGTTTCCCTGTTGGCTTCGAAGTTACGGATGGTGTGAACACCATTACTATTACGGAACCGGGTCAATACATCGACTTGAACGAGTGGGATATTTCAGACTTGCAAATGACGCCTCCGGCTGACTTTAATGGCGAGTTCTTCGTAACCGTGACCGCAACAACGGTGGATTATGGTGACGAGCCAGAAGAGTTCGAAGATGGTATCGATTCAGGTGACTTCGAAACCCTAGCGGGTGAACCCGTTATCCTAACCGCTGATGACCTAATCGGATTGGCAGAAAACGTAGACGCTGACGCGGGTGATGAAGTGAAATTCGTTCACCTAGCTGATCGCAGCCAAGGTGAGATAGTCGATAACGGTGATGGCACATGGACATTCAATCCAGCACCAGGCTTTACTGGTGAAGCGGATATCGCTTACGTGATTGATAAAGACGGTGTGCTTCATGATGAGCAAACAGGCGTGGTCGTGAAAGAAGACGCACCACAAGAGAATGCTTCTCCAGAAATCGACAGCATTTCTACCACAGAGATGGCAGCGGATGGCACCTTGTCGTTCACCAACGATGACATGCTATCGACCTTGAGCGATGCAGAAGGCGACAGCTTGAGCATTGAGTCAGTGAGCCTAATGGAAGGTCAAGGTGTGATAGAGACCGATAATCAAGGTAACTACCAATTCACACCAGCAGAAGGCTACACCGGAGATGTTCAAGTTGGCTTTATTGCAACTGACGGTGAAAACCGCATTGAGAGCTTCTTTAATGTCGACATCCAAGGTGAGAGTGAAACCACAACTAGCGAAGGCTACGCACTGGCTGATGATGGTTCACTAACACTAACGGAAGCACAGTTGATTGATGAGCTTGGCATTAGCCCTTCAGCAGAAGTGTTGGATGTCGCCGATGCAAACGATGCAGGTTTCTTCGCGAAATCAGGTGATGAAGAGTGGACATACTGGCCGAACGATGACTTCGATGGCAATTTGGCTATGGATGTTCAGGTCAACGACAACGGTGAGGTATCGACTCAGAATCTGAGCATCCAAGTTGCGGACGACTCAGCGCAAAGCGAGGAGCCACAAATCCAAACTGCTCAAGCATCATCAGAGCAGCAAGTCGGCGAAGCGCAACAGCCTGAAGAGCAAGCAGCAAACGGTGCAGACAGTGAAGAGGAGAGCGCAGCTGATGTGACTGCAGCACCAGGCGATACCATTTCTATCTCGGTTCCAGATGAGGTCAGTGGTAACGAATCGGTGGATTATGCAGAAATGTCCGGTCTACCTGATGGTGCATCAGTAAGCAACGCACTGGATAATGGCGATGGCAGCTTCACATTAAGTGGCAACCTGAACCAACCAGTATCGGTTGACCTACCAGAAGGTTACGAAGGTACGAGCGAAATCCAATTCCAAGGTTACGACGAATTGGGCAGCGCAGTAGAAGGTGCGAGTGGTACAGTTGAAGTTGAAGTCGATGATCAATACACCATGCAAAGTTCTGCTCAAGATCAGCAACCAGATATGGCGGGTATGGAATCTGGCGGCAGCGACTGGACAAGTGCGGGAGGTCAAGATCAAGGTGTTGACTTCACGGATGACTCTGGCAGCTTCGACTCGGATACTCAAACGGGTACTGACCAAGGCAACGATTTCGATCAAAGCTCAATGTAACCAGTCCTAGACGAGGGCAGTGTCATTGCTGCCCGAACCAAAGCCATGCAGAGCCTACTTTGCATGGCTTTTTTGTTGGTCTTCTTTCTATGAGCTCTAGAAAAAAACTTGGAAATTGAAAAAAGTATTCTTAGCTAGTTTATACCCAAGTAACCTCGAGATGTTAGGTTCAGCGAGAATGGCTTGGTTTGTAGACGCAGCGGCGATTTAAAGGTCTAGTGGGTCTAAATCAAGAATCGACAACAAAGTATACAAACCAAGACAGCTCGCCCTTCGGGAGCGTGTCATTGACTCGGCTTCTGTGTCAAACAACTTGGAAAGAGCTGACTATTACGCTGCGTTGTTTTCCTTGACCCCGAATCAATGACAACGCTCTGAATCCTGCATCTTGAAGTCACTTGGGTATAAGAGTCATTTACAAGGAGGAGCGACATGTACCGTTATGTCAGTTCGCCAAAAGCGTCAAAGTACATAGTACCGCCGCCACTGCATCGTGAGTTGTCGTGTATGGATGTGCCGGAGTCAGAACTAGAGATGCGTGAAATTCTGAACAATTGGTTTGCCGATGGATTGGCGCCGATCATTCAAAATGAAGACAATTACATCTCTGCTAATGAGCAACAGCGCTTTAAGCAGCTCAGCCGCACGGTGGGTGTGCTACTGCGTAATAAAGATTACTACTTCGCCACTAAGCGGATTCTTTCGTTGTGGGATCAAGACTGCTTAGAAACGACTTACGTTAATTATCTGATTTTACGTAGTGAGCGCATACCATACTTCAAATAAGCCCTATTTATCGGCTTAAAATAGTGATTTACATGGTTTTCTTAGTAACTTTTGATACCAGTATTTAACATTTTTGTAAACATCGTTATATTTAAGGCTCATCGTTGTCAGGAGTTTATGGATGAACCTTACGATATCAGGGAAGTTGCAGCTCAGTTTTGTGCTGCTAGCCGTACTTTTTATGGCATCAGCGGTATTCACGTATCGCAACGTCACTACCGTAGAGCAATACGCCTCTTCGTTACTTAAATCCGATTTACCGACCGTCGACACCAGTCGCGGTATCCAACAGTCCGTTCAAGCGTCGCTGTCTTCTATTCGAGCCTACATGTTGCTAGGTGGCGATGAAGAGGCGAGCGCACGTCTGAGTGAGGACGTACGCAATATCATGGCATCTACAGACGAGTCGCTTCCAACGTTGCAGGCTTTGATCTCTGAACAGGATTTTCAAGCGATTCAAACCCAGTGGGATGCGGTAAAAGTTTCTCTAAACAAGTTGATTGAACTTAGCCACAGTGATGAGAACTTACCCGCGCATAACCTCTTTATTAACGAAGCGGCACCCATTGCAGAAGTGGCACTTGATCAGCTTCAAAGCTTAATCAACGAAGAGTCAGGGAACCCATTTGGTGGGGACAGAAAGCGTTTGTTTAAAGTCTACGCCGACAGCTATACCTCCCTCGCCAATGCACTGTCTGCTTTGCGAGATTTCCTGTTGTACGGGCAGCAAGATCATTTGGACAAATACCACGACTTGATTAAGTACCACAATCAGTCCGTGGCGGAAATCGACAGCAAACTCGACAGACTTACCGATAACGACCAATCACTGTGGTCACTGTTTAAAGAAATGCAGCAACTGTACTTTCCTTTAGCAGAGCAGGTGATTGCATTGCGTCAATCGCCAGAATGGAACGAATCAAACTTGTTAATGGCGAATGAACTGTTGCCAGCAGCGGATGCACTAGACCAAAGTTTAGAAACGATCGTATTGGCTCAGCAAAGTCGTGCTGATCAAAGTGGACAGGGTATTAATCAGTCGATCAAGAACGTACTGACCACTATGTTGATTGCAGCAGCATTAGTTTTGTTTGCCGCAGTAGCGATTTCAAAATACATGGGCAACACCATTGGTCGCCGAGTGAAAAACTTATCGGAGCGTGCAAAGACGATCGCTTCAGGAGACGTTTCTCAGCCTCCGCTCACTGTTGTTGGGAAAGATGAATTGGCAGACCTTACCGATTCGATTAACCGCATGAACCAATCGTTAGCGAGCATCGTGGCAGGGGTGAGTGAGAAAGCGCACCAAGTGGATACCAGCATGGGAGCTTTGTTGGAATCGGCGCAAGTCACTTCATCGAATGTTGAACAGCAACAGACCAGCATTGTTGAAATGGGAAGCCAATTGGATGAAATCGCTTTAGCCGCGCGTAACACTCTAGATCAAGCCAATCAATCTGTGCAGAAGCTTTCTGATTCAAAAGGCGAGATTGAACAAGGTCGCGATGCTTTAGAGCAAAACAAAGTCACTATGGAAAGTTTGCACGGCAGCATTGAAACTGCGAGTACGCAAGTCACACAGCTAAGCAAAGAGAGCGAAGCCATTGGTCGAGTGACGGAAGTGATTGAAGGTTTGGCAGAGCAAACTAACTTACTGGCATTGAATGCCGCGATAGAAGCAGCGCGCGCAGGTGACCAAGGGCGAGGCTTTGCGGTTGTGGCGGACGAAGTACGCATGTTAGCGACTCGCACTACTCAATCGACGACGGAAATCAACGACATTATCAACGCGATTCAACGCTCGACCAATTCGGTGGTTGAGGAGATTGAACACAGCCAATCACTTGCGGAGCAGGGCGCTGAGCACATTGAAAAAGCGGTAACTCGTTTGCTTGTCACGACCGAGCAAATTGGTTCTTTGAATGAACAAATGGCAGAACTTGCGGCAGCGGCAGAGCAGCAATCTCATGCGACCAACTCGATCACTGGATTGATGTCCGGTATTACTCAATCAGTGGATGAGGTTTCGAATAACAGCCAACGTGCATCAGAGACATCATTGCAAGTAAAAGAGCAAGTTACTGAGCTGAATCAACAGATGGCAACTTTCAAAACGGCATAGATAAGGTTTACGTCCGTTCATCTACTTTTGAACGTTAACCAAATAGTAAAAAAGCCCCAATTCTTTTTACACAAAAAGGGTTGGGGCTTTTTGATGGATGATACGCCGATATTCGTCTACTTGCTCATTGGATTTGGCTATTTAAATCATAGTTAAAACCAAATTTTCTTCACCGAGCCGGAGTCGTAATATGACTCCATCGGCAGCAAATACTGCAAAAGAATTTTTAAACTTTATACCAATCCCGGTAAGAGAATCGTTCGTTACTACGATTGGTATCATCCTCCTAGGAGCAAGATTATGAACAAACAAGTAAGCCTAATTGGTCTAGACAGCGAACAATCAGCACAACTAGCTCAACAGCTAAATCAACTGCTAGCGCATTACCAAGTGTTGTACATGAACTCTCGCGGTTACCACTGGAACATTAAAGGTGCGCAATTCTTCGAACTGCACGTAAAATTTGAAGAGATCTACACTGATCTACAAACAAAAATCGATGAGCTTGCAGAGCGTATTCTAACTTTGGGTCATACGCCAGCACACGCATTCAGCAACTACTTGGAAGCAAGTGAAATTAAAGAACATCAAAACGCGACTTCTGGTGAGGAGTGTGTACAAGGTCTGGTTCAAGGCTTTAGCGTTCTACTTCTAAAACAGCGTGAGATTCTACAAAACGCGGGTGAAGCAGATGACGAAGGTACAGCGGCATTGATGGGTGACTACATCCGTGAGCAAGAAAAATTAATGTGGATGCTTAACGCTTACCTACAAGGCTAAGCGACGCATCACCCAAGCAATCCTTGGGAACGCATGAAACAATCGGGAATAAGTCATAAGGGGCACGTTGGTGCCCCTTTTTTTGTTTTCAGCCCTAAACCACCTACTTCAGTAGGTGGTTATCATCCGTTTCGGCTTTGCCTGTAAAACTACTCATGTTAA
>NZ_JAWOWA010000017.1:0-103095 GCF_033340195.1 Vibrio sp. 1457
ACGATTGGCTCTGATGGCTCAGATCCAATTTCAATCGATGGCAACTTCACTACAACGCAAGGCTCTGATGGGGTAGTGAGCTACCAATTAGATACTGCTGCAACACCAGTTGATGGTCTGACATCACAAGGTGTGGCCGTCACGCTGACGGAAACTGCAAACGGCGACGGTAGCTACACTTATGAAGCGACAGCAGGAACTGAAGCAGTATTTACGCTGACCGTTAATGCGGATGGTTCATACAACTTCACGCTGCAAGGTCCAATCGACCATGCGACGGGTAGTGATGAGCTGACACTGAACTTCCCAATCATCGCGACGGACTTTGATGGTGATACCACCACAGAAACGATCCCAGTCACCATCGTGGATGATAAGCCAACCATTACCGATGTCGATGCAATTACCGTTGACGAAGATGACTTAGGCACGATTGGTTCGGATCAGACTGGCCCGATTTCAATCGATGGCAACTTCACCACCACACAAGGCTCTGACCGAGTAGTGAGCTATCAGCTTGATGCTTCAGCAACACCAGTGGCTGGACTCACATCACAAGGCGTGGCAGTCACATTGGCTGAAACCGCAAATGGCGACGGCAGCTTTACCTATCAAGCAACAGCAGGCACCGAGTCGGTCTTTACACTGACAGTGAACACTGATGGCTCTTATAACTTCACGCTTGAAGGCCCAATCGATCATGCTGTTGATAGTGATGAGTTAACGCTCAACTTCCCAATCATCGCAACAGACTTTGATGGCGATACCTCTGCTGAGACAATTCCTGTCAAGATCGTTGATGACAAGCCGACACTTGGTGGAATCGAAGCAACAAGTGTGCAAACGGTTGATGAGGACGATATCCCAACAATCGGATCTGATGGTACACAGTCGAACAGCATTGCCGGTAACTTCATCGCGACTGATGGTTCTGATGGCATTGTCGAGTACAGCGTTTCTGACCTAACGACGCCAGTACAAGGCCTGACCTCTGGTGGTCAATCTCTGGTTATGGTTGAAGTATCAAACGCAGGTGGCGTTTCAGTTTACGAAGCTCGTATTGATGGCACGACGACACCAGTATTCCGTGTAACCCTCGATGCCTCTGATGACAGCTACACGTTCGATTTGCTCGCTCGTCTCGATCATCCAAATGCTGATGGCCAGAATGAACTGATCATAAATTTACCGATAAACGCGACTGACTTTGATGGAGACGTGTCGAACAACATCACCTTACCAATTACGGTTGTGGATGATGTTCCGACCATTGATGGTTTGCTAGCAGGCAGCGAACAAACCGTTGATGAAGATGACCTACCAGCAGGTACGGATGCTGCAAGTGCAGAAGATACTGTTATTTCAGGTACTTTTGATATCACCGAAGGTGCTGACCAAGTTGCTTCTATTCAGCTGAGTGACCTGACCACGCCAGTTGCGTCACTGACTTCAGATGGTGACGCTATCACCTTAGTTCTGTCTTCTAGCGCAAACGGCGTGAACGTATACCAAGGTGTCGCTGGCAATCCTGCTGAAGTGGTTTTCGAACTGACGTTGGATGCAACGAACAACACCTACGAGTTCGATTTACAGAAGCCGCTTGATCATCCAGATGGTAATCAGCAAAACGAGATTGTTATTAACCTCCCTGTGACGGCGACAGATAATGATGGTGATACTTCACCAGCCTTCACATTGCCAATTACCGTTGTGGACGATGTTCCAGTTGTTACCAATATTGAAAGTCTACGTGTCGACGAAGATGACTTACCTCTTGGTTCTGATGGCACTAAAGAGCCGTTAACGGTATCAGGTGAATTCGAAGTCACTAGCGCAGATGGTATTGATGCTTTCGAATTGGATCTGAGCTCAAATCCTATTCCGAACCTGAAATCGGGTGGAGAAGAGGTAACACTTTCTCAAGACGTTGGCGCTTCAACTGCTGACGCGCTTGTTTACGTGGGACAAACTCCGGGTGGAGTGACGGTCTTCACGTTGACACTTCATCAAGATGGTAAATACGACTTTGAGTTATCTGGTCAGTTAGATCACGCGGTTAACTCTGATGAGATTTTGTTGAATCTACCTGTGAAGATCACGGATGGCGACAACGATACCATCACTGCGACCTTGCCAGTTACGATCGTAGATGACAAACCAACCATTGATGCTATTAGCTCTGGTAGTACCTTGTCTGTGGATGAGGATGATATTCCAAGCCAAGGTTCGGACGACACGCCAGAATCCAATATCATTGGTGGCAACTTTGACGTTACTGATGGTGCCGACTCTATCGTTAGCTTCCAGTTGGATAGTTTAACATCGCCTGTTTCTGGCCTTACCTCAGGTGGTCAACCGCTTGAGTTGGTTGAGTTTTCAAATTCAAACGGTGTGATTGAGTACCGAGCTTATGTACAAGGTACGACGGACACCGTCTTTAAACTGACGCTAAATGGTTCAGCAGACAGTTATGAATTTGAACTGTTGGGTGCACTTGATCATCCTGCGGGTAACGATGAAAACTCGTTGGTCATTAACTTCCCAGTCAACGCGACTGATTTTGATGGCGATGTGTCCAATAACATCACCTTGCCGATCACCGTGGTGGACGATGTCCCAGCTATTGTGAAAGTGACAGACTCTAGCCAACAAACCGTTGATGAAGATGATCTTTCCGGTGGCTCTGACACGACAAGTAGTGATTCAACGGTATTGAACGGCGGATTTGAGGTCGTTGCTGGTGCAGACAAGATTGTCAGCTACCAAGTTTCAGACCTCGATGCAGTCGTGTCTGGTTTAACGTCGAACGGCAGCAGCATCGAGTTGAATCTAGTAAGCACGAATGGTGGAGTAACCAGTTACGAAGCGGTTATTACTGGCACATCAACTAAGATCTTCACGCTGTCTCTTGATGCGAATAATGACAGCTACCAATTTGAGCTGTTGGGACCAATCGACCATGACGCTGTTCAAGGTGAAAACAACCTTGTCATTGATATTCCAATTACAGTAACAGACTTTGATGGTGACACGTCATCATCACTGAATCTTCCAATTACCGTAGTTGATGACATTCCCGAAATTAAATCAGCAGATGCTTTGGCTGTTGATGAGGATGACCTTGCCAACGGCTCTCAGGCAACCAACAAAGACAGCCTAGAAGCAACGGGCAATTTCGATACGGTGGAAGGGGCAGATACCGTTGTCTCTTATCAGCTGGATCTTACTTCTAACCCGATACCAGGAGTAACTTCAGGTGGTTTTGCGGTGACTTTAGTTCAAACCGCGGTAAGCAACAACAACTTTACTTATCAAGGTCAAACACCTGATGGTAACTCAGTGTTCACACTAGTTTTGAACGCTGACGGCTCTTACAAGTTTACGCTTGAGGGTGCGCTAGATCACTCAACTCAAGGCGAAGATACACTCATACTTGATCTCCCAGTCTTTGCGACCGATGTCGATGGTGATACGGCAGGTATTAACTTACCAGTGACGATTACCGATGATGTTCCAACCTTGCACGATGCATCTATTTCGCGTGTTGAGGGGCAAGGCAGCCGCACGGTTCGTTTATTCCGAGACCCTGTAGAGGGGGATGATGACCTTGGTGCTGACGGCGCACAATTGACTTCATTCTCGGCTGATGATTCAGGCATTTACTTTAAGCAAAATGGTGTTGATTCTGATTCTGTCGATTTGAACGGCAGCGACCAAGTCGTATTTGTTCACAAGGTTCTTGACGGAGTGGATACTGAAATCGGTCGTTTGGTTGTTCGAACCGATGGCAGTGTGTCATTCCGTCCGAATGACGACCTTGACCATACCGAAACCGACTCGATTGATTTCACCATCAACGTTGTTGCAACCGATGGTGATGGCGATATCGCAGATGCCGATGTGGATATCTCGATAAGAGACCGCAATGCGCAAATTGACACGTCTACCGTTACTGCGTTCGAAGACCAAGGGCGTGATGGTGTCGTTGTGGGCGTTGACTCTGCAAATACTCAGGACAACTTGTCGACGCTGGATGTTAGCCCTGCGAAAGTCGACTTGGTTATCAATTTACACGATATCGACCGTAACGAGAGCTTAGGTGACATCACTATTCGAGATGCTGATACTCACAACGGTACGTTCTACTACAGAGACGGCAGTGGCAACTACATTGAATTAACATCTGTGGGCAATACGGTTGTTCTCGACGCATCAAATGTTGAGCAGTCATTCAATGGTGAGCTTGTCTCGTTAGATAACTTGTACTTCGTACCAGATCGTCATACATCAACCGATGCTTCTGGTATCGATCCTCGTATCCGCGTGGAAATTCTTAACAATGGTACGCCAGATCATACGATTAATGGTCGTTTAGACATTGAAGTTGCTGCTGTCGCAGATATTGCAACGTGGACGGCAAGCAGCGAATTTAACTACTCGGTTGATGAAGATGGAAACAATGTCGCACTTAACATCACGGCTGAAACCCAAGACACTAGTAACCCAGAAGGCATTGTGTACGAGCTTGTCTTTACACAAGGAGAAGGTAACGCAGAGTTAGTCTATTCAGATGGTAGTGCGATACCAAAATCCGGTGGTGTTTATCTGGTGGATGCAAGCCGAATTGATGAAGTTCAAGTTGATCCGATAGATAACTTCTCGGGCGAAATCAGAATTGATGTCACCGCTATTACGACGGAAAACAACAATCCACTGCTTGGGAAAGATACCGCTCGCTCAGAAACCGAAACCATCATTATTGATGTAAACCCAGTTGCGGATAAAGGTAGTTTTACTGTAAACCGAATTAATGTGTTTGAGGATAATGCTCGAACTCAAAATACGGTAGACCCTGTCACTGATCACGATCCACTCCAATTAAGTGAAGTGATCACCATGAAACCATCAGCGGACTTAGATGGTTCTGAAGCGTTATTTGTGCGCATTTCTAACTTCTCAATTGATGGGGTTACTTTGGTGTGGCTGGACTCAGCAAACCCAAGTCAGATAGTAGAAGTGACCGATTCAGGCGGCAATGTACTTTATTACGAAGTGCCAGAGTCTGAATTAGCGAACGTCGAAGTTCTTCCTCCGTTGCACAGCAATGATGACTTTACTTTCAATGTCGAAGGCATTGTGAAAGACACAGCATCATTGTCTACCGGTACGACAGAAGATGTGTTGTCACTGGGCAGTAAGACCGTCATCGTTGGTGTAAAAGGTGTTGCTGACATACCAGACACGGTATTAATTGACGCGGGGAACGTTTGGAACCGATTCGTAGACGGAGATGTGGCCGGAATAGAGACGACTATTGAAGAGAATGGTGTTGTAAACCTCAACTTCTCGGTTGTATCTGGTGAAGTTGCCGATAGACCACAGGATGATTCAGAAGCCATTACTGTTATCCTGTCCAACATCCCCGACGGTGTTCGTGTCGTAGATTCAGACGGTTCAAGCGTTGACCTCACCTTTGTTGGCTATGATGGTAACGGTCAACCGATTTACGAAGCAAACATCACTGGGCTGAATTTTAATTCCGGTATTCAAATTATTCCAGAAGCCTCTTCAACCGAAAACATTGCGATTACAGGGACGATCATTGTTACCGAGAATGATGGTCATAGTCGTGTGATTGAAAGAGAGGTAAGGATCAAGGTCGAACCCGTTATTGATGCTCAAGATAACTACGTTGTTCGATCGGAGGGAGATGAAGATACGCGCTTTGACATCGATTGGAAACCGACGCTCGTACAAAGCCCTGATACCGATGAATTCTTTAGTGATGTAACCATCTCTGGATTTCCTCCAGGCAGCACGGTCTATGTAGATGGTGTGGCACAAGCGCTTGTTTCTGGAACACTAACGCTTTCACCGCAAGCCGGTGAATCAGAGCAAGATTTTTCCGCTAAAATCTCTCAAAGTGGCTATGTTCAAGTCCAGTTGGAGCAGGATTCAAGTACTGACTTTGACTTGACCACGACCGTCACTGTGAAAGAGATTGACCATGAATATGTTGACGCTTCGAATCCCGGTGAAGGTATCGCTGAGAAAACCATCAATGGTACGGTGAATGTCCAAGTTAATCCAATCGTTGAGCCAGAGGATAATACGGGGGCAATAGATGACCAAACCCGTCTGCTTGTCACTGAAAGTGGTGGTGGTGCTACCGATATCGTGAAGTCAGATGATCAAGGTAACATTGACTTTACGATCAACACTTCTATGGGGGGCGAATCTGGCGCTCATATCATTAAATACCAAGAGTTTGATGCGTCTTCAGATGAAGTGGTGACTCAACTTGTTGTTCAATTTCACAATGTGGACCCTGAGATCCTCAACCAATTGGTTATCGTCGGTGCACTAAATGAAGGTGGAGGTCGTTGGACAGTAACTAATGAAGACAACTTCTCAATTAAAGCGCCGTCTGGACTTGATTTAACACCAAACGATGACAGTGACGATGGCGATAACGGTGGTCTCTCTCAAATTGGCTTAACCATTTACGCAGAAGTGAATGATTTGGGCGAAGATTTGGGCAACGAAAAAGATGCGACGGTCGTGCGTCAAACGGATGTGACACTAGAGTTTCCAACCGTCCTCACACCGAAAATGAGTGTAGCGGCAGAGATTCAGGTGGCTGATGATGTCCAAATTCAAGCGTTGGAAGACAATTCTATTAACCTTGGTGCTCAGTTGACGTCGAAAGTCGATGCGATTAATGCAGATGGTGTGGAAGATGTCTTAACTATTATCGTCGATCCTTCAGCTCCTGGCATTCCTCCTGATTTGGTGATCACGGGGACGGATGTTGATTTTGTCAATGGTAAATACGTGTTCCAAGCCCATATCGATGCGAGTGGAAATATTACTGGCCTTGATGGCTTGACGATGCACTTGGCAGAAGATTACGCAGGTGATTTCGAATTACCAATTCGGTTTGTCACTAAAGACACTGAGTCCGGTGATGAAAAAGAAAATAATGTCCAGTTTCCAGTTCAGGTTTTACCGGTTGCAGACGTTCCGAGTTCAGCCGGGGATCAGCCGTTGGATAGCGATGTCACACCGAATGTAAAAGTAGATATCGTTGGTACTTTCGGCTTGGATGCAAACAAACAACCTGTAACTGATCTAAATAACGACGTTCCCACGGCGGATGGTGTTGGTTACGAAGATGGCTTAATCCAACTTAACTTGAGTGTTGATTTTGCCGATCAATTTAACAACACTCAAGGTGGTCGAGAAACACTAACGAACATCAAGTTAGAGCTTGATGACACAACATTAGGTGAGTTTGTTGATGCCAATGGTAACAGCTTAGGAACCAGTATTGAGTTTAATGAAGCTGAGATTTTAGCTGGTGCGCTTGACAATGTTCTGTTTAAGCCAAAAGAAAATTACCCCGTAGGTGGTGGCCAAAATACCGTCAAGATTAATATCGAGGGAGAAATTACTGATGAAGCTGTGTTTGATCAGTCTATCTTGAATAACTCTGGCGATAATATAGATGTGAGAACCTTCACTGACGATGTCACATTTGAAGTTACGCCAGTCGTTGATGACATTACCATTACAGGTGCCGATCCGACGCAGCCAATCACGGTGATTGGTGACGAAGATACTTTAATTTCGCTGAATCAATCGGGCTCTGGTGTTTCGATCAGCCTGAACGATAATGACGGTTCTGAGAGTTTCGTTTCACTCAAGTTAACGGGGCTTCCTGATGACTTTATCGTTAAATCCAATTCCTCTGATTATGTTGTTAAGAACAACGGTGGGGGCGAATGGAGTATTCAACTAAAAGATCTCACTCAGACGTCCATTGACCTGAGTGACATCCAAATTAAACCGCCAAAACACTTTAGTGGCGAGGCTGAGATAGGTATTACGGTCTTCATTCAAGAGGAGTTGCTACAAGTTCCAACGGAACGAAACAACAACTTTACGCTTATTGTCAATCCTATTGGTGATGATGTTGATGTGAACCCCGACACTTCGGCTGCAGGTAATGAGGGCGAAGACATTGTTATTAATGTAAATGCGTTAGTGGTTGATAACAAAGAGTCCATCGGAGATGGTGCAAACTACCAGGAAAATGATCCAGAGACGCTGAGAGTTGAGGTCTCCAATGTCCCTGATGGGGCGAGTGTTTCATTACCTGATGGGACAGTGTTTACTGACCAAGGCGGCGGCATTTTTGTCTTAGAAATCAATGCTCAAGACTTGGATCAAGTGGTGTTTAATTCTGGGGATCGCAACGATAACTCATGGGATGGTTCGCTGCATTTCAAAGTGCAAGCCGTTGATACTGGGCTCGATGGCAGTCAAAGCTTGGGCTCCGCAGAGGAGTTTGATGTCACTGTTGATGTTGAAGCAGTGAACGATCGTCCAGAGTTCGTCAATACCGTGGATGTGGAAACACCAGAAGATACGCCAATGCTGCTTGATGGTTTCAGCATTACCGATATTGATGCCGTACTCGATGATCCGAATGCTGAATATGTACTCAATGTGAACGTCGACAGCGGTATCTTGGAGCTTAATCCAACGCTCATCGCTACTTACAACCTAACCGTGAGCGGTGATGGTACGGACTCCGTTGAACTGAAAGGTACAGTGGCCGATCTAAACAATGCCATTGCAGACGGTCTGATTGAGTTTAATCCAGACCTGAACTTCTTTGGTGACGTTCAGGTGGACGTGACAGTCGATGACCAAGGTAATGAAGGTATCGTAATTGGTGGGGTAGATGACACCCTAAATACCAACAGCAGCAGCTTCAATATTGAAGTGACAGCGGTGAATGATACCCCAGAAACTACGCCAGTGACGCTACCGGATATTGAAGAAGATAGTGGTGTGTTCTCCATCTCTGAAGCGGATCTTATTGCGAATGCGACAGACGTAGAGAACGATAACCTCACGGTCAGCAATGTTCAGTTAACGGATCCGAATTCGGGTAGCATTACTTTCAACAGTGGTACGGGAGAGTGGGAATTTACCCCAGCACCAGATTACAATGGTCCAGTTGAAATCACGTACACCATTACAGATGATGGCACGACAAGTGGTGCATCCGATCCTAAATCGGTTAACGGCAGCGCATCGTTCAACGTAACGGAAGTCAATGATGCTCCAACGACGTCTGAAGTGGTACTTTCTGATATCGCAGAAGACAGTACGGCGGTTGAAATTACCCAAGCTGATTTGTTAGCGAATGCTTCTGACATTGAAAACGACACCTTGATGGTGAGTAATGTCCAGTTGGTTGACCCAAGCAGCGGCACATTGGATTTCGACAACGTAACAGGTACATGGTCATTTACTCCTGCGCCTGGCTACAACGGCAAGGTCGATCTGACCTACGACATTACCGACAACGGTACAACGAACGGTGTTTCTGATCCTCAAACGGTGTCAGGAACGGCGACCTTCGAAGTCACTGAGGTGAACGATGCACCGGTAACATCAGAGGTAACGTTGAGTAGTACGGAAGAAGATGGTGGTTCGGTAACTATTACGGCTACTGAGTTGCTGAGCAACGCAAGTGATCCTGAGTCAGACAACTTGACCGTCGATAATGTTGCGTTAGTGGACCCAACTTCCGGCACGTTGACTCAAGTGAGTGCGACAGAGTGGACGTTTGAACCCGCAGCAGATTTCTTTGGTGACGTTAATTTCACTTATGAAATCACAGATGACGGAACCACTAACGGCGCTCCAGACCCAATTACAATCGCGGGCACAGCAGTGTTGAATGTTGAAGCGACCAATGACGCACCTGAAATCACTGCAACGTCGGTAACGGATACGATCAATGAAGCTGATGGCCAGAAAGTAACGGGTATTAGTGTGAGTGACGTCGACTTTGCGGGCGCACAAGCAAATGAAAGCATGACCGTGACTCTTACAGTTACCGAGGGCGACCTTCGTGTCGAGCCGCCAGCAGGTAGTGGTGTGACTGTTGGGGCGGGGATGGCTGGTGAAATCACCCTAATGGGCACACCAGATAATATTAACTCCGTTCTTGGAGCAACAGACGCTTCTGAGGGTGTATTTGTGGATGCAGGAGATGTCAACGCAGCTTCAATCACTTTATCGGTGAAAGTCGAAGACAACGGCGTGTACTTCGAAAATGCATCGGGTACCGCATTGGAAGCGAATCAAGATTTCACTATCAATGTGACACCTGTAGCTGATGCACCTACATTGAGTATCAATCCTCAGTTTAATTACATTCGTCAAATTGCGGCTAGCCAAACCGCAAGCAGTCAAGGTTTAGCGATTGTCGGAATCATGGCGGCGCTTACTGATATTGACGAGGTGCTGTCTTTGGAGCTAACGGGCGTACCAGCTAGTGCTGAGGTAACAAGTGGCGTTTCTCCATCAGGCATTAGCTTCGATGGTACCACTTGGACAGTACCAAGCGATGAAATTGATACGCTAGAAATTGTCGCAACAGATACTAACAGTGGTATTGATGTCGGTTCTTACGATATTTCGCTTACGGCCATATCAACGGAATCTAATGGCGATGAAGCGCAGTCTTCACCTGTCCAAATTAGTTTGGATGTGAGTAGTGATAGCGACGATATTGACCAGTCAACCGCAGTGGACGACAGCTATTTAGTCGGTGGAGACACAGGTATCAACTTGATTGGTGGCGACGGTGACGACGTTATTCTGGGTGGCGATGGCGATGACGTGCTTATCGGTGGCTTAGGTTCAGATATCTTAACGGGTGGAGACGGCAGTGATATCTTCAAGTGGACGGTAGATTCCGTTGATGAAGGGGCAGTGGATACCATTACTGACTTCACTGTTAACGAAGACAGTATCGATTTACGTGAAGTTATCTCTGATCTCAATAACTCAATGATCGACATGGATGATCTGCTTAGTCACATTTCGGCAGACTACGATGCATCGACGGAAAGTGTCTCTCTGAACATTACGACGGATGCAAATGTTCAACAGACAATTGTCGTGGAAAACTTAGGTACTTCAATCGACTTCAACGGTCTCAGCTCCAACGAGATTGTAGAGTCATTGCTGAACAACGGTGTTATTGATAACGGATAAACCCGTATACAACACAAAAATGGGCGGCTCTGATAAGCCGCCCATTTTTTTCGGGAAAGCTTGATTTTAAACAGGAGATATTTGAATCGAAATAGAAAGCAAGAACGAAGCAAAGGGGTTATCTTGTTACGACGTTATAGTGATAGTTGGAAATTAAAATAGCGATAATTTGACGTTAAATCGCCTAAACGTGGATGTCTAGCAAGCTGCCAATGATTTCATTGTTTTTCTCTATGGCAGACGCGCCAACTCGGTTATAACCAGCGGCTTGAGCTAGGTTGAAGAGAGATTCAACTTTTTGAGAGGGAAGGCTAGGTGTTGAGGCTGTTATTGCGACATCCGCAACCGCAGCTAAATCGATGTTGTGATCAGAAAGTTCTTCTTTTACCTTACTTACATTATTGTTAATGCCATGTGCAGCTTTCTCGGCCATTTGTTGTGACATCTGAACGATGTGGTGTCCAGATTGAATTCCTGATACAGGCATATCACTACTCCCAACATTATGATAGTGAGAGCATAGGTGGAGTTTATAAAACGTTCAAGTGTTTTATATCAATGACTTGATTAGGCAAACAGTTTGGCAAGCATTTCTCTTTCTTCACCAGATAGAACCGGTTTTTGCGCTTTATTTAGTTTCACGCTGATCTCACCTTGTAATGACTTTAACTGACTTGCCGTTAAATCACTGAGCTTTTGCTTAAGTTCATTAAATTGTTGTGCGTTCATCTCAATACCTTCGTCGTGATTCGGTTTATCCGTCGTTGCCCGAAATTCTTCATCCTTTGGATACAACATATTTATTCAACCAAAATAGATTAGAATTTGATCGATTGCTTTTTGTCCGAATATTGTCAAGGTGTGTTAAGTGATACGTCAGATTTTTCCTAAGAAGGTACATAATTACCCACTTTGGGGTAGATGGAAACGTAAAAAGAAAAAGGGAAGCGATATAGCGCTTCCCTCTTACATATGGTTTGAATGTTACTAACTTACCCTGACGGCAAACTTACTAGCAAGTGAATGAAGCTCTGGGAGCATGCGATAGATAAGATGAAGTTGCTGCAATACCATGCGGGCAGAGCTGTCGTCTTCATCGCGCCATTCGTTTAAGCGTTGCTCGAGTCCAGCATCATCAATATTAGATAGGTCACACTCCTCACAATGCTGGTGAAGCTGTTTATGAAGTACATCCAGATGCTGATGAATACAACGGTGAGCATCTAAAACGAGTTTATGAATTGACTCATCTTCGATGCGAGTTCTGTGCGCGCCTAATGCAGAAATATAGTTCAACATTGCGTGATTTAACGTTAGGAAGCGAAAACTTTCATCAACAGCTGCGCGATATTTGCCAGGCTCCGCCAGCATCGTACTAATCGCAGAAGAGAGTGAGGCATCATTATTGTGGGCCTGGCGGCGAGCGATACGGTAACTCAAATTGTCTTTCTTGCCGATTCTATACTGACCAATGATCTGATCGAGATACTGCTTGTTCGCCTCTATCGCATCCGACATAACTTTGTGAAGCCTTCTCGACTGCCAGTCGGGCAAAATAACTAATACAGCTCCTACTGCAAGCACACACCCGATGAGGGTATCTGCTAGTCGAGGAAGGACAACTGCGTAACCTTCACCTAGTTGATTAAATAAGAAGAGGACGAGCAGTGTAATAAAACCAGTCGCGTACCCATAGTTGTTCATCCGGAAGGCGAAAAACATTACACCAGAGATAACGATAAATACTAACTGGCTTTCTTGAGAAGGGAAAAAAGTCAGCAATGGTACACCAATCAACAAACCAGCTAATGTACCTATTACTCGCGCCGTCAATTTTTGGCGAGTGGCACTGTAGTTCGGTTGGCATACGAATAAAGTGGTTAAGAGTATCCAGTAACCTCGGTCGATGTTGAATATTTGAATGATTCCATAGCCAATCGTTAAGGCAATTGACATACGTAATGCATGCCGAAACAGCATCGAATCTTTGTGTAAATTTGCTGATATACGCTGCCACATCGCTTTTAGCGTGTGTGGGTTGGTATCGGCGAGGGTATCTTCTTCGAGGCCTTCAACATCTGGGTTGTTAATGTTATTAAGCTGTTTTTCTACCGTCGCTAAGTTATTGAATAAATATGTTAACTGCATCAGAAGACGTTTCCAGTGCCCTTGCTTTTGTTCTTCTAGATAAGCAAGAGAGTTTTGTACTTCAGCTAATGCCAGAATAGATTGATCGGTATGGGAGTATTCATTTCCTAGCTGAATGGCTAGTGCAATATCACGACACGCTTGGGCTTGAGACTCCAAAAGATATTTAAAACGAAACAGCACATCAGAACGTTCAAATTCGGTCGCTAAATCCTGATAGCGATAATGGCTAGAACTGACTCGTTCGTGAATGTCTTGAGCGATGAAATAAATATTTAAAAATCGGTCACTAGGCCCATCAATGTGACCCCGTTTCGATCGGTTAAGTAATGTGGTTTTACAAACGTTTAGTGCCGTAACCGTGGCAGCATTGCATTTTGCAGCTTCAATCCGCAGCGGTTGTGGCGTCAAGTTGGTCACAGGGTGAAAAAGCTTGGCTTTCGCATCAAGATAATTCGCCATTTGGAAGAACACATTGGCTAAGCTTTGTTGCACCGGTTGAAGAGGCCAAAATATCTGCCAAATCATGGACATGAAGTAATACCAGGCGGCACCAGTCAAAAGCAGTAGTGGCTGAAACCAAATGTTGGTGCTTTCATGTGCGCCAAGCATAGTATAAATAGCGATCAGCAACGAACCAAAAGCAATACTCGCGTACTTAGGACCTATCGCCCCAAGAATGATGAAGCCGAAGGTTGAGATAAATAATCCCAACGCAAAAGCCCATGGGGTATCGAACAAGATTTCAATTGAAAAAGCAGCAAGCGCAAAACAGAGAAAGGTGAGAATCAGAGCCTTGATGCGTCCAGTGAAACTGTCATCACTTTCAGCCAAAGCAGCAGCAATAACGCCTAATATTAATGGCGTTATCAGCGTGTTTTGCTCGAAGTACCAAGTTGGGATAACCACACCCAGTAAGGTAATGAGGATAAGAACGCTGTAATTTATCGTCTTGTTTGCCCAATATAGCCGAAATTTAGAAGTTGCTTGCACAATGCGCCTTATGTTTCCGATGAAGAACAGGGGGAATACTACCAGACCCACTATAGCGCGTTTATGATTTACTTTAAGAAAAATTCGTGGTTGCTGATAAAATCAGCAGGGATGTCATTGACTTATATTAAAGCTGCCAGGTCATGTATTGAGGATTGTAAAGCCAGCTTCAAATAACCTCAGCTTTAGGTTATTAAATCGACAGTAATGTGAATTTTATTAAAGAATAGAAGAAGAAGCTTACTTAGGAGCTCGCCGTTGCTACAATTTAGCGCCTTAAAATGATATAAATCGACAACTTCTAAACTAAAAGGCGCACGTTTCATGCAGCTTACTGCCACTAGCAAAGCACAGTTTTTTATTCAAAATGAGTACCATCACGTCGAAATAAAAGAGAACAGTGTTTTATTAAGCTCGATAGGCAGTGAAGAACATATTCCTTTTACGATCTGGAATGGCAAAGTTAGCGTAAAGCGTGGGTTATTATGGAGCTCTTTACAGTTTTTTGCTCATGAACACGAAGGCAAACAACAAAGCTGGCTAGTCCAAGGTTTACCGTGGCCACAATGCCGAAAGTTCGCGCTTGAGGCCGTTCGTCAATATCAAGAGTGGCACAACACTCAGTGCCGAAAACTGGCTGAGTATCTACCTAAGTGGGAAGAAGAGCTTTACAAACTAAAGCACTTGCCTGCTTACTTATCGCATTCTCAAGTGGTCTCCTGGGTTGAAAGTCTTAACCAAGAGTTAAGCGAGATGAAAACCACCCTAGAAGAAGCCAAAATGCGAATGCCGAATCGTATGTCGCAAATAGAGCCTTGGCTCATTGATACCTCTGAGGCGCTTGGTGAGCGTAATCGCGATTGGCTAGAAGCAGAACGTCCAAATTGGGAAGTGCTGTTTAATCAAATTGAATCCTCTCCTTTGAATTTATCCCAGCAATATGCGGTATTACTCAACGACGACCACAACTTAGTTCTTGCTGGTGCCGGCTCGGGCAAAACCAGCGTTTTAACCGCACGAGTTGCCTATTTGTTGCAAAGCCATCAGGCTCAAGCAGAAGAGCTTCTCATGTTAGCGTTCGGTCGTGATGCGGCGACTGAAATGAAAGAACGCTTAGTAGATAAAGTGGGCATGGCGGCAGACGGTGTGCGCGTCAACACATTCCATCAGTTGGGCTTGTATATTCTTAAACAAGTCGAACAGCAACCTGTCGAAATTAGCCCTTTAGCGTTGGACGAAAATCAACGAACGGCATGGTGTGTAGACTGGTTGAAAAAACATTGGATGACACCCACCAACTTTAAACGTTGGCAAAAACATTTAGACAAATGGCCGATTGCGTACCTAAAAGGGGATGATGAGTTAGGAAGCCATTCAGAAAATCCAAAACTGATCGCTTGGCTAGATTCGCAGCTGTCTCATTTAGCGGCGGTAGGGTTGACCAAAAAGCAAGTACAAGAAAAGCTCGTAAACCACCAAGACTATACGCGTTTAAATAGTGAACTCGCCTTATGCTGGCCATGTTTTACAGCGTGGCAGAAAATGCTTAAAGAAAGCAACCAAGTGGATTTCCCAACCATGATCAGTCGTGCGACAGATTATGTGAATAAAGGAAAGTTTGTCTCGCCATGGCGCTTTATTATGGTCGATGAGTATCAAGATATCTCTCCAGACCGTCTGGCATTGATTGAAGCACTGTGTGAATCCACTCAGAAACAAGCAGGTGCGACGTTATTTGCTGTTGGCGACGATTGGCAAGCGATCTATCAGTTTGCAGGAGCGGATGTCGATCTTATCACTGGCTTTAAAGAACGCTTTGCTCACTCAACCGTTCATCACTTAGATACAACTTATCGTTTCAACAATCAGATTGGTGATGTAGCGAATACATTCGTGCAGCAAAACCCATCGCAGTTGCCGAAAACACTAAACAGCCACAAACAACGCAAGCAGAAGAGCGTACATACCGCGCCGAGCAATCAAGTGGAAAAGATCTTGGATCACTTGAATCAACAAGCCAAGCAAACCAAGTCAGTTTTATTGCTAGGACGTAACCATTATCACAAGCCCGATTTGTTCGACGATTGGTTGCGACGTTTCCCTAATCTCGATATTCGCTTTATGACTTGCCATGCGAGTAAAGGACGCGAAGCTGACTTTGTGATTATTCTTTCTGTGGATGAGGGGCAATTCCCCGCTAAGAAGAAGCAAATTCACATTGATGGTGCGTTGACGGAGTCCAAAGACAAATTCCCTTACGCAGAAGAGCGCAGGCTTTTTTACGTGGCGATTACACGTGCGAAAGAGAAGGTTTGGATCACGCATACTGGTGCGGGGTCTGCATTCGTTCAAGAGCTCGTTAATGGTGACTATCCCATCGTGACTTCCCGTTAAATGCAACGTTTAGAATGTTAAAAACAGCAAGGGCGATACTTGGTATCGCCCTTGCTTTATTTGGTTGGCATCAAAGCTTACATGCGTTCAGCAAGATAGGCTTCGTAATCCGGTACTTCGATGTCTACTTCTTGCTCAAGAAGAGGGGAGTTAAACAGGAACTTAGCGGTGGCTCGGTTCGTTGCTACAGGAATATTCCAAACACTAGCAATACGAAGAAGCGCTTTAACATCTGGGTCGTGAGGTACGGCATTCAGTGGATCCCAAAAGAAAACGAGAACGTCGATTTTGCCTTCTGAAATGAGAGCGCCTAGTTGTTGATCACCGCCCATCGGACCACTGATCATGCTCTTGATCGCAAGTCCAGTTTCTTTACTCAGCATGTGTCCTGTCGTGCCAGTTGCGTAAAGGAAGTGACTCTGTAGCTTTTCTTTGTTTTCTTTTACCCAGCGAAGTAGCTCAGGTTTGCAGTTGTCGTGAGCGACCAAAGCCACATGTTTATGGGTTGGCATGGTACGAATGGTTTTTTGCATCAAGATGTTTCCGTTTGTATGATTTTAAAATTGTTGTGACTCAATAGAACACGTTTTTGGTCTTTCAATCAACAGCCTTAACACGGAATGTCGGCCTATATTCTGACGGAGATAACGATTCTTCGATCGTGTCGTCATGAAGCGTCTTCGGAGTCAGTGGTTTGATGGTTGGTGAGGCATGTTTGTCATAAGCTTCACCTCTTAAGTAATGCGTTGCTTGCATCACGGAAAGCCGACCTTGCTGCACCATTTTATCTGTTGGTGCGAAGAGTACTTTGTTACGTAACAGGCCTCGATATACACCATGACTTAAGTACACAGAAACTAAACCGATCTCCTCAGCTTTGCCGGCACTGCGCAGCTCACTGATGGCCGCTTCAATCGCCACTGCACTGCCAACAATGTAATCTATATTTCCCATATCGATCACACGTTGAACTAGGTTACGTTGTAACTCCTTGTCGTTGTCTGCCCAAAATGAGTCAACAATGTTGATATCACTTCCTTGTATCGCTTCATAAAATCCGGCAGTAACGGGTTTCGTACCACCACGAGTTCGCGGCCCCAAAAGTAAGGCAATGTTGGTTTTTCCTGACCCCTTTGGATGGCGAGCTGCCAAATATTGACCCGCTTCGTATCCCATCCAATGCCAGTCAACACCGACAGTCCCTTTTAGCAACTCACTTTGTTCTTCATCCAAGTCGAGTTGGTTCACAGTAGCAAAAACGGGAGTATTCCCCACCCAATTTTTAAGTGAATGCTCGTAAGCCTGTGGGTCCACGGTCCCAAGGATAACCGCATCTGCTCCCCATTGGTTACACAGTGCGAGTTGTTGTTCTTGACGGGTTTTGTTTGGGTAGCCGCCCGCTTCAAGAACTCGTAGCTCGACACCTTCTCTTTTCGCTTCGGACACCATTCCATAGTTTACTGACAACCAGTATGAATCCTTTAGGTGAGGGTATATTGCACATATTTTCTCTGCGGCAACCGCTGGCAAAGAAGCAACGAGGGTTAAAGTAGCTGCAGAATGTTTGAAAAATGTGCGAAATGCGTGTTGATTTTTAACCATGAAATGAAGTTCGTTGGCATAGATTAAGTAAACACTGCAAAATATAACGTAATATGTCGCTGAACACGAACATTAAGGTCATGAAAATATGCTGCTAGCAACTGCAAGCATCGGTCGTAAACTTTTGTTGTCTTTCATTGCGATGGCAATACTGGTCATGTTATCGGCACTTATTGGTGTGTCTGGATTTTCTTTGGTTGCCAAAACCGAAAGAAATGTCGTGGATTCTGCGATTCCCGCCATGATTGAGGCGAGGCAAGTCTCTGAGTTGAGTACTCGTATTATTTCGTCTGTACAAATGTTGTCGAACGCAAGAAACGAGCAGGAAAGAAAGGAGTCAGGGCGAGTGCTGTTCGAACAGCTCGAGTCTTTACTCACTCACATCAAGGAGCTCGGGAGTGAGTCGTTCGATTCTCAATTGTTAGAAGCTTTAGAGAATAACGTCCAGAACGTTATCGACAATTTGGCAGAACTCGGTGTTTCGGTTGAAAAAAAGCTGTGGCTTGCAAAAGAGATAGATACTCGTGTTGAAGAAATGCGTCTGCTCAGTGAAGAGCTAGAACAACTAACTCGTACGCAAGTTCAGAATACAAGCACCATTGCTGTTGCTAACGTCACGCATATTTATGACTTATTAGAATCGAATAAAAAATCGCAAGTTTATCAGGCGCTAGATGCACTGGTGGAGGTCGATCTTGATCTGACTGAGCGATTACATGAACTGCACTTGTTGGCCTTTAAAATGTTGAATCAGATTGAAGAGGCTCGGACATTAACGAATATTGAGCGAATTCAACAGGTTCAAAGTGATTTCGATAGCAACCTCAAAATCATGCAACGCCGTGTACTCGCTGTGGAAGATCCTACGCGCTCTAAGCAAATGAGCCAACTGCTCATAGAGCTTGGTAAGCGTCAGGTCGTATTTTCTATACTGATGCAGCAATACGAGAATAACGAACAGTCACAACAACTGATGCAAAAGACATTAGAGTTGTTCTCAGAGCTTAATGGCACGGTCAACAAATTGGTTGATGATTCAAACAAAACCACTACCGTCGCTGTAGACCAATTGACCAGCACACTGAAATTCGCTCAGTGGTCTTTAACCGTTATTTCAATTGTTGGTTTGATTGTATTGGTGCTGATTTTATGGCGTGTGGTGTACCTTTCTGTTGTGAAGCGGTTAGCTGAATATTCCGCTGCGTTGCTGTCTGTGGCGCAGGGTAACTTAGCGGTTGAGTTGGAAGTGAAAGGCAAAGATGAGTTGGCGCATATGGGGCAGGCCATCATCACGGCTCGTAATACCGCGCAAGCACTAAAAGTGGTAGCAGAGGGTGAAGCTCAAGCCAAGCGAGAGCTTGAGGAGCATAAAGAGCATTTAGAAGAGCTCGTTGAGCAGCGCACTTCGCAGTTAAAACAAGCAAACCGCCGTTTGAATGAAGAGGTTTTGAATCACGCTAAAGCTCGCAAGCAAGCAGAGCAAGCGAGCCGAGCAAAATCGGCATTCTTGGCGACGATGAGCCATGAGATAAGAACGCCAATGAACGGAGTGTTGGGGACAGCACGCTTGTTGATTGACTCAGGCCTCAACCCAATTCAAAAGCGTTATGCGGAAATCATTAATCGTAGTGGTAAAACGTTGCTCGCGATCCTTAATGATGTACTGGATTACTCCAAGATTGAAGCGGGGCATTTAGAAATTCGTCACATGGGCTTTGATTTACACCAAATGGTGGAGGACACTTTCCAGTTAATGAACAGTCGAGCACAAGAGAAGAAGCTGCTGTTCTCCTACCATATTGAAAGTGATGTTAGTCGCTACTGGAAAGGGGATGTCACCAGAATCAGTCAGGTGCTGAACAATCTCGTTGGTAACGCGATTAAGTTCACTGACGAAGGAGAAATTGATATCTACGTTAGCCTGAACCCTGAGGACGAGTCGCAAGTCCTGTTTGAAGTATCAGACACTGGAATAGGAATTGCCAAAAAATACCAGAGAACGTTGTTTGATGCCTTCACGCAAGCTGAAGGTGGGATGAGCCAAACTGGAGGCACGGGGCTTGGACTTGCCATCAGTAAGCGAATCATTGAAGCGATGGGCGGTGTTTTAGAAGTCGATTCCGAAGAGGGAAATGGTAGCCGATTCTGGTTCTCTATTCCGTTAGAGGAAAGCGAACCTGTTGAAACAGGAACCGTGGCAACCGCACGTTGCAAAGTGAAAGCAAAGGTCTTGCTAGTAGAAGATAATGAAGTCAACCGAGTGGTCGCGGAAGGTTTTCTAGAAAGCATGGGGCACCAAGTCGTGATGGCAGAAAACGGCTCACAAGCAGAGCAACTGATCAGCACACAAGATTTTGATATCGCTTTGGTCGACATCAACCTCCCTGATTGTGATGGAACTGAGTTGATCCAACGCTTAAAGCGGATTGAGTGTGATAAGCCGGCCAATAAAGCGCTTGCCGTCACGCCAATGATTGCAGTGTCTGCGCACGTTTTTGCGGAAGAAGTTGAGCGCTATCTAGCCGCTGGTTTTGACGGATACTTGCCTAAGCCATTGGCAAAAGAGGCACTCGCGGCATTGATTCAGGATGCGCTAGACGGAAAGCCGTTGTTGTTGCCACAAAATGCCGACTGTACCCCGTTTGATCAAATTTCGCCTCAAGAACAAGAGCTACAATTAAAGGTCGTTCAAGCACCTAAAACAAAGGAACCCGATGTGGTTATCATTAATCCGAGCGTGATTGAGTCCGATATGAAAATCTTGGGCAGAGATAAGATGTTGCACATTATTAATCTGTTTAGAGCCACCAGCACCGATGTATTAAGCAAGCTGCAAGCGTCTGCTGAGGACAATGATAGTAAAGAAGTAAAGAACCTAGCCCATAAATTAAAGGGCAGTGCAGGAAGTTTAGGACTAACTGCGCTAATGAACGCTTGCCAAGCAATTGAAGCCGCGCCTCAACCTCTAGATACCTATAATGCGACTAAAGATGATTTAGTTTCTCAAGTGTCTGCATCAATTCAAGCTCTGGATGAGTTAATGGCGAAGTAATCCATCGAGCATTGAAAATAAAAAAACCTCCGGCTTTCCGGAGGTTTTTTCTATTCGGTCATGTCATCTTCCCACTCGAATCGAGTGTCTAGGGCATAAGGGTCATCATCAAAAGGATGTTCCACTTTGCCACGTAAGTATTCGAGTTGATGCTCAAGCATATTGACCGTTTCGTAGTCTCCCTCAGAACAAGCAACGTAAATCTGTTGTTCAAGAGCGGCAATGTTATCTCGGATACCCATGAGAACCCCCTTAAATCATCATCGATTCTCAAAACGATTATAGTCAAGTAATCCAAATTCGATCGGTTGTTTTGTACGGTACCAATTGTGTAAACGATCGCTAAATGACCAGAATTTTTCTGAGCTTCTACGAATCGCAAAATTATCCAATAACTTAACGTAATCGGACTCGTTTTGGATGGCACTAAATTGATCGACAAAATCTTTTACTTGGTTTTCGTTGATCGAGAAAAATGCCGCAGGGTAGCTTCCCACAACGCCGCGTACAATGGTCATATCATCGTTAGCAAAGTCACGGTTACTTTCTTCATCAAACAAGCTAGAGATGTTTGTGTGTGCATTGTTGTGAAGTAAGGTGAACAGTTCATCTTCCCCTGATTGACTTCTCACCATAAGCATAGTGATTTGCGGAACGGTTTTTAGGCCTTCACCACGAACGTGGTCAATACGTTTTAGTTGCTTTTCACTACTCGCAGAAAGAGCCGTGTCTTGAATTTCGTAGCGAGGCAGAAGCACATCTGAAACATGTTCGCTCAACAACTCCACCAACTCTGTTTTTGGATCGTCACTCTTATACTGAACGCTGGTTGGTTGGTTAAACGGCTTCACATTTCGTTGTAAAAAGTCACTCAACTGCGGGCTTTGATCTTTATACCAGCTAGATTGAAGTTCATGGCGCATATCGGCGGGTAACAACGAGATAAAGTTACTTTCGCCTTCTAGACGCAAGAAGTCCATAAACATTCGTGTCATGAGCTGGTGGCCGAAGTTACCGTAAACGTCAAACCCAGCAACAAGCAAATAGTGGATACGCTCTAGTAACGCGTAGTCAAGAATCCACACTGTTTTAGGCTGCTCACCAACTAACCCTTGAACAACAGAAGCACTATCAAAATGGCGGAATATCGTTAATGCCGCATTATGGTTGGTGCCATTACCGTCCCAAATTACATCGGTGGATAGGTTTTCACCTTCTTTAAACCAGTTATTAGTGAACTCAGATTTAGCCTCTAGGTAGCGAGCTTGCTGGCGCGCGTACTTGACCCAGTTGGTAACAGGTAGCGTGTTACTTTCTTGTTCTGCCGGTAGTTTTAGGTTATCAGCCTGAGATCGGTAAAACTCATTTACTTCTGGGATGTCTGCTTTATCTGGATCAAGGAAAAACACCCAAAAGCGATCATTGATAACATTCAATGCCAGTTGGCCACGACAAACTGGGCCTTTGATGTATGCCATTATTGTATTTTGTGCATTATCTAGCATGAACTTAAAGCGCGATTTCACTGGAAGGTCGATGAATGATGTCATCGGGTTTGCAGCAACTTCTGGTGCATAACTCGGGAGCTGGCTAACCGTGTAATCAGCATCAATAAACCAAGTTTTCCAGTTCTCTATGCGTTGCTTGTTTAACGCGAATGGCATGTGAGTTTTATCTACTATGGTCCCTTGCTCTGGAATAATTCGATAAAACACACGTTCAACCCCTGGATCATCGTACGGGCGACGCGTTGAAATACGTTTGACGGGCTGTCCTGGTGGTGTAGCAGAGCGGACGAGCGTGAAGAATCGGGGATCTTCATCGAGTTCTGAAAAGTAGATATGAGATAAAAACAAATGCTCATATATATACCTAGCCATCAGCTGATTTTTCAAATCAGAGTGGTTAAGTAATGTTTCGTACTTATCTATTTGCGCTTGCTCATTCTCACTAACAGGTTGGTGAACGTTCATTATTGCGCCGTTTTCCAACCAAGTCATGAGTGTGTGGTATTCACTGTTTGATAGATTTGGCATACCAAAAGGCATGCCCCAGGTTGGGTTATCCTTCTCGTATTGCTCGTATTCTTCAATCGTCGGACAGGTTTGCTCTCGGTCTATCGAAAAGTCAAAGCCTTCTAACTGGACTTGGTCAGGCAATGGGTGGCGCTCTTTTTGTTGTAGCAAACGTGCGATAAGGCCTGCATCAATGTTGGCTGCCATGCTTTGATCACGTTCGTTGAGAACCGGATGAAAACCCGCATCGCGCCACTCTTGGGTTGTTTCTGCATCTTCGAATAAGCGTGTTGGTGCTGCGGCTGTGAGTCTTGTTCCTTCATATACCAGTGCTTTACTCGCACCACGGTCAATGCCCTCAACAGAAGAGAGCTTAAGTTGACATGGTGCATCGTAGCACGCGTGGCAGACGACACAGCGGTTATCCATAATGGGTTTAACTTCGCTTTGGAAGAAGTTTGCTTGAGGGGTTTCCACGTCAACTGTGCGTTCACGCACGAGCTGTGGACCAAACAGTTGGTCATAGTTAAGACCAGCATAGGTTGCACAGCCGGCAAACAAAGTAGCAATGCAAAGTGTAAAAATTAAGCGCAAATTCATTGAGTTATTTTACGTGATTCGAATTTGCATTAATTAAAGCAAAATAAGCGGTCAATTACCAAAAGTTGGGCCAATTAGCGTTAATTTTTCTGTTGATTGTCTGAGCGCTTGAAAATGTAACCCTGGCGGTGGACTGTCTGAATTCTGTCTGTTGGAACGCCTTCGTGAACTAGACGCTTTCTCATTCTGCTCATGTGCATATCGAGTGCTCGATCATGTTCAGTAAATTCACGTTTTAGTACTGTTTCGTAAAGAAAATGCTTACTAAGTACTTGATCTTGATGGTGAGTGAGAGTTTGCAGCAGCTTAAATTGAATGCTTGTTAACTGAACAGATTTCTTGTTTGGCAAGTAATTGAGTACCACAGAGTGAGTGCGCTTATCTAGTAATAGCTCCTCATCATTATGGTGAACGCCGTTGTGTTGGCATTGGTAAGTTTTTCCATTTGAAACCTTGGAGTCAAGCACGCGGGCACCTTAATTATTAATGGTAGTAAAACGTATTATCATTAATATTTATATAAAAGCAATCAGGTACTTTATGGGCACTGTGATATGCGTAGACAATCTTAATATTTGAGATTAACAGTAGTGATGAATGGTGCGATGGCGCTCTGAACTAAAGTGCTATTGGAGTGCGTATTAGCTACAAATAACGGTGTAATGTTAGGCGAAGATAGAAAGAATTCTCATTTAGTAAATTCGCTTATCCGCTATTTGTGAACTATACATTCTGTTGCAGGAAGCACTTTTCTAATACACACAGAGGTTTATATGACAGCGAAATATGGCGTTAAACGCCGATTAGCGATTCTTGCCGCCGCTTTAATCGGTGCGACAAGTAGCAGTATCGCAGCAGAGAAACCAAATATTCTCGTCATTTGGGGTGATGATATTGGCCAGTCCAATCTCAGTGCTTACACGTTTGGCTTGATGGGGTACAAAACACCAAATATAGACAGTATCGCCAAAGAAGGCATGATGTTCACTGACTATTACGGTGAGCAATCTTGTACAGCGGGCCGTTCTACTTTCATTACGGGCCAAACCGTTCTTAGAACAGGTTTGAGTAAAGTGGGGCTTCCAGGTGCTGATCTTGGCTTGAAGGAAGAGGACGCAACCATTGCCGAAATGCTGAAGCCGATGGGCTATATGACAGGGCAATTTGGTAAAAACCACTTAGGTGATAAAGATGAGCACCTTCCTACTAATCACGGCTTCGATGAATTTTTTGGCAACCTTTATCACTTGAACGCCGAGGAGGAGCCAGAAAACGTCGATTATCCTAAAGATCCTGAGTTTCGTAAAAAGTTCGGTCCGCGCGGCGTTATCCGTTCGTACGCTGATGGCAAAATTGAGGATACAGGACCTCTAACTCGCAAGCGCATGGAAACCGTGGATGAAGAGACGTTAGATGCGGCACTCGACTTTATGGATCGTGCAGTCAAGGCTGAAAAACCTTTCTTTGTCTGGTGGAACGCAACTCGTATGCACTTCCGTACTCATGTGAAAGAAGAGAACTCTGGAAAAACAGGTATCAGCGAGTATGCAGATGGTATGGTCGAGCATGATAACCATGTAGGTCAGCTACTGAAAAAAGTGGATGATTTGGGTATTAAAGACAACACAATCGTCTTTTACTCCACCGATAATGGCCCACACATGAACTCGTGGCCAGATGCAGGTACAACGCCATTCCGTGGAGAGAAAAATACCAACTGGGAAGGTGCGTACCGAGTTCCTGCGATGGTACGTTGGCCGGGTAAAATTAAAGCTGGCTCTGTTTCGAATGATATCATGCATCACATGGACTGGATGCCAACGTTTGTTGCTGCCGCGGGTGATGACAATATCAAAGAGAAATTGCTCAAAGGTTATAGTGCGAATGGTAAGAAATTCAAAGTTCACCTAGACGGCTATAACTTCCTACCATATTTGACTGGTAAAGAGGATAAGGCCCCACGAGAAGAAATTTTTTACTTCTCAGATGATGGAGACTTAACTGCACTTCGCTATAACAAATGGAAGCTGGTCTTTATGGAGCAACGAGCAAAAGGCACGTTGCGTATTTGGGCTGAACCATTCACCACACTTCGTGTTCCTAAGATCTTCAACTTGCGTATGGATCCTTACGAAGTGGCTGATATCACTTCTAACACTTACTACGATTGGATGCTAGACCGTGCTTACATGCTTGTTCCTGCGCAAGCTTACGTAGGCAGATTCCTTGAAACGTTTAAAGAGTTCCCACCAAGGCAAAAAGCAGCAAGCTTCTCGCTCGATCAAGTGATGGAGAAACTAAAAGAGAACCCAAATAAGTAGGAAAAGCTAAGTGAAGTATCACATATAGAAAGAGGCTCATTAACGTGAGCCTCTTTTTTATCTGTAAAATTCTATCTATTAAGGTTTGTAGAAAGCTTGATGACGAAAACGCCTAACGCTTCAATTGACAAGAGTTATAAACAAATTGGTTCGTAGTGGGCTGCCGTTAAGTTGGCTTTGATTTTTTCACGTAGAGCGATGTGGGCTGGGTTGTTTACCTCTCGCTTATGGTAAACGAACTTGTAAGGGATAGAGCGTATCGAAATGGGGCAGGGCAAAATTTGAAGTTTGAGCGCTTTGCTCCACTTGTTTGCAAAAGATTGAGACACGATCCCTAAACTGTCTCTTTGGGCGACATACAGCGCCATGCCCGCTAGCGAAGATGTGATCAAGTCGACTTTTCTTTCTTGAATTGTTTCCTTTGCTAGTTGCTCGAACCCCGACATGTTGTTCCATTTTCCTGAGAATAAACAGTGAGTTTCCTCATAAAATTGCTCTTTTGTGAGCGTGCCGTGTACACGGGGATGGTTCTCACTACAGATAACCACGGCTTCTTCCTCATAAGCATCTTCAATAATAAACGCTGCATCTTTCGTGATCACCGTATCGATTACTAGATCGACTTTTTGTTGTCTTAACAGCTCAAATAATAAGAACTTTTCGGGTGGTGATTCATAAAAAATAGTGTTCTTTATCGGGTCCATAATGTGCAATAAAATTTCGGAACAACACACTTCAAAATGATTCTTATCGGATATCGCATTATCAATGATATTAACCGCTTGCTGGAATTGCGGTAGCAGTTGATAAGCGGTGGATGTTAGTGCAATACCTCGCCCTTTTTTGACAAATAATTGCTTATCGACCACTTGTTCTAAACGCTTTATTGCAGCGCTCACAGCGGGTTGTGTAAGCCCCAATTGTTCCGCGGCTTTCGTATAAGATTGGAACTCCGCGACAACAAGAAAAGTTTGGATCAAATTCAAGTCCATAACGTTACTCATAAATTTAATTTATAGGTTAACTAATTCTGACTGCATTTATCGCCTGAAATTAGTGCTTTATCTTATATCAACAATGGTATTGAAAAGCGAATACCATTTTTACGCACTAGCGAACTCTTGGAGATAATATGAAAAATGCGACCAAAACGAGCAGTAAAAAACTCGTACTTAACGCATGTACGTTAGCATTAGGCGCTGCATCTGCAGTTGCACACGCAGCGGACAAACCCAACATTCTTGTCATCTTTGGTGATGATGTTGGTTACTGGAACCTTAGTACCTACAACCAAGGCATGATGGCGTACAACACGCCGAACATCGATAGCATTGCTAAAGAAGGTGCGAAGTTCACTAACTTCTACGCACAGCAAAGTTCGACAGCAGGCCGTTCTGCATTCATTACTGGTCAAATGCCAAAACGTACTGGTCTATCAAAAGTGGGCTTACCAGGCGCTCCGCAAGGTATCTCGGAAAAAGATCCAACGATTGCAACCGTGCTTAAGCAAATGGGTTATGCAACCGGACAATTTGGTAAGAACCATTTAGGCGACCGAGACGAACACCTTCCTACCAACCACGGTTTTGATGAGTTTTTCGGCAACCTATATCACTTGAACGCGGAAGAAGAGCCAGAGAACGTGGATTATCCTAAAGATCCAGAGTTCAAGAAGAAATTTGGCCCTCGTGGCGTAATCCACTCTTACGCTGACGGCAAAATTGAAGATACCGGTCCACTTACGCGTAAGCGTATGGAAAATGTTGACGGTGAATTCCTTGATGCTGCGGAAACCTTCATAGAAAAACAAGTAAAAGCGGATAAGCCGTTCTTTACTTGGTTTAACACCACTCGCATGCACAACTTCACGCATGTTCCTGAAGAATACAAAGGTAAAACAGGTGCTGGTTTCTACGCGGATGGTGTTAAGCAGCACGATGATCAAATCGGTCAGCTACTTAATAAGATCAAAGAGTTGGGTGTGGATGACAATACAATCATTGTTTACACCACTGACAACGGTCCTATGGTTGATTTGTGGCCTGATGCAGGGATGACACCATTCCGCTCTGAGAAAAACACTGGCTGGGAAGGCAGTTTCCGTGTGCCGATGTTGATTAAATGGCCAGGAAACATCGAAGCAGGTAAAACGTTCAACGGCATGATGTCATTAGAGGACTTCTTCCCGACATTGGTTGCTGCAGCGGGTGACACCAAAGTTAAAGATGAATTACTAAAAGGCAAGAAAGTTGGTGATATGGACTATAAAGTTCACCTAGATGGTTATAACCAACTGCCATATCTAACGGGTAAATCAGACAAATCTGCTCGTAATGAGTTCGTTTACTGGAGCGATGACGGCGATCTTGTGGCATTACGCCAAGGAAAGTACAAGTTCCACTTTATGATTCAAGAGAATGAAACGGGCATGGATGTATGGCGCAAGCCGTTTACTAAACTTCGTGTTCCATTGATCTTCGACTTGAGTATCGACCCATTCGAACGTGGTGACCAAGGTATGGGTTACTCTCGTTGGATGTACGAGCGTTCATTCCTAATGATGCCAGCGGTAGAGAAAGTGAAAGAGGTAATGGGTACGTTTAAAGAGTTCCCACCTCGCATGGAAGCAGGTTCATTCGTACCTAAGTCTTCTAAGTAATAAAGAACATCGATAATCCATAGCGCTTTTCGGAGCGCTATATACCCAAATAGCTTCACTCTTGTGGTACAAAGCTCACGAGGTTATTTGGGTATATTTAATAGTGAGAAACGTATGAGTAAGATTTCCCCTCGCCATTCTACTACCATGCCTATTGTTCCTCTTAAAACGGCGTCTAAATCACCGGTTCCGGAGGCGTATGACCGTCGATTCCATGTGATGGCAAAGCCGGGCGGAGCAAAATGCAACATCGATTGTCAGTACTGCTTTTATCTGCATAAAGAAAATCTACTGCACCAAGAAAAGCAGCCAAAAATGGACGACGCAACATTGGAAGCGTTCGTGAAAAGCTACATCGAAAGTCAGGATGGCGAAGAAATTGTTTTCTCATGGCAGGGTGGGGAGCCAACGCTGCTTGGGCTGGACTATTTCCGTAATGTCGTAGCTCTGCAAAAGAAACATCAGCCGAAAGGCGTTCGCATTGAAAACGACCTTCAGACCAACGGCATTTTGCTAAACGATGAGTGGTGTGCGTTTTTAAAAGAACACAACTTCCTAGTTGGCTTGTCGATTGATGGGCCACGAGAGCTGCACGACAAATATCGCAAAACCCGCAGCGGTAAGCCGACGTTTGATCTGGTGATGAAAGCGGTAGATAAGCTCCAAGCGCATGGCGTGAAATTCAACGCGTTGGTCACGGTGAATCGTCACAACGCGAAATACCCGCTCGAAGTATATCGATTTTTAACCCAAGAATTGGGTGTGACTTATATTCAGTTTGCGCCGGTGGTAGAAGCCAACAACTTCCAAACAACCGCGCCGCAGTTTTGGAACGAACAGATGATCCCAACCAAAGGCAGTGATCTGGCTAAACCGGGGCATCCAATGTCGATTGTAACGGATTGGTCAGTCGATCCTGAAGACTGGGGACGCTTTTTAATGGCGACCTTTGAAGAGTGGGTGAATAACGATCTTGGCCGTGTGCTGGTTAATCTGTTTGAAACCGCGGTGGCGCAAGTAATGGGGAAACCGTCTCAGCTTTGCGTGACGGCGGAGTTTTGTGGCAAAGGGTTGGCGATTGAGCACAATGGCGACGTGTTCAGTTGCGACCACTATGTGTATCCAGAATACAAACTCGCCAACATTCATGAACACTCACTGAATGAAATGGCCTTCTCTACAAGACAATATACTTTTGGCATGGCAAAACGCGATTCATTGCCGACGTATTGTAAGCAATGCCCTTACTTGCCTTATTGTTGGGGTGAGTGCCCAAAAAACCGTTTGATCAAAACGCCGAATGGTGAGAGTGGTCTAAACTATTTGTGTTCGGGAATCAAAATGTTCTTTGATTATGCGTTACCGATGTTGGTTGGTCTTGCACAACTTCTCCAATCTCAAGAACCGCAAAGATAACATAGTGAATATAACCTTAAGTTATTTCATTTGTTCTTATACTTAACTATCGAAAAGACGGCTTAAACCATTGAAAAGGTATCCTATGAACCACGCACAACAAGCGATAAAAGAACTCATCGAACAAACAGAAAAAAGCGTCATTGGACAAAGCCATGTGGTTCGAGCTTTAGTCATCGGGTTATTAACAAATGGGCATATTCTGCTAGAAGGTTTACCGGGAACGGCAAAAACACGTTCCGTAAAATCGTTGGCGAACTTGTTAAACACCAGTTTTGGTCGAATCCAGTTTACGCCGGATCTTTTACCATCTGACGTGACGGGTACTGAGGTTTATCAAGAGCTGGATGGTAAGCCGCAACTCCACTTTCAACCTGGGCCCATTTTTAACAGCATTGTACTTGCTGATGAGGTCAACCGTGCACCTGCCAAAGTACAAGCGGCACTGCTTGAAGCCATGGCCGAAGGCACAATCACAGTAGGCGATAAAACTCACGTATTGCCAGACTTATTTATGGTGCTTGCAACGCAAAACCCAGTAGAGCAAGAGGGCACGTACCCACTGCCAGAAGCGCAAATGGACCGCTTTATCATGAAGGTTACCGTCGATTATCCAGAAGATGACGCAGAACGTGACATCATTCGTTTGGTGCGCAGTGAAGAATTGGGTGCGGAAACCAGCAGCGAAATTATTACGCCAAAACACATCGAGCCAGACGTGGTGCTAGAAGCGCGTCGTCAGTTACCAAACATCGTGGTATCAGACCTAGTGGAAAACTACATCGTTGCGTTAGTGATGGCGACTCGTAAGCCAGAGCGTTATGCCGATTCAAACTTAGCAAAATGGATTGAGATTGGCTCTAGTCCTCGTGCTTCTATCGCACTCGACAAATGCGCTCGTGCGTATGCGTGGATGCAAGGACGTGACCACGTTACTCCTGACGATGTGCGTGCCATGGTTCCGTCTGTATTGGGCCACCGTTTTTCTTTGACCTACGATGCACTGGCAGATGGGGTCGATCATCAACGAGTCGTACAAGAGCTGCTAGACTGTGTAGAAATTGGGTAAGTGGGAGGCATTATGGCTAAGCCAACTCTTGCGCCAAAATCACAGGGGATGGATCCCCGTTTGTACTGCGATTATGCTCGTTTAGTACGTCTGCAAGCACAAGCAGAATCATTCAGTTTACTTCCTCATCTAAAAGCGGGTAGCGTACTCTCTGGCCGACACAATTCGTTGTTTCGCGGTCGTGGATTGAACTTCGAAGAGCTGCGCCATTACCAATTGGGTGACGATATTCGTAACCTTGATTGGAAAGTTACGATGCGTACAGGTAAGCCGCACGTGCGCAGCTATACAGAAGAAAAAGATCGCAACGTAATCGTGTGTGTCGACCAGAGAAGCACAATGTTTTTTGCTTCGACGCAAGTAATGAAATCAGTTGTCGCGGCAGAGATCGCAGCGATGTGTGGGTGGCGAGTATTAAAAGATGGCGACCGAGTCGGTTTTGTCATCGCATCCCCGCAGGCATTGTTTCACAGCAAGGCACAGCGTTCGCAAAACGATCTTCTGGCGCAACTTAAACGTCTCGCTAAAGCCAATCAATCGCTCAATGTGGACTCCTGCAATTCCGAAAAAGTAACGTTCAGTCAATGGATTGAGCTTATTAAACGCATGAAGCTCAAGCAATCCACTTTGATTTTTATCAGCGACTGGAGCGACTGCGAGGAGCACCATCTTGATCACCTTAAACAGCTACAACAGCACAACGATGTTCTTGCAGTGATGGTCAGTGACCCATTAGAACAAGCGCTACCAGACGATTTGGCAAAATCGAAATGGGTGGTTGGTGACGGGCAGTATCAACTCAATTTAGACAGCAAAGCAAAGGTAGAAGCTGCGAGCGCAAAGCTTGAGGCTCGAACTAGCTTACAGCGTCAATCACTCTCTCAACTTATGGCGATGAAACACCTTCCGCACATCGAACTCGATACGACAGGTGAGCACATTAAACAATTCCAAAAACTGGTAGGAGGGCGTTAAATGAGTGATCTTCCTACGCCTCCAAGTACCTACATACTCAGAGAGCTGCATGATGTGGCCGTACCATCTAGCGTGAGTTGGTACCCGCAAACTATTGGCTGGAAAATTTTAGCGGCGGTTGCGTTCATTGCATTGGTATATTTCGCATATCGCTTGGCTCGGCAATGGTGGCATAATCGTTACCGAAAAGAAGCTCTACTGGCGATTTCGCAAATCAACCCGAGCGACAAAGACATGCCAAAAGTATTGTTCTCTGTGCTTAAAATAGTGCTGATTCATATTGATAGCCGCAACGCGAAATTGTTTGATACCGCCTTTCTGCGCAAGCTCGATGCGCTGTATCCGCAAACCAGAGACTCTCAAGCAAACTCGCAAATGGTTTTTAACGATGAGCTTTCAAAGTGTTGGCTACAAAGTATTGTTGACCCAAGCGTTACGCTAACCAACGAAGAGCGAGTAACGCTTATTGCTCGTGCGAAAAACTGGGTGAGTGAACAGCGTGGTGATGCTCAAAAAAGCGCGGCAAATAAATCACCACGATTGAAACGCAAAGCACATCAGGGAGGTCAACATGAATGATCTTCTTGCATCGATAACTGGTTTGTCTGGTTTTGAATTTGCTCACCCAATGTGGTTTCTGGTTTTGCCCTTGCCGTTGGTGGTGTACTACTTGGTGCCTGCATATCGCACTAAGCAAATGGCGATCAAAGTGCCGTTTTTTAGTCAGCTGGTGGAAGCGATTGGCGAGACGCCATCAGAAGGTGCAAGCCAGTTGACCCCGAGTTGGTGGCAACGAGCAACGTTAATTCTTTCATGGCTTTTGGTGGTGTGTGCGATGGCAAAACCCACCGTGTTAGGCGAGCCTCAAGTTCGCGAGAGTTTAGGCCGCGATGTGATGGTGGTGGTGGATCTTTCGGGCTCCATGGCCGAGCCAGATTTCACCTCACGTACAGGCGAAAAAATTTCTCGTCTTGATGCGGCAAAAGAAGTGCTGTCGGAGTTTGTTCAGTCTCGTAAAGGTGACCGATTAGGCTTGGTGCTTTTTGGTGATGCTGCTTTCGTGCAAACGCCATTTACCGCAGACCAAAAAGTGTGGCTCGAACTGCTTAACCAAACCGATGTGGCAATGGCAGGGCAGAGTACCCATCTTGGTGATGCGATTGGCTTAGCGATTAAAGTTTTTGAGCAAAGCGATAAGTCGCGTAGTGCTTTAGAACAAGACCAAAACCGTGAAAAAGTCGCGATTGTATTAACCGATGGTAACGACACGGGCAGTTTTGTTGAACCGATTGATGCGGCGAAAGTTGCGAAAGCCAAAGGCGTGAGAGTACACGTCATTGCGATGGGCGATCCGGAAACGATAGGTGAAACCGCGTTGGATATGGACACGATTCATCGCATTGCGAAAGAATCCGGCGGTGAAGCGTTTGAAGCACTCAACCGTGATGAACTATCGGCTGCCTACGACGAAATTGGCAAACTGGAACCTCAACTTTACGAAAGCACCACATACCGCCCAAAACAAAGCCTTCACCATTACTTGATGGCGTTAGTGGTCATCATGCATTTGCTCGCGTTCAGCGTCGCAACACTTAAAAGAAGGGCTGTTACACGATCATCATTAGGAGAGAGCGATGTTTGATTCTCTTAGTTGGACGCAATTCTTTACGCAGTTTCATTTTATTCGACCACTGTGGTTACTGGCTTTGATCCCCATGTTTTTCTTGGTGTGGTTACGCTGGCGAGAAGAAAGCGAGCCAAGCTGGAAGGATATTCTGCCCGAACATTTACGCAATGCTTTGACGATAGGTGAGCGAGGCTGGCGTAAGCAACTGCCGCTTAAGCTCTTGATGCTAATTGTGTTCATCGCCATTGTGATTTGTGCAGGCCCAACGTGGCAACGAGAACCTTCTCCCTTTGGCGAAGATAAAGCCTCTATGCTTGTGGTGCTTGATAACAGCGACTCGATGCTGCAAAAAGATCTCCCACCAAGCCGCCTTGAGCGTTCCAAACAGAAAGTACGCGATTTGCTAGCCGTGCGAAAAGGCGGAAAAACGGGTTTAGTCGTGTTCGCGGGCAGTGCTCATGTCGCAATGCCTATAACTCAAGACAGCAAAGTATTTGACCCATTTTTGGCGGCCATTACGCCAGAAATTATGCCCGTGCAAGGTAAGCTTGCCGAAAAAGCCTTGCCGTTAATTGATCAACAATTGCAAGGTCAACCAGGCTCCACCGTTCTGTTGGTGAGTGATGGCGTTAATCCAGCCACGATTGAGCAATACCAAGCGTATTTCTCGGGCAAACCTTATCAACTGTTAATTCTTGCGGCAGGGAATGCTGACATTGTGAGTAACAACCCAATGGATTTGGATTCTCTACAAAAACTGGCTAGTCAGACTAACGGTCGATTGGTGGAAGTGACTGTCGATAATAGTGATATCGAGCAACTGAACCGATACGTTGAGCGCAATATGCAGCTTAATGGCGAATCTTCAATGCCTTGGAAAGACATGGGTTATCAACTTCTGTTTCCAATCGCGTTGATCATGATGCTGTGGTTTAGAAAAGGGTGGTTAGTGCAGTGGTGCGTGATTGTAATGATGAGCGGTACACTGTTGATGCCGACCAGTGCAATGGCGGAGAACATTTCTGTTAAAGCCGAGCAGCCACAAGTTGTGCAAAAAGTGACGACCTTCGACAAGGTGGAGCAATGGTGGTGGGATTTGTGGCTGACGCCAGACCAACAAGGACAGCGTTTGTTCAACCAACAAGCGTATTTAGAAGCTGCAAAACACTTTGTCGATCCATTACGCAAAGGCACGGCGTACTACTACGCTAGCGAGTTTGAGCTCGCGCACAGCGCGTTTTTGGAAATGCAAAACGACCCGTCCGAAGAGGTTCGAGATTACGGTCTTTATAATGCGGCGAGTGCATTGGCGCGTCAGCGTGAATATTTGGCTGCACGTGACTTGTTAAAATCCCTAGCCAACAAGCCAACGTTGAGCGAGAGGCTAAGACCGGATGTTGAGCATAACTTGAAAGTGATTGGTGGTATTGTAGAGGACATCAACCGGATGAGTGAGAGTCAGGCAGGAACGGAGCAAGAAGCATCAACCGAGCTAGGCGATAACCCTCAAACCGCAGAAGGGGCGGATGAAAAAACGTCAGCGGAGTTGATGATTAAAGAAACGTTAAGTGCAGACGACATCTTAGGTAGCCAAGAATTAGCCGACAAATGGTTAAAGCGAGTCGAAGCGGATCCTAAATACTTCTTAAATGCGAAGTTTCAGATTCAATTGCGTTCAATAGAAACCGGAGAATCAACCTCTACTGCGAACGAAAATACAGAGGAGGCGGTGCAATGATGAAAAGCCACCGTTTTACGCACTTTGCTTTACCCTTGTGGTTAGTTATCTGTTTCGGCTTCCTCCTGAGCAGTAGTGTGTTGGCTCAAGATATTCGTGACGTTCAACGAAAGCATGGAGTTGAGTTACAAGCGTGGGTTGGTAAACAACCAATGGCTGGAGAGAAGAGGAAAACACCAAGTTTTAGCGTCAATGAGCAAGTTATTTTAACCATCGAAGTGGCAACGCCGCGTTGGTTTACGGGTGGTACGAGAATTGGCAATATTGAAATACCCAATGTTATCGCCAAACAGCGTAATCAACTAGCAACCAACTTTACTGAGCAAAAAGAGGGGCAAACTTGGTCGCGTCAACGCTGGGAAGTGACTTTGTATCCTCAAGCTTCTGGTGATTTTGTGATTCCACCTGTCGCAGTGGGCGTTCAGGTGTCTGCGCCGGACGGCGAGAAGGTGTCAGGCACACTTTACACGCAGCCGATTAAGTTCAAAACCGTCTTGCCATCGGGCCTGCTGAGTGGTGAGACACCTTGGTTTTCTGCAACAGATGTAGAGGTAAAGCAAGAGTGGGATACCTCCACTGAGTCACTCAAAGTTGGGGATGCAATCACGCGTAAAATCACCATTTCGGCTCAAGATTCACTATCTGTATTGCTACCAGACTTGTTGAAAGGAGAATCAACAACCCGTTATCAAGCGTATCCTCAACCCCACCGTTTGACAGATACGCAAACACGTGGTGATTACCAGTCAACACGCACAGAAGAGAGCGTGTACGTGATTCAACAAGGTGGTGAATTAACCCTGCCGGATTATGAGTTCCGTTGGTGGAACAGTAAGACTCAGCAAGTGGAAACGGTGATGTTAGAGGGCAAAACTTTTGCCGCGAAGCACACGTTGAAGTCCTTCATCAGAACGTACTTTGCATGGATTGTTTCCACGCTTGTGTTGCTGGGTTTTGTGATTATTTCATTGGTAGCCATTAAACGTTACTACCGCAACAGACCGACACCAGCATGGCTGACGTTCCACCGTTTGTTAAAGGCTAAACGTTGGTCTGAAGCAAGGACCATATTGTACAAACAATTGCGTTTAAATACGGCCGAGCTAGAAATGACCAAAGCCGATACGAGTGAATCGTGGCAAAAAAGTGCGTCGCGAATGCAAAATGGTGAAAATAGCGCTCATTTACTGAAGTCGATGTGGCGCAAAATCCAGACCAAACAAAAACGCTTTAAATTCCGTATTCCGCGAGCGTTACCAGAACTGGACAAAGTCATTGGAAGAGATGGCAATGAATAAAACGGGGCGCTAATATAGCGCCTCGTTTTTATTAGAGAATAGAGTTCAAATGAGCCAAGAGTTTATGCGCCGCGCATTGGAAGTGTCCAAAAATGCGCTTCCTGAATGTCAACCCAACCCGCCGGTTGGCTGCGTGTTAGTGAAAGACAATCAAATCGTTTCTGAAGGTCATACTCAAGCGATTGGTGGCAATCACGCGGAAGTGGAAGCGCTGAATGCGTATCAAGGCTCGTTAGAATCGGTGACGGCATACGTTACGCTGGAACCGTGTTCGTTTGTTGGTCGCACGCCAGCTTGCGCGGTGACATTAGTCAAATCCGGCATAAGCAAAGTCGTCGTAGCCATATTGGACCCCGACCCACGCAACAGTGGTCGAGGTATCGAGATTCTAAAACAAGCAGGTATAGAGGTAGAAACTGGTTTATGCGGCGAGGAAGTCAGCGAGTTTCTTACCCCTTACCTAGGCAAAGCCTAAGTCAAGCTTTACGTTGCACTATGGTGCCAGTTTATGTGGTGAATGAAGTGCGTCAAAATTGAGTTAAAACTCATTAAAACAAGCGATACCGCCCATTTATTGCACTTGGCTACGTGAAGGATCATGCTGTTAGATTAAAATAGAGAAAGTGACTTTTGAAAAATTTAATAGCATGAAACCGACCGACCTTAATCTTATTCCCATTTTCACTGCCATCTATGAAGAGCGTAACTTGTCTCGGGCGGCGGCGCGTTTAAACATCACCCAGCCTGCGGTGAGTAAAGCGCTAGCAAGGCTACGTGATATCTACGATGATCCATTGTTTCATCGTTGCGTTAAAGGTGTCGAGCCTACCTCGTTTGCGATGGATATTTATCCTGCTCTTCTAGCTTCAGTACAAAATTTCACTTCGACATTATCGGCCTCTAGTGAGTTTGACCCTAAAGTGTCGAATAGAGTGTTTTCTATTGCCTGTGTGTCCGTTGCAAGTTTTGAGTTGCTACCTCAAGTCATGAAACAAATCCGTGTGTCGGCGCCAAATGTTGCATTAGAAGTACATCCGCTTTTTACGGAAGATTTTGAAAGTGATCTGCGGTTACAACGATACGATTTGATCATTGATATCACACCAAGAGCAAGAACGGTGCTAAAACTGGAAACTGTACTTACGGAGCGTTTGGTGGTGGTATGTAGCGAAACGCATCCACGCCTGAATGACGAGATTACGGCTGAACAATTTTTTGAAGAAGAACACGTAGTGGTTTCGCAGTGGCAGAGTCGTAAGAGCTTGTTAAACGCCGATGACATTGTCGACTTGGATAAGAGAAAGATTAAGTATCGAGCCTCAGGCGTATTAGAAATGCTCCCAATTATTTGTGGTAGTGAATACATTGGTTTAATGCCAGAGTCGATGATCAACTTGTTCAATAACACCTATCATGTTAAATCTTTATCAATGCCATTTGATGAACAAATGTATGAGCTTTGTACAATCTGGCATCCTAGTCGCACAAACGACAGCGCCCATCAGTGGTTGCGTTCACAGATTAAGCAAGCAGGAAAAGTCATCAACCAATAGGAAGTGCAATGAAAAAGACAATACGTGCCATCCTTAACGGAAAAAAAGCTGGGAATCCAGAGTTAAGAGATGCAATCATGAAAATGAGAGACAAAGGCATCGACGTGCAGGTGCGTGTGACGTGGGAATCTCAAGACATGCCGCGGCTAGTGAAAGAAGCGGTTGATGAAGGCATTGAACGTATTGTTGTCGCTGGTGGCGATGGGACCGTCAATGAGGCGGCTTCTGCGGTTATTCAAATTGACGAAGAAAAACGCCCTGAGTTAGCCATTATTCCCCTTGGTACCGCCAATGACTTTGCTACCGCTATTCAAGTACCTAATTCCATTAAGGCGTCTTTATCTCTTGCTGTTGAGGGGCAGTCCGCTTTGGTCGATTGCGTCAAAGCGAACGATCGCTGCTTTATTAACGTGGCAACAGCAGGGTTTGGCGCAGAAGTTACAGCAGAAACGCCTGTTGAACTCAAAAACTTTCTTGGCGGCGGAGCTTACACGCTAACTGGTGTTGTAAAAGCACTTGGCTTTAAACCATATGACGGAACAATAACGATTGAAGGTGGTGCGTATCAGGGAGAAATGTTGCTCGGTGCGTTTTGTAATGGGCGCCTTGCTGGAGGTGGGCAAGAGTTAGCTCCAAAAGCGATGATTAATGATGGGCTGATGGATCTAACATTGGTGCGCCCATTTTTACCTCATGAGCTGCCTAAAGTAATCGACGAGATCAATAACCCGAGTGAGAAAGGAGAGTTTGTGAAGTACACAAGAGCAAGCTGGTTGGAGATAGACTTCCCGAATCCATTACCTCTTAATTTAGATGGAGAACCTTATCATTCGAGAACCATTAGATTTGATGTTCAGCCTAAGAGTATACGATTAGTCGTACCGCAAGATTGTCCTTGCTTGACTAGCTAAACGAGCGTTTTCCATGATTATTGCGTAACACAGCCACTAAAATGTGGCTGTGTTATTTGTGTTGAGGTATCAGTCAGCTTCTTAACGTTTTTGAATTGTCTCAACGTCTATCTGCGTAGTTGTCCAATCTGCGTCAACCTCTCCTCGAATCATTACGGTATCTTTTGGTGTCACTTCTTGACCCATCCAATCTTCGTTGTCGATCTCTACTTCGATCTCACCAGTGTTGTCTTTGAACAAGTAAGTCTCGTTACCAAATGATTGAACAATATGCCCGGTTAGCACTACAGCGCTGTCGTCGGTTGCGTTGCGCGCCTCTTTCACCGTATTGATTGCACTGACTTCTGGACCATTAAACGCGGCGAAAGCCGAGCTTGAAAGTAGGGCAAGCATGGATGTTAACAATACTCTTTTCATTGTCATCTCCTTATATTAGAAGTAATAAGCTGTGCCTACGTTAAAGGATGCAGTGTTTGCGTAGCTGTCTAGTTGGTATTTAGCGTTTGCGCCAATGGTGAGCTTTGGCAACACTTGGTATTCCGCGCCCACAGAGAACATTGCGCCTAACTCGTTGCTTTTCTTCGAGCTATGGAAAAGCGTGTTGCTTATTTCCACATCGTCATTCGCGACAAGCTCATATTCTTGATGTTGAGCAACCTTGGCGTCGTATTGCGTGTAAGTTAAACCCGCTTTGAATTTTGTTGTCCATTTATCACTTAATGCATAGCTAAACACTGGTGCTAGCGAGACTTGTTTGGCTGTGATAGAGGAATCCCAATCCATTTCATGATGGTAATCTTTGCCATCAATTGTCTTGATACCAAGGTTCTTAGAACGGCCGTCATCAAGGTCAAACTGGCTGTAACCTAGCTCAATTGCCCAATTGTCATTAAACGAGTAACCGATAAATCCTAAGAAAATACCATCCTCAAGTTCTGGGTTAAGTGTTACATTTTCAGATGAAAAGTGAGGTTCCAAGTCATGGTCAGTGGTGCCTAGTCCATATTCCAGACCTACATAAGGAGCCGCAGATACCGAAACTGAGCAGGTAACGAGTAACGCAAGAATGGTTTTGTTCATTTTTATTTGCCTCTTCAAATCAACTTAATGAGTAGAAGCGCATTGTGTGTGATGAAGCGTGAAGTGATCGTGAAGAAACAAAAATATTTCAGAAAAAGAGCAAGGTGCGGTAAAAAAGAAATTGTTTTAATGAATATGCGCCAAGCTCTTTATATAAAGAGAGTTAACTTGCGGCGACGTAACACACCGCAAATGGCACATTAAGGCGAGTAAACTCTTTAATCCAACGCCATTGGTTGTCTTGGAGTTTATCGCCCGGCCCTTTTACTTCAATCCATTCGAACTCGTTTCCTTTAAAAGCAATCAGATCAGGCATCCCATTGCGGTAAAGCTTTAGGTCACTCAATTGTATTTTAAATAGCGCCATCAACATGTTAGTTGGGATTGTATCGAGTGCTGTTTCGAGTAGTTCTTTACTTATTAAGCTCCAATGCACAAATGGATTGCTGATACCAAACTTCTCATCGTACTTTGTCAATAACGTATGAGTGTTACCCGTTTCCAATTCGTCAAACGCCGCATCTATCAAAGCTTGGCGCTTGGTAACAAAATCAGAATGGTACAAATCCAGAGGACGATGTTGATAGGCATTGATGAATGCGCCTTCGATGGGAGCGAAAATCGCATCCCAAAAAGTGAGACCAAGTAATGCATTAAGCAGTGCATTTTCGGTGTAAAATACTGTCCAGCCTAAGGACTCAAAATACGCTTTGCTGGCGAGTTCGACTCTCTGTTGAGATAAATCCAGTTCAAGGCGGTATTCCGTACAGGTTGGCTTCGTCACTCTTGGCACTTTCTCGCCTTGTTTTCGTTTTAACCGTTGCTCAAGTTTTTGTGCAACTTCGAGCTCAGACACATCGATCGGTGAGTTAAGCATATCTGTGACAATGTCACAAAATAAATCATCATGGTTTAATTTGTCATAGATACGTGCGCGTCGTTCTCGGCTCGGTGTGAGTTGAGTTTGGCCAAATAGAGATAGGGCGGTCTCTAGATCATTAAGCCGTTCGTAATCACGTGCTATGTCATTCAACATGTGCTCGCGTTTACGATCTACGTAACGGTGTTTAACCGGCTGAGGCATTGCCTCAATTAATAAGTCGAGATTGGCTTTGTCTTTTCGGTCAAATTGCCAGTACAGGTTGGCCAACTGGCTCAGTTCAATTAAGCGGTCTATTTGCTCACGTGAATCAAAGAAACGGCGCACTTTACTCAATTGATATTGCTCGAACTGATGCAAACCTAAGTCATCAAGCACAAACTGACTTAAGTCTTGATGGGTGTTGGCAAAAAACAGAGTGAGTAACACGTCGATCATATGAGCAGAATTGAGTTTGACGATCGTAAACTCAAGCCGCTCTATACGATCAAATTCCGTATTACTCAAATGTTCGACAAGGGCGTCTTTCTTGAGTGATTTCGGCAGTTCGGGATAAAGCGTGGAGATTTCTGGTTTGGTCAGTAAATTAGCCGCTAACTCTTGATGAGAAAGGGGTGGGGAAAGGGCTACAAACTCATGCTGACTCAATTCTGCCAGTGCTTCATTGATAGAAGGTATTTCTTGATAACTCAGCTTATCACTTCGAAACCAACATCCCTTTCGGCTGTATAAACGCACCAAAAGGCACTGGGCGTGTTTGCTCAAAGAATCAAACGAGCAAAGCCATGCGTGTTCTTCCTTGGCCAGTAAATCGCTGTACCAAGTTATTGCGTGATGAGTCAGCTTGAAGAAGTTCTCTAGATAGTAGTCTGGTGCAAGTTCGATAGGGCTTTCCATAAACGACCGATAACAAAAAAGGCTTAACCCATAGGTTAAGCCTTTTCGCTATCAAATCAATTCGCAATTATGCGTTTTTTAGCTGTGCTACTTTCGCTTCAGACAATGGCTTAGTGATGAACGCTAGTACGATACATACTGCCATCATTGCTGAAGAAATTGTGTAAGCCAAGGTGTAGCCGTCGCCATTTGTCATCGAGAAACCAACAACCGCTGCGCCGATTGCACCACCGATACCCCATGCTGTGTAAAGCACGCCGTAGTTAGTGCCGTAGTTTTTCAGACCGTAGAACTCAGCCGTTAGAGTAGGGAATACCGCTAGAAGTGTGCCGTAACCTACCGCTGCGATTGCTGTACCGATGATCAGTGTAAACTCAGAGTCGAACGTCGCGAACAGCACCATGTTTACGCCTTGTAGAACGAACGCGAGTAGAAGCGTACGAACACCGCCGATTTTATCTGCAAGCATACCCGCGGCAACACGACCGCCAGAGTTAAATACAGCAAGAATAGACGCTAGGTAAACCGCGTTTGGCAAGTTTGCTTGAACGCTTGCGATTGTCGTGATGTTACCAATGATCATTAGACCAACAGAAGCTGCAAACGCGTACATGATCCATAGAGAGTAGAACTGTGGTGTTTTCAACATTGCTTTCCAAGTTAAGTCATCTGACTTTTTCACCGCTTTAGGTGCTTGGCCTTCTTTTACTTTAGGCTCCGCAGGTGTGTAGTCTGCTGGTGGGTTGTTGATGGTTGCTGCAAGAGGAACCGCAATCGCTAGGATACCAACACCAAGAACCATAAAGCTAGTTTGAATGCCCATGCTGTCTATTAGCGCAGAAGTTACTGGCGCAAGGTAAATAGCCGCTAGACCAAAACCTGCCGCAATAATGCCGTTAACCATACCTTTCTTCGAAGCGTGGAACCACTTCATCGCAGAAGGTGATAGGCATGCGTAACCAAAACCGATACCTGCACCTGTGATCACACCGAAGGTAATGTTCAGCATGAGTGGAGTGTCAACAAAGCCAGACGCGATCATGCCCAGACCTGTAAGAACAGTACCTAGGATAAGGATCATTCGAGGGCCCATGCGGTCTTGAAGAATACCTGCAATAAGAAGACAGATAGAGAAAGTGATGGTTGCAGTTGCGTAAGGTGCAGAAGCTTCTGCAGCACTCCAGCCTGATTCAGTTACCAGTGCCTTGTTGAATACACTCCAAGCATACAGGATGCCAAGACAAAGGTTGATACAGAACCCTGCTAACAGGATGCGCATAGCTTTATCAATCTTGCTCATTTTTATTCTCAGTTTTTCCTCTTATTGGCAATGCCGCAAAGAAGGTTGGTTTAAAGATGTTTTTTCTCAAAATTAGTTTGCGTTTTTCAACGTTTAACGCAATGAGCGCGGATTATAACCAATAAATATGTGATTGGAATCTCTTTTTACGGTTACTGATAAAATAATTTGCAACATTAAAAGTGGATGTGAATTCATGGTTTTGTATGTAGTAAGAACGTTGTAAAAAAGTGATGTTTTTTGTTCGCTAATAACGAATGATGAGTCAAGAGAGAGAGGTTTTACGCTGTTGAGTGCACAGTTCACATTTCAAATAAAAAATTTCTAAATGTTTCCATGTTAACCATCTGTAACAAAAATGGCGAATTTATCATCTGACTGTCGTAAGTATCAGATGCAAAGGGTTTCCTAATTTTTAATTGTTAACCTTTTGTAATAATTGAAGCTGATTAGCTTTTATGTACATTAAGTGAGCAAAAAAGTAACTTGTAATTGCTGATTTTAGGCGCAGAATATAGTGAAAAATGAGTTTTCATTTATGAAGGGATGCTTTTTAGATTTGTTGTGAGGTGACTTATGAAACTGTTCCTATTACTCATGGCTTCGGTATCCGCTGGTATCGCATCAGCAGACCACATCCATTCATTTATGTTGGGCTTATCTATTGCTTCTTTAGCGGTAGGTAGCTGTTATTTCTTCGCATTTCGCAGCTCGCGCTTTCCACAGCTTGCTTTATTCCTACTCATTTGCGGTATGCTTTCTAAGTTGACGATAACCGTAGTCGGTGTGATGTGGGGAATGTCCGCGGAATTAATCACGTCTCCAATCGTATTCGCACTTTCATATTTATTCTTTTCGCTTGCCGTTACCTACTTATGGTTTAGCTACAGAGAGAGCATCACTAAGATTCCTGACCGATTTAAGTCAGCGTAAATCAACACATTAGAATAAAAAAAACGCCAGCACATTTGCTGGCGTTTTTAATTAAACGTAATTTTGTTCGGATATTGCTTTTAGTTTGATCGTGGCAATACCGTTAGGCACTCATTGGAACAAGCACCATAGTACCAATAATCACCGTGATAAGGCCTGCTAGAACTGGAACGGATGTGCGTTTTACAACCTCAAACGGGCTGATGTTTGCCATACCTGATGTCGCAACGATTACGCCAGATACTGGTGAGATAGTACGGCCTAGGTTTGATGCTTGAAGCATCGGGATAATTAGGAAAGCAGGGTTTAGTCCCATTTTCGCAGCCAAAGATGGTGCTAACTCCACGAACGCATAAAAAGGCGCGTTACCCGAACCCGTTGCAATTGCTGCTGCAACTGTCAATGCAGTTAGAATAAGCATTAAAGCAACGCCGCCTGCACCAGCATTATCTGCTAGATGAAGTAGGTTATCGATAGCACCGATAGACATCAGACCTTGTGCAAAAACCCCTGCGGCAACCAAAAGCATCACAACGCCTTTGAACGCGTCAGCCATGCCTGCGTAACAAGAATCTAAATCTTCTAGTGATTTCTTACCATCGAACTTATTTACAACATAATGGATCAGAGCTCCAAGGAAAATCGAACCAACCACAATAGTGTAGATGTCTAGACTAAGTCCTGGAATGGTACGACCGTTGAATAGGAAAACGCCGATGATAGGTAGAAATGGAAGAGCTGCATAAAACGCTGGCGCGTCAGCTTTGATCTCTGATACATCAATTTTTTCCATTGGTGTATTTTCTTTCTTATCTAAGTATTTGTTCCAGAAGAACGCTGCCGCTGCCATGACGATGATTGCGCAAATAGAAACAGGCAACACAGTTTGTACCGCAAACACATCAAGCTCTAAACCAGACTTTTCTGCTGCGATAACAACATCACCAGAAGTCGGAGAAAGGATGATTGCCGCTGGAGAGGCACACACTGCAACGGCTGCTGGACGAGAAATGCCCATCGCGACCATCATTGGGAATAATGTCGCCATTAATAGTACGCCAAGGCCTGTTGCAGAACTTACCGCAAGAGATATTAAACACGCCACAATGTAAGCCGCTACCAAAAGGACGTAAGGAGACTTGATGACAGAAAGCGGTTTAGAGAACTGTTTCACTACCACGTTGTTCGCGCCGATATGAGTCATGTATGACGCAAAACCACAAAGCAGCATGATTTGCATACCAAGACCGCCACCGCGGTATTGAAGCATGTATTTCACGTATTCAAGCGCATCTGTCACCATGTTACCAGTTGAGGTGATTTTTGACGGCAGCACGTCGTGCCCCAAAACGCCAGTCATAAGAAGTAAAGCAATACCAGCGGTCAGTAACACGCCCGCAGCTTTATAGCCTTTGACAATAAAGTAACCCACCGCAATGGTAACCACTAAGCCAATTAAGAGCTCTAACATAGGGATCTCCGAATGTTATGTAAAAAAGAAAGAAACTGTTTCAGTTTATGACAAGGAATTTACAGAATTCTTAGCTGTGGCACGAGACAAATATGGGGCTTGCATGATCTGAGACAAATAATAATTTAATAAATAATTTCGTTAGATTGTATTGTTGGAATTTGGTTTTCTAAGTGTTACGTGCTGGTTTGAAGCTATTTATAGGAAGGAAAATATGACTAGGAAAGTGAATGAATAAAGAGTGAATTGATTCACAATAGGAAAAAGACTTTACTCAGTAAGCAATTATTGGAAAACACTCTTCACAACAAAAAAGCTTCGCCGAAGCGAAGCTAAGTAATCGTAAGAATGAGGATAAACTATGCGTATCGACGAACCATAAGGTTCCAACTACGTTGCTGCCGTTCGAACTCTGCTTTAATTTGCTGGTACTTCATTTTCGTTACAGAACATTCGTATTTTTTTACCACACTGGCAGTTTTGGCACCGAGTACTTCTTTGCGCATCTCGTAGTATTCCTGCATGTGATGAACTAAAGTATCAAACTCGTGCTGTAGCTGATCGAGGATTGTTTGCGTGTTCGGTTTCGATTCTAGCTTTTCTCTTGCTTTCTTCAAAAGTTGACTCGCACGGGCTTTTTCAATTCTAAATGTAGGCGTTGTGCGCAACTTAGATGTGAGTCCTAGCCAAGAACATGACTTTATCAACCACTTCGTTGGGTCGTAATGCCACCAATACACGCCATTGCGATAGTCATTCTCGAAAATATGATGGAAATTATGGTAACCCTCTCCAAATGTGAAAAAGGCGAGTACACCATTATCGCGAGCAGTGTTTTTGTCTGTGAAAGTTTGCTTACCCCAAATATGTGCGAGGGAGTTAATGAAAAAAGTTGTATGGTGACTCATAAAGAGTCGAGCTGCACCAACGACCAATAACATCCCCCAGATATCACCGTAGATCAGTCCTAGTATGACTGGGAAACCAATATTAGTCAGTAGGGCAAGTGGAACATAATACTTATGCTGCCACATGACGATTTTGTCGCGCTTTAGGTCACGGCAGTTTGTATATTCGTTTTCCTTTGATTTATTGTAATCACGTAACATCCACCCAATGTGAGAATACCAAAAACCCCGCTTGGCTGAGTACGGATCTTTATCGTTATTGTCGACATGTTTGTGATGCACACGATGATCAGAAGACCAATGTAATGCACTATTTTGCAAAGAAAATGCTCCTCCAATCGCAAAAATGGCGCGCAAAATAGGATGAGCTTCGTATGTTTTGTGGCTCCAGAGACGATGATAGCCTGCTGTAATAGAAAGGTTAGTAAAACTAAATGCAATCACTCCCCAAATTAGATGTTCCCAACCCAGTCCAAAATGATATGCATACCAAGGCATTACAATAAAAGTCAGAACAAAACTGGCAGAAAATATTAATGTATTCAACCAGATAACAGGTGGTTTGTTTTGAGTCACAGGTGTATCCCTAACTTTGAGCTAACAACTGTTCGCCAGAATATCAGCGTACACATGTAAGTCAAATTAAAGTTAGACAAATGTGACTATTCCTTTGGGTGTAGATTAAGGAACTTGATGGGATATTTTGCTTTTAATTGAATAATGAGTAGTATTAAAAAATGAGCTCTGGCTTAAGGTGTATAAAATCTGCCAAGAAACAAGTGTTATAAAGGTGGAATATACCGAGACTCTATAAAGAAGCAAAAATGTAAGAAAATAGGAATACGTAATGGATTTACGATTAGCGGAATATAAGGACTACGAGCGCATTGCACATCTTCATGCGGATAGCTGGAAGCGTCATTACCGTGGCATTCTTAGTGATAACTATCTTGAGAAAGAAGCGATTGACGACAAACTACTGATTTGGCAAACCCGTTTGACCAACCCACCATTCAATCAGCACATTGTCTTGGCGGAGGAGGGAGGTTTGCTACTTGGCTTTGTTTGTGTGTTCGGCAACCATGATTTCGAGCGTGGAACCTTTATTGACGCATTGCATGTTGATGACAGTTACCGTGGTCGTGGGATTGGTAAGCAGCTATTACTTGCTGTCGCAGAATGGCAACAGCAGTACTTTAAAGACACAGGTCTTTATTTAGAAGTTGTGTCGCAAAACATTTCTGCGATTGAATTCTATCGCCACATTGGTGGACAAGAGGATCAAGAGCGAACTTGGCGCGCACCTGATGGCAAAGAGGTGTTAGAAAAAGTATTCCGTTGGAAGAACGCCCAGTCATTAGTTAGTGGGATTGAGGAAAACGTGATTTACTCCTAACCTAGCGTTCTAAAACATTAGATAAGAGCAGTCTCAACACTGCTCTTTTTTGTTTATGCACCCTAACGTTATGTTTTATTAAAAGCTTTCTAGAAGTTAACCCCCATGGCTTTTAGTTCGAGCTCACATTGCTGAGCATTTTCAAACTGAATAGCAGCCATGCCAACTGCTCGGGCACCTTCAACATTGTAAGGCATGTCATCAATAAATACTGTCTCTTCGGGGTTAAGCTGATAATTTGAAAGTAGAGTTTGGTAGATCTCCGCTTGTGGTTTTAGTAATTGAAATTCAGAAGAGATGATTGCTCCATCAAACAGTGGCCAAAACTCATAGGTAGTACGAAGATGTTCCACAATTTCGTTGATGTTGTCTGTGAGCGCATATACGCCATATCTGGCACTTTTTACTCGTTTTAACAGCTCTATACTGCCGTAAAGTAGTATTTGAGTGTGTTTTACATAATAAAAGAAGCGGTCCATTTCTTCCGTCGTTACTTGGTGTTCACGTTGATAACGCTGTTTTGCTTCCCTTTCGGAGATCGTCCCTTTATTTAAATCTTTCCAGATTTGTGATGAAAATAGCATCTGAGCCATTTTCTCTGATTCTACGGAACCACCAAATGTTAAGCGAACGATTTCTACTGGAGACCAGCGTACCAACACATTACCTACATCAAAAATGACATTTTTTATCTGGACAGAATTCATAACACACCCCAAGCCAATTGTTCTTCACCACGCTATATGCGGTGAGTGCTGTTTTTGAATCGTTGGAAAGTCGTGCCAAAGGCGCGACTTAAGTTTCTTACACAAAATGAGATTAACATCCAATTGGATACAGAGCGATTATCGCAAAATTGCACTAAACTATATGCAACTTTGTTTATTTGGTTGTAAATCAAGTGTAGCTGTCTTAAAAGATTGAAACTAAAGATAAGTATTGCGAGCTGTTTACGTCATTTCGCGCTGCTTATAAATGATGATTAATATATAATTAGTTAATAATAAAACGATAAAAGTGAATCAAAATCACACTATTGTGCGTCAGGCGGAGTAAGCAAAACAGATTATATGGACTCGATACGTAAGGTTTATCAATATGCAGAACCAAACCTAACTCTCGTTGGCTGGATGGGGTTTCTTGGCTTTCCGCTGTACTACTTTGTCTGGGAGTTTGCCTTTCCACAGGCTTATGAAAATTTATCTCTTAGATTGTTTTGCTCGTTATTGTTTTTCGGCATCATTTTTAGAAACCGCTTATCATCGACTTGGAGAGATTATGTTCCTATTTACTACCAAGTGACGATAACGCTGTGCTTACCGTTTTTCTTTTTTTATATGTTACTGATGAATGACTGGTCCAATGTATGGGTTATGTCGTTTATGTCTGCAATTTTCTTACACATTTTACTGGTTCATGTTACTAGGGTCATGTTTGCTCAAACCTTTGCTGGGATAGGTTTAGCAACATTCTTCGCTTGGGTTGCAAAAGGGTTCCATCTTGACTTGACCATGGATTGGACTCATGTGCCAATCTTTCTGTTTATTTATGTCTTCGGTAATTTGTTCTATTTTCGTAACCAAGTTGAACATGAAGCGAAAGTCTCGCTGGCAAAATCATTCGGGGCAGGGATCGCACATGAAATGCGTAACCCGTTGAGTGGGCTTTGCACTTCAATAGATGTTATCCAGTCGATCTTGCCCAACATGAAAGAGGCAGGAAAAGAGCAGTACGTCATGAGTGTAGAGGATGTCACCTTATTACGTGAAGTGAGTCAGGATGCAATGAACATTATCCAATCGGGTAATGAAACCATCGATTTATTGCTAACTTCGATTGATGAAAATCGAGTTTCTCGTTCTAGCTTCAAAAAATATTCAGTTCACTCGGTCGTTGAACAGGCAATTGAAAGCTTCAGTTATAAACGTGCCACTGATCGGTTTGCCATATCGCTGGATGCGAGAAGTGAGTTTGAGTTTCTAGGTAGTGATACATTACTTAAATACGTTATGTATAACCTCTTCAAGAATGCCTTCCATCACCGTAAATCTGAAGATTTTCACATACATGTATCCATGATAAGTTCAGAACGCTTTAATCAAATTGTTGTAACCGATAATGGTGCTGGCATTGCTCCTGATGTTCTACGCAATATCTTTCAAGACTTTTACACCACTGGCAAATCAGGAAGTTATGGTTTGGGTCTACCGTTTTGTAAAAAAGTCATGCGTTCATTTGGGGGGAACATTGAGTGTCAATCTCAGTTAGGGGAGTGGTCTCAATTTACGTTAACTTTCCCACTAACGACATCTGATACCGTTACTGAAATCAAAAACGATCTGACTAAACTCAAAACCATTCTAACGGTGACTAGCCAAGATATCTTGGTGTCTAAAGTAACAGATATTAGCCGTTTTATGGGCTTTGACTCGACGATTTTAGATGCCAACCAAGTACTCAAAAAGAAAGAGTACGAGTTCGAATTCGATCTGATTTTTATCGATCTTGAGAGCTTAGATCCAAGAGCAAACCAATTGGATAGATTAGAATCTCTCTTGTCTTTCACTGAAGCACGCATAGTTTATCTTTTTGAGCATCATCCGACTCAGAGAGCACGTAAGGCTGCATATGAACCTATTTGGATCGAAACGCAAGCCTGGTTATTGAATACTAAACCAACTATTGAGCGTCTCTTATATGATTCAAGCTATGTACCGACACCAACGGCCTCGGTGACGTTAGATAATTCAAATAAGCGCACAATTATGGTCGTGGATGATAATGAATCTTTGCGTAAATTCACGGCAATGTTACTTGAAAAGCAAGGCTTTGAAGTGATTCAGAAAGAAGACGGGCAGCAGGCTCTGGATACACTAGAGCAAGAAGATGTTGATCTCATTCTGATGGATATCGAAATGCCAATTATGGATGGTGTAGAAGCGTCTAGGCGAATTCGAAGCTCGGATAAAAACTATGCGTCGGTACCTATTATTGCACATACAGGGGATAGTTCACCTGTCACGTTGGACAAAATTGGGTCTTCGGGTATGTCTGACTTCATCGTAAAACCGGCGGATAAAAATCGTTTGTTCGATAAAATCGCAAACTGGATCTAATCATTCGCGACTTGTTTTCTTGAGGCGAGTTGCTCACAACGAATAACACGAATAAAGAGCTCAGCAAAACTGTTGAGCTCTTTAGTTTTATCTACACACTAACTTACACAAACTCTAAGTCAGGGTGTGCAAATGCTTGTTGGCAGACAGTGAGTACATGATCAACTTCAGCAGCTGTCATGTCTGCATTGACTGAAAAACGGATGATGTTTTTGTTCCTTCCAGTTGCAGGGCGGCAAAACACTGCGCCGTAAACATTTCGCTCTTCGAGAAAGTCGCGGACTCGCTCAGTGTTTCTCTCGTTACCACATTCTAATGCGATAATTTGTGATTCACTGCGAATAGTAAATCCAATGCGTTTTAAACCAACGGCTAAAGACTTGGCTCTTTCAAACAGAATATCTCGCTTATCATCTGATTTTCTTATGACTTCCAGTGTTTTCTCTAGCCGAATGATCTCTTGCGGTAATACGGTAGAACTAAATATTGCAGGGTACGCCACAAATGGAAGCGTCTTCGCCAGTTTTTCTGGGCCTAAAATCGCGCCAGCACGATAAGCAAATGTCTTGGCAAGACTAACGGTAATAAAATCTACCTTATGAGTTAAGCCAAGACCCTGCAGTATCCCCGCACCTTGTGGACCGTGTGTACCTAAAGAGTGTGATTCATCTACAACCAGGCCGCAGTCAAACTCCTGTGCTATTTCGTAGATATCACGTAGAGGAGCGATGGTCCCGATAGTGCTGTAAACCGAATCCACAACAATGATCCCTGAACCGTGACGTGAAATCTGTTTTCTTAGGTGACTGGTGTTGTTATGCATGAACGGATGAATTTGTGCTCCGGCAATACGTGCGCCTTCCCACAAAGACATATGTGCAAAGAAATCAATGTACACAGGTATGTTCGGTGCACAAATAGTCTGCAATAAACCGACATTCGCAGCCCAACCAGATTGAGAAAGTAGACAACTAGGCATACCAACGAAACTGGCTAGTTGCGTTTCAAATACAGGTTTCGATTCATCGTCTTGTAAGAAAATCGCGGACATCACGACGTTGTCATCGTGCTGGGAAATCGCATCACGATGCGCGTTTTGAATCTCCTTATTATGAGACAGTGCAAGGTAATCATTGCTTTGCAGGACAACGGCATTACACGGTGGGCGTTTACCAAGAACAAGGTGTTTTTTGTTCTCATTCGGTTCGATTAGATCTTGAATATAAAAATCTAGGCGTTCCTCGATAAAGGAGGGAAGTGGTTTGCTTTGTATAGTTTCACTCATAATAAATCTCTTCTTCATATGGAAAAACGCCAGCGCTGACACTTATTCATATTGCGGATTTTGGGGAGAGTGTCACTAACCAGGTTGCATAAGTTTGCAGACCCTTGCAAACTCGACATTTGAGGGTTGGATGGTGGCTGTAACTCTATAGGGGCCCGGGGTCTAAACTAGTTTGTGCTTAAAGTTTATACGGCGATTTTGCGGTGTTTTTTCGTGCTTCATATCTGGGATTTTGGATGAGGAATATAAAGTTTGAAAAGTGAAAAAAATGGGCGCATTAGATAACAAAAAAGGCGCGAAAATCGCGCCTTGAAACATGAGTAGATAAGAGACAAGCTTATCGCTTATTACGTAAATAGCGCTTACGACGCTCTTCTTTACGCTTCGCTTTCTCTTCTTCTTTACGGGCGGTTTCAATCTCGACTTCAATCAGCTCTTGAGTGATCATTTCTGGGCGTTCTAATGTAATTTGGCCCAAAGTGCCTTGACGAAGTTCGTGCAATAAGATCTCTGATACTTTGTGCAAGTCAACACGTCCACCTGCACGTAGTGCACCGCGGCGACGACCAATTTCTTCCATGATCTCGATATCTGATTCTGGAAGCTCTTCAATTTGATAACGCTCTTTAAGTTTGTCTGCATAATGAGCTGCTAGGTATTCAATGGTATAGAATGCGACTTCGTCATATTCCATCGCTGTATCTTTTACCGCGCCAGTAGCCGCAAGGCGGAAGCCACTGTGTGGATTTTCCACTTTTGGCCATAAAATCCCTGGAGTATCAGATAATACGATGCCATTTTGCAGGTTGATACGTTGTTGACGACGTGTAACCGCGGGTTGGTTACCTGTTACAGCGATTGTTCGACCTGCGAGGGTGTTAATGATCGTCGACTTTCCAACGTTTGGGATGCCCATGATCATGGTGCGAATGTTTTTACCAATTTCTTCTCGGTGTGGGGCAAGTTTGCGGCAAAGCTCCATGATTCGATGCACTTCTTGTGGTTCAGAAGTCGTGATCGCCATTGCTTTTACATGTTGCTCTTGCTCCAAGTGCTCAATCCACAGTTGAGTTAATTCTGGATCGGCCAAATCACGTTTGTTCAAAACTTTAACGACAGGTTTGTCACCACGGATTTGAGAAATCAAAGGGTTTTCACTACTGAAAGGAATACGAGCATCCAGTACTTCGATGATCACATCCACTTGAGGGATTGCTTCTTCGATCTCTTTACGTGCTTTGTGCATGTGGCCAGGAAACCACTGGATTGAGTTATTAACCATTTGAATTTAATACCTTAATTTTTCTAATGCTCCAGCGGTTGTAAAAGTAGCAATGTGAGTCTTGAGTAATACAATACTAGAACGCATTTTCTAAAACTGTGTTTACTTCAAGCTGCTCGAAACCGCGGAGTTGAGCTTTCTTTCATGTTAATACGCCAGTTTATCATGGAATGATGATGAATCATTCAAGATGAAAGTAAAAAGCTATGGCGTGCAAACCTAAAAGCACACATCCCTTATGTATACCGACTCGCAGTGAATATCCGTCTGGGTGAGAGACCGAACGCAAACGCTGTGTAGTCAAAGGTGGATTGTGTTGTCAGATTGTTCTGACGAATTTTGGTTTTTTACTTTTATATCAGAGTGTTATTTTTATTTCACTATTGAGCTAAGTTTGACTTTTATCTGACAAAAACTAGTCTGAGCTTCCATTCAGAGGAAGCAGTCATGCTCAATATTCTTAGAAGTATTACGGTATCGTCCGTCGCCTTAATTTTTTTAGCGAGTTCTTTTTGCTCAACTGCCAAACAGAGTCCTAAACCGAAGGTCATCGTTGGTGTTATTGCGCAAGACGAAGCTAAAGACTCGTTTGACGGTAGCGTTGGTCCTTCGTACGGAATTAGTCTTGAGTATTTGTCTAACATTACTAAAGCTTTGGATTATGAGTTAGAACTTCGGACTTACAAGCATATTCCGTCTTTACTTGCGGATGTCGAAAGCAAGAAGATTGATGGTGCGGTTGGATTTAGTAAAACAGCAGCAAGAGAAAAGCGTTTCTTGTTTTCGATGCCTTTCTTTTCGAGCACTATCGCTGTTTGGTATCGGAATGCCACTTACCGAGATAGTGATGCGCGTGATCTTAAATGGGTGTGTGTTGAGGGCAGTGTGTATTGTGACAACCTCACTGAACGTGGTATCGATAAGATACATTATGTTAAAACACGTTTAGAGGCGTTTAATGAAGTTAAGCGAGGTAAAGCGAACGCGCTGATTTACACTTATGTTGGTATTACCCAATATTTGGATTTGAATGACATTGTAAAAGGGGTTGTCGATATTCCCAGTTGGTTGAAAAACGAAGAGGTGAGTTTTATCGCTTCGTTGGACAAACAGAGTCTGATCGATGACATCAACAAAATCCTTCAGTGGGAGCAAAATGGAAAAAACATTCGCTCCGTCGCCTCGAAAAATCCTTACCATATCAGTGATAAGTTATTGGTAGATTACCGACGTAATCATCAAAACAAACTAGTGATAACTTACAGCAGCAGTGACGAAGCTTATCCGTTTCTCTACCGAGATTCGCAAACGGGCGAGTTAGATGGCTTCTTTCCAGATTTTGTCGACTTATTGCAGTCTCGTACTGGCTTGAGCTTTAAGTATGTGAAGCCGACGTCGAGCCTTTCAAATGGATTAACGGCATTTGATGCCGATATAGTCCCCATCTCTTATGTGGGTGAGCTACCTAAGTCAGATTGGTTGTTCACTAAACCATTCATGCACAGTAATTACGTGGCTATCCAAGCGGAGCAGAGCAAGCGCGATAAATCTGCACTGAAAGAAGCGGGTATTCTGCTCACTTTGAAAAAGCAAGGGTTAGTTCATTTGGGCACTTGGCAGCAAGGCCAAGTTGATCATTATGATGATTTGAAAAAGCTGCTTACCGATTTGAAATCGGGCGTTTTGGATGTGGCTTACATTCCTGACGACATCGTTCACAACATGATTGCACAAGATCAAGTCGATGGCTTGGTGATCAATGCGGAGGACGTTTTGACGTTCTCTAATGCATTTGCGGTTGCAAACCACAATACACAACTTCAACACATGTTGAACAGCATCATCGAAACCATTGATTCTAACGAGATCGAAAAACTGCTGCGTTCTCACCGAAGCTTCAAACTGACTTATGGCTATGACGCGGAGCAGATCGCTACATTTGTTGTTGCTGGTTCATTCATATTCTGTCTCATGTTAATTGCGGCGTATTTCATCTTATCTCACATGCGACTTAAAGTGAGGTTAGCCGAATTTAATGCTGACAATGAGGAAGCGGAAAAGCAATGGCTGATGGACATCATCAAAGAGATCAATAGCTTGGTTTTTATCCATAGTGAAAATAACCATATGGAGATGAGCAATTGTGCCAACTACAACAGTAAACAGTGCCAACAATGTAAGTTGAAAAGTGATTCTGCGCACGCTCCTCTGGTGAATAATTTTGATGAACTAACCACTGTTATCGCTGGAAAGCGTATTTCAGAAGAGGTTGCCTCGTCGGGCTGTGAACTTGATATTAAACATGTATATCGAGAACGCAAAGTCATCGCTTCTCCTAGCGGTAAGAACAAGTTTGTACTGACTGTTATTCAAGATATTACCCAGCAAAAAGAACGTGAGCAGGCGTTAATCGATGCGCAAAAAGAAGCGCAAACCGCGGTACGTGCGCGCGAAAACTTTTTGGCAACCATGAGTCACGAATTAAGAACGCCATTGTCGGCAGCACACGGCATCCTCGATTTGCTAAATCGCCAAGTGACGGCAGATTCAAATCGCGAGTTAATTGCCCAAGCCATACGCTCGCTCAATCATTTGAATACGCTAGTAGACGAAGTACTGGATTATTCAAAGTTAGAGGCAGGGCACTTAACCGTCGCCCCAGTTAAGACCGACTTGCTTAAAACCTTGTGCGATGTGTTTCGAAGCTTTGAACCACGAGCGCTTGCGAAAGGTTTGGATTACAAAGTGACAATCAAACCATTTTCGAATGCTTTCATTGAAATCGACGCGCTGCGATTGGTGCAAATTACCACCAATCTACTCTCCAATGCGGTGAAATTCACTGCCGAAGGAGAAGTTGGAATCAGTGTCATTCTTCATGAAAAGCAGCTTATTTTGAAAGTGGCGGATTCAGGTATCGGCATGACGGATGACCAACTCGAAGGCATCCTCAATCCTTTTGTTCAAGCGGATGACACTATTACGCGTAAATATGGCGGTACTGGATTGGGGCTAAGCATTGTTGACCGATTGATCGACTGCATGGGCGGCGTGCTCTGCTTCGATTCACAATTTGGCTTGGGCACGACGATTACTGTCAGACTGCCAATTGAGCATTGCGACTCTGAGCCAGACGTTTGTTTGAACTGGACGTATAGCGAGAGCTTACCACTTAATATTCGCCAGTGGTGTAACGCGTGGAAAATGCGTCCAGCGACGTTAAAAACAATGGTGGCGAACCTTCACCCTATACACGACAGCGATGCCAGTTTTAATGGCCTAATGCTGCGTGACGAACAAAGGGTGCTTGGCAGTCTTACGCTAAGAGAGATTCAATATCCAGATACATTGTTCAATTTGCTCAGCCAAACGCAGCAAGAAACCAAGCTTAGTGACGTAAATCAAGAAGTGGTTTCTTGGGTTCTCGGCACGGTACTGGTCGCAGAAGATAATCCCATTAACCAAAGTGTGATAGCAATGCAGCTTCATGAACTTGGAATCGAACCTGTCATTGTGAATAACGGCCGCGAAGCATGGGAATACATCAACCAAGATGAAAACGTTGTGTTGCTGCTGACCGATTTTCATATGCCAGAAATGGATGGCTATGAGCTTGTTAGGCACGTGAAAAACTCCGAATTTAAAGCAATTCCAATCATCGGTATGACAGCAGAAGATGCTCGTCTTGCCATTGAGCGCACACAGGATATCGGGATTGATGATGTGCTCTACAAGCCCTATGACCTTAATCAATTAAAAACCGTTTTGATTCCATTTATTGGCGAAAAAGAGAGGGGTAGGCTGCCCGGCTGGATTAAACGGTTCAAAGCACAGGACGCAAAAGAGATTGCGCGCGTGTTTAGTCAATCAATGTCTACAGATATAAAAAACTTAAACGCCGCATCGACTGAGCGAGACAAAAAACGGGTCATTCATGGCATCAAAGGAGCGGTTGGGGCGATAGGGGTAAGCATGCTGGCTGAGCTTTGTATTGAGGCAGAACGAGTTACTGCTGCGGAGTTTGACAGGCGAACAGCGGAGCTAATTTTACGAATCGAGCAGGAGATCGAAAACATAAACTATTGGGTAGAGACAAATGAATACACAACTTAATGTGATGGTGATTGATGACCATCCGCTACAAACCACAATACTTTCGCAAATATTGGATCGCTATTGCGCGCAAGTCATCCCTTTTAACTGTGTGGATGCTGCTATTCAGAGTGTGCAGGAACAACATTTTGACGTAATTTTTTGTGATATCCAAATGCCCGGAAAAGACGGTATCGATATGATGGAAATGCTCGATGAAGTCCAGTACCAGGGGCAAGTTGTACTGGTCAGTGCAATGGAATTGACCATTATTTCTGCGGTAAGAGCCATGTGCGAGGGATTTAGTTTTGAAGTATTGGGGAAGCTGCCTAAGCCATACGATGAAAATGAAGTCGTTGATTTGTTGGGTAAAATAAAAGATGAAAAAGCGAAACAAGTCAGCTTTGCTCAATCTATTGAAGTAGAAGATCAAGAATTCCTGTTTGCTCTGGCTGAAGGGCGAGTGAAAAATTATTACCAGCCTTTAGTCGACGTGCAAAGTGGGGAAGTGCTTGGGTATGAAGCGCTCGCGCGTTGGAATCATCCTATTTATGGTGTGTTACCCCCTCATTATTTTTTGCCAATTGTAGAGCGTTGCCGCCTTTCAGGAGAGTTGTTTCAAGCTGTATTGAGTAATGTTATCTATGACATGAAACACCGCGGATTGACGCAAAACGTATCCATCAATGTAGACCATGAAAATTTAGAAGATACGGCGTTCTCTCATTACTTTTTACAGCAATGTTTAGAGAGCGAGATTGACCCATCACAAATCACCATTGAAATTACAGAGCGAGATACATTTCAGACTAGCGCGTCCCTGTACAAGAATTTACTCAAGTTGAGGATGAACGGTGTCACTGTCTCAATAGATGATTTTGGCACGGGTTCATCAACGTTTGAAAAACTGGCTCAACTGCCATTCAACGAGTTAAAAATCGATCGTTCGTTTGTACAAGGTGTCGAATGCGACATCAAAAAACGCAACATCGTTGTTGCTATTTGCGCGTTAGCGAAAAGTTTGAATATACGACTGGTCGCGGAAGGTATTGAAGACGAAGTCACACTGCAAGCGATACGTGAGTATGGGATTGATCTTTGCCAAGGCTTCTACATTGATAAACCCATGCCACTAGAAGCCATAACCATACTAAATGAAAGATATGAATAAATTGAATTACTTGATCTTTGACGATCATCCTCTCGTTTGTGTTGCAATCAAGTCGTTGTTGGAAGAGTTAGGGAAAACAAATGGGGTATTTACTGCAACATCAGCGAAGATGGCATTACAAATATTGAAAAAGGAAGAAATTCAACTGTTGATCTTAGATGTGAACTTGGCAGATTGCGATGGGTTTGATTTCTACAAACGTATCAAATCCCATGGTTATGAAGGCAAAGTCATTTTCTTCTCCGCTGAAACTAGCCAAATGTACAGCCAAATGGCTTTTCGTTCTGGCGCTGATGGCTATGTGTGTAAATCGGAAAATCACGACATTCTTAAAGACGCGATAGAAGCGGTAGAGAAGGGGTATACCTTCTTCAAATTTAAGCAAGTTGTTAACAGCGTTCGAGAAATGCCACAACTTTCAAGCAGAGAAAGTGCAGTAATGAAGTATTTACTACAAGGAAAGTCCAATAGAGAAATCGCTTCAGTGCTATCAATAAGTGACAAAACAGTCAGCACATACAAACGCCGTCTATTGGATAAATTTAACGTAAAGAACATTGTTGAGCTAACAAGAGTGGCGGGGGCGTAAGACCGCATCATGACACTTAAAAGTATCGCGTTGTCTCTTTTCATCGCAACATTACTATTCGTCACTTCTGTCACAATGATTGGTGCGGTGTTAATTTCTTATGAAGTAAAGCAGTTCAACACTTACGCGAATAATTTAGCCAAAATAAAACAAAAAGTAATTCTCATGGGGCTATTGACGGAAGCGCAGCTCGAGCAATACAAAGGCATGAGCGTGAGTGAAGTAGAAGCGCAAACAGAGCTGAGCTTTCAAGATGCGATTTACTCCCTGTCACCTTATGAAAAACTCAATTACGTTGAAGCTGTTGCACGGAAATCGCTTCATCAGGCTGAAGCGTATTTATCAAATGCGTTCAATCGACAAAATGCCGTTATGTATTTTCGTTCTTATACTGGAAACAAACTCATCTTAGAGAGACCGATTGAAGCGCTAGAGGGAGTGAAAGCCACATTTGATGTTGATTGGTGTAAAAGTAACTATTCTTGTGTGTTAGCCGCGTGGAAAGAGCAACTAACGGACCGGGTATTGTTTTCCCTACCATTTAAAACGACATACTCCGATGACATGGCGATAAGCATCATGAGTCCGGTTTACTTTCAAGGTGAGTTAGTGGGAGAGTTCTCGGAACAATTATACCTCTCGCCGCTTTATAATGATGGGAAAGCGGTGGATGTTCAAATAGCGAATGGGAACAAACAAATGGTGATTTATTTCGCTGGCTACCCCTTTCCATCATTCGCGTACACCCAATCATATGTCGCAGACAACAACAATCTTATCGTTTACATGTACCCATTCAGTAAAATTGTATTGGATTACGTGTTCTTGTTTATCATCTTCTTTTTCGTAACCTTAGCGTATTACAACAAAGCTTATGAATCTAAAGAGAGCAAACTTCGCCTCGCGAAAGCACTGACGAACGTGACGAAAGATGATTTAACGGGATTGTTTAACCGCAGAGTTTTTCAAGATAGCGAGTTCAAACGTCGTTTGGAAACCGCGCCATATTCCGTCATTGCAATAGATGGCGATAGGATCAAGCGAATCAATGACCATTACGGTCACCATGTAGGGGACGAAGTTATTGGGGTTATTGCTGGTGCTATGTCTAAAGTGTTTCGAAATAGTGATTATCTAGTTCGAACTGGTGGTGATGAGTTTGTTGCGATTCTGCCAGGTTGCAGTATCAGCCAATCTTCAATATTGGCGAAGAAGCTTCGTAGTGTCGTTAAAGATAACCGACTAAAGACCTTGGATATCGAGGTTAGTGTGAGTACTGGTATCGCGGCGAATGAATTACACGAAACGCTTCAGGACGTTATTGTACGTGCAGATGAAGATCTCTATGAGATGAAAAAACACAGACAAAAGTCCCATTAAGCAGCGCTAGTATTGACTCAATGTTAAGTTACGGAACATAACCATGACATAACTGTTTGATTAATTTGACCAAACAGAATGAGTGGTCTTTTATATTAGAGCAGTCAACAAATAGTGATTGCTCTATTTATTCTCGACCTTACATTTGGTGTAGCACGTGAACAAAGATCTCGACTTAAACTTACTTAAAATACTTGTCTTACTGGATAAGCACCGTCAGCTCAAGCCCGTTGCGAAAGCGATGGGGAAGAGCGAAGCGTCAATTAGCAAATACCTTGCCCGATTGCGACTCCAGCTAAACGATGAATTGTTTATTCGGCATCCTCACCACATGGAACCGACGGACTATTTAAAACGTCAATTACCTAAAATTTCCGATGCACTCGAGAAGCTTGAAACTTGTCTAATTAGAGATGAGTTTGAACCGGAAAATTACGAAAAAGACATCACCATTTGTTTACCGCAAACCGCTCAATACTCATTTGGGCATTTACTTGCAATGGATTTAATGGTGCTGTTTCCCAAGGCGCACATTTCGATAGCAACGATTACAGAGTATACGATAGAAGAGATAATCCTAGGCAAAGTGGATGCGCAGTTACATTACTTCAACGAGGATGTTCCGAAATCTGTTTATCAGAAGTTCATCGGCTATGCGCCTGCTGTGGTAGTTGTCCCTGAAGAGCTAGGAATTACCACCCTAGAAGAAGCAGCCAAACTTCCCTTTATCATGTTAGAGATTATCGGTTGGAAAGAGAAAGAGCAGCTCGTTAAGCGTGCAATGGAAAGCCACGGTATGGTCATCAACCGTATTGCGGCTCTAGACAACGTAAGCAGCGTATTGAAGCTAATTAAACAAAAAAGCGCCGCAACCGTATTACTTGAATATCAGGCGCCAATTGATGGATATAAATTTATAAGAGTGCCAGAGCATTTTTACCCAGATGGCTGGCCAAAAGTGGTTGTACAGGTGAAGCAAAGCTTAAGACATGATGCAATGCACCAGTTGTTAATCGGTGCTATTGCAAAATACATGAGCGCTTAGCGGCAAAACTCAATGTTTTCTGACTGAGGAATAGTATGCAGAAGTTCAATCAACGTGTCCGCATGGTACTTTTTCAGAATACGCGTTTTGTAGGTGCTGATTGTTTTAGCGCTGAGTGAAAGTTGTTCAGAAATCTTCTTATTTGAGTAGCCTTGTACAAGATAATGGAACACCATGGCTTCGCGATTTGAAAGTGTTACGTTACCCGACGATGGTGTGTGAGTCGACTTAAACATTGAGTAACCACGTGAAACACTCACAATTGCGTCAATAATGGTCTCTCTTGTTTCATGTTTGCTTAAGAAGCCGTTTGCGCCCATTTCGTACGCTGCTTTAGAAAGACTCGAGTAGTCGCGTGAAGAAACAAATAACAGTCGGCCACGATATCCCGTCGCTAAAATGTTTTTGGCTAAACGCATACCATCGCGGTCGCCAAGCACTACGTCTAGAATAATAAAATCAATCTTTTGGCCTCGAACAAGATCCATCACTTCCGCACTGTCAGTGGTTTGAATCACTTCAGCTGTGTTGACTACAGATTCAACTAGAGAAGCAAGAGCTTCGCTATACAATGGTTGAGCGTCGATAATAAGAACATTATTCAAAGTTAACCTCACCTAATACATCAACTAGTGTGCTGTCAGGCGACAGCGCAATTGGATGAATAGGATTGTAGGAAAAACCTTGCTAAGAGGAAGGAAAATGACTCTTTCCAAAAGTGAAAATCAGTGTCTTGATTATGGGAATAGCGATGTCAGGTATTGAAATACCTAGTGATAGGATGATTGCTTAAAACTTACGCTGACAGAAAACTAACAAACTGAAAGTGTTCTTTCAGTGTTCTATGCCTTCAGATTTTCTTGCGATGCCTCTAGCGCTTCGATTTAAACCCGTGTGTTCACAAGCGCAGTTTTATACCATGCCACTTGAAGAGAGCTTGTTATACACCAGGCATGAGCACAGTAGCCAACTTTGTACTGATATCTGTTAGATAGGTTTGGCTATTGACGCTGAACATCACTTCAAATTATTTCTAAACTTTTCATTGACTCTGCCGCTAAAAGTGGAGGTGTTAATTCGCACTTTGGCCACTCATAATGTCGTGTTCAAAAATGAGACAATTTTACATGGTTTGGTATGGAAATGTGCGTTAGCCGTCCTTTTGATGGTTTACAAATTTTGTTGTAACGACTAAAAAGGACTTTTGGATTTTTAGCCAGAGAACGGCTTCTCATGGCGTTTGCATCAAACTTTTCTGATGCGTATTTTTGGTTGGATAATTGGCTTTATGAGTAACGTAACCAGCACCATTTTGACAGAAAGTGGTACCAATGAGCTTGAAATCATCGAGTTTCATTTAGAAAAAACATTGCCAGATGGCAGCACAAAAACTTGTTATTACGGCATTAACGTTGCGAAAGTACGAGAAGTGATTCGCGTGCCAGAAACAACCGATTATCCAAACGCACAACCTCATATGATTGGTGTGTTCTCATCCAGAGATGTACTGACGCCTTTAGTGGATTTAGCTGGTTGGTTAGGTGTGCCAACACGACAAGATCTGGAGCGCAAGTTTGTAATCGTTACGGATTTCAACAAAATGACCAATGGCTTCTTAATTGACAGCATTTCGCGTATTCATCGTATCTCTTGGAGTGATGTGGAATCACCAAGTCAGTTTTTGGAAGCGGGCGAACAAGATTGTGTAGTAGCCGTTGTCCGTAAAGAAGGCAACCTGATCATGATTCTCGACTTTGAAAAAATCATCGCAGACATCAACCCAGAACTGAGTATGGAAAAATACGATGTGAAAGGGGACAAGTCGGTGGATCTCAACCAGAGAATGGTCGGTAAGCGTAATGCTAAAACGATCATGGTGGTGGATGACTCAGCATTTATTCGCTCTTTGATCCAAGATACATTAGCTTCTTCAGGTTACAATGTGATCACATGTAAAGACGGTGGTGAGGCGCATGAGAAGTTGATGAGCTTGATCGAGGTCGCGAAAGAAGAAAACTTGCCAGTTAAAGAGCTATTAGATGCGGTGGTTACGGACGTAGAAATGCCTCGAATGGATGGTATGCACTTAGTGAAGAGACTACGAGATACCGAAGCGTTTCATGAAATGCCGATCATTATGTTCTCGTCATTGATGAGTGAGGATAACCGAGCGAAAGCACTATCTCTTGGCGCAAATGATACGATTACCAAGCCAGAGATTGGCCGCATGGTGAATATGATGGATAAATACGTGTTTAACTTTGCGTAAAAAACCGATCAGATGAAACAAATAAGGCTGCCGATTGGCAGCCTTATTTTTATTGAGGGCAGGGAAGAATATCTAAGGTGTAACTCTCGTTTGGAGTCTGCGGTGGCCCATATAAAATTCCGCATTGTGTAAGGCTAGCTCTTTTTTCGTCGGCTGCAGCAATGACCATTTCGCGAGTTGTTGAACCAGCCGGGTGATGAAATGTTTTCCAATCCGAGTCTTCTTCGTTCAGTCCTTGCACGAGTAACTTCATCGATTCGCTATCAGAATCAGGATATCCATATAAAAAACACAGCGCTTTGAACCACCAATATTACAGCCGTCAAATGGTAAATCTGCCATTAAAGCACTGTCTACGAAGTTTGAAACGTAAGGCTTGCTTTCCAATCCCGCAATCGCCATTTTCCCATAACCGACGCCTAATGCTGACGCAATAGCGCCTTTCATTCCTTCCAAACGAGCTTCACGTGCATCACTTTGAAGGTTTAAAAAGCGTGGCGCGGCAGTGACAGCAAGAATACCGAGCACGACAATAACTACGACTAACTCTATTAGAGTAAATCCCGTTTGTTTTTTCATATTATTTTCACAGCAAGTTAAAGGTAGAAAAACACTGACCGTACACTTGTTTATTGTGTAAATAAGTACGGTAATGACAAAACGATCAATAGTATAAAGAGGTGAGTTGTAAAGTGCTATACCGACGCCGCACTAATTGACTGAATCCATTAAATGCAATGGAGAATTCACGGGTCTAATTCTGCTAGATTTTAAGAGGTCATTAATTCCGCTGAAGAAATGCTGCGTGAACAGGCGAGCATGAATCCTCTTCGATGTAAGCAAACATGTACATAAGCGGAATGAAATACAAAATGCAAATGAGGGCGAACCGCACAAATGGATTGTCTTTTTATTCACTTTGATGAATGCTACGCGGAATTCATATCGCAGTGTGCCTGAGGTATTCATCATGCGAATGTGCTTTGGTTTTGTGTTTATTTTTCAAATATAAGAATAATCTAAATGGAATTCGATTCGATAAACTTCCTTGCAATAGGTTTGATATTTCTTGGCTCTTATGTCCAGACCGCAATCGGTTTTGGCTTGGCTATTGTTGCCGCACCTTTACTGATTCTTTGGGCGCCAGAATATGTTCCTGCGCCAATCTGTTTAGTCGCGTTATTTATTTCGTTGATGAATGCGATGAAGCACCGCAGTAGTGTTGAAATCGGCGGCTTAAAGATGGCGTTGATTGGGCGAGTGCCGGGATCAATTGCTGGTGGCTTGCTACTCTTTTTTGTATCTACACAAACTCTCACGCTTTGGATTGGTTTGTTGGTGCTGTTTGCAGTCTTGGTGAGTGTTTTACCGTTTCGGGTTGAGCCTACGCCTTCGCGTATGACATGTGCTGGTTTCTTTTCTGGGTTGTTTGGTACCAGTTCTGCGATTGGAGGCCCTCCGATGGCGTTATTGTTGCAGCATCAAGAAGCAAATCAGTTACGCGGCAACTTATCGGCTTTTTTTGTTTTCAGTTCGATTATTTCACTAATAGTACAAATCCCAGTGGGCTTCTTCACATTGCATCATTTGGTCATTACTATTCCTCTATTACCTGCTGCGGCGCTTGGTTACTGGCTAGCAATGAAAACTACCCAGTCGTTACCAAAAGAAAAGATTCGGTTTGGGGCACTTATGTTGTGTTTTGTGAGTGGCTTTACCGCCGTCGTACAAGCGTTGAGCCAATAATGCCATCTGCATCATAAAGTCACTGCGGGACTGCATTCCTTTTTATGTATGGCGGACTTGTTTACTTACGCCAAATTGGTCGTTTAGATGGGCGATAGTTTTATGAATAACACTCGTTATGGCACTTTTATGGCAGCATTCTCCTTTGTGATCTGGGGATTGCTACCAATTTATTATCGTTATTTACCAAATGCTTCTATGGATGAGTTGCTAGCATGGCGAATCATTGGGTCTGTACCTGTCGGGTTTCTAATTGTACTTGGGATAACCCGTCGAGGGCTGAATTGGAAAGAAATCTGGCTTGATAAAAAATCCTTGTGGTACACGTTTGTGGCGAGCAGTTTGATGTGTATTTCTTGGAGTGCGTTCACTTGGGCTTTGACCCATCATCGGGTCATCGATGCCAGCTTAGGCTTCTTTATTGGACCATTAGTATCTGTTGCGCTGGGCGTATTTATTCTTGGGGATAAGCTCTCAAAAGGCAAACTTATTGCAATCGTGCTGGCAACAATTGGTGTTATGTACCAAGTGATTCACTATGGTCAGCTGCCCGTTATCGCACTAACGATGGGGTTGTTCTTTGCTTTGTATGGTCTGTACAAGAAGAAGATAAATTATGACTGGAGTACAACCTTGTTTGTTGAGGCGTTGTTACTGACTCCAGTTGCACTCGCATATTTGCTCTATAAACAATGGGCAACTGGCGAACTAGCTTCGGGCACAGATACCACAACATTGCTTTTGTATTTTGGCAGTGCACCTATCACACTTTTACCACTCGTATTTTATTCTATCGCAATACGTATAACTAATTTATCAACCGTCGGTCTAATGCAATACATCGAGCCAAGCTTGCAGTTTGTGTTGGCAGTTATGTTTTTTGGCGAGTTGTTTGACGAAGTGAAAGCGGTGACCTTTGCATTTATTTGGGTAGGGCTGTTGTTCACAATTTTTGAAAGTATTATCAAAGGGCATCGGCGCAAAAAGCTGGTCAAACACCCCTTATAGTGGTTTCAATATTCTCACATATTAGCTTCTTTATTCTTATGCCCTCAATTCGAGGGCATTTTTAATGTCATGAAGCATTGGCTTTCGTTTTTTGCCCGAATAGAAATCATAACTTGAGATTATTTGACGCATTATCATAATGATACCGCTATAGTTATAGCCAAGTGACACGCTTATATAAGTGAAAACCAGATCAAGAAGGACGACATATGATCACAGCTCTGTATGCCAACATTCTCGCAATACTCATTATTTGGTTGGCTGTTCAAGTAATTAAGCAACGTCGCTTAAATCAAATTGCTTATGCCGATGGTGGGGTAGAGGCTCTACAAATTGCTCGTAGTGCCCAGAGCAATGCGACAGAATATATCCCCATCACCCTTATTTTAATGGCACTTTTAGAATTCAATAGTGCTTACCCAACATGGATACATCTCACCGGTATTATTTTTGTAATTGGTCGAGTTATTCATGCTAAAGGCATATTGAAAAAAGACTTGAAAAAGCGTATTAGAGGGATGCAGGTGACATTTCTGGTGATACTTTCATTGGTTGTGTTAAATATGATTTACCTGCCATACGATAAGTTATGGTAAGTCTGCGACGTTACATTCCACCACCTTGGGTACTCGTTCTGATTGGATTAGTACTGAATATTGGCGCGATCATCGTTACTAGCTTAGTCCTTGATAAGTTGGGTAAACAGCACTCGCAGCTCGCAGAGCAAACAGCAGAAAACTTGTATTCCATCCAACTCGCATGGAACAGTGTGGAAACCCTAGAAAGGAAAAGAGAAGCTTTACTGCTGCATGTGCACATAAGTCAGAGCGTAGCGATACCTTTAGAGCTAGAAGAGGTATTAGCAGGGCATTTATCTTCTTGGGTTCTCAACGAGTCGGATGAAATAAAAATTGATCAACTTCCTCAACTAATGTCAAAGATAAATCAGGCACAAGCTTCGTATAGAGACCGCATCGATAATTACTATATTGAGAATGTAGAGCTCAATGAGGTAATGGCAAAGCAGGATGAAAAGATCGCTTGGTACAAGAATATCGGACTCTTCTTGCAAGTATTCGGACTTGCGTTAATCCTTGCACGCGACTTAGCTAGGAAGCAATAAAAGCAAGAGCTAAAGATCAGGTTTATTGCGAAATGCCAATGGTAGTTTGCAAATTGCAATTTATTCTGTGAGCAAACAGTAGCTATTGGTTAAGTTTTAATGAAAGTGATTAAATAACAACCTGTTTTTGTGCGCTTAAAAGTTGGCACGCCTCATGCTTTAGTATGAGTGACCCTTTCTAAGCCGAGGGTCACCTAGCCAACTGACGTTGTTAGTGAACCATCTTGTTCACAAATATATACAGCCAATCACGACTCCTTGTGGTTGGCTTTTTTTATGCAGTCTAGAACTGTGCTTTAATCCAGATCATGCGATGGTCGGAAGATACATCCTTACCATCACCATACTTACCGATACGTGCATCGTTAAATAGTTTACGGCCTTCTTCATAAGACGCTGACCAGTACACACCAGAGTCTATTACATTCAAATTTGCTGAAGGCAAGGCATAGTCTACCCCTAAGCCAAACGTTGAAGTGATGCGATTCGGATATGGGTGAGTTGAACTGCGGTCAACAGCGTGTTCAGCTGCACCAAAGCTTGTTGGGTAAAGCTCACCATTCATCACGGTTTGATTAACCAATGGATCGTTGTGCAGCTCTTGCATTACAGAGCTAATGCCGTCACCAGACACTGGATCAAGGTTTTGATCACCCATCATTACGAATTTAGCGCCGTTCGTTAAGCCACCTGTTTTACCCGCATCGTCGTAAAAATAGTCTTTGCCTTGAATGTAATGATGCCAAAACTCCACTTCTGCTGCGTTTTGCGCTTTGTTTTTACCGGTGTCGAATACTGGTGGAGTAGGATGAGACATCAACAAGTGTACAACTTCTTCGCCGTTGCGAGTTGGAATGATGATTGGTGCGTCAACGTGGTTTTTCGAAGATAGACGCACTTGATCCCATTCTTCCGCTGAGTACCATTCATCACCACACTTCATGCCGTCTGGAATCTTTTGCGAACCATCGCAGATAGTAATGGTTGGAATTTTCGCACCTTCCATATCTTTCCATTTAAATGCTTGGAATGTACGTGTGTTTGCTGTGTCAATTTTATACTTAGACATAAGGGCAAATGCATATTGACCATGGTACATGCCAAAGCCCCATGCATCACCTGGCATTTGACCTGCGGTTCCGTTGTTGTCGAGATCAAACTCACTCAACAACCCTGTATTAGTTGAGTAAGATTCAGCATAAGGGTATTCAATAGGCTCAAGGTTTGCTTCACCGCCCGCGCCATTGATGCTTTGCGCGACAGACAAGTAGTTCTTCTGGAATCCTTCAATGGCTGCTTTGTTTTCGCCTGTTCCCTCGTTGTTGTATTCCGCCATCATAAGAACATCAGGACGATTCTTTTGAATGATTGCTGCAACGTTACGAATTTGAATGACTTTTTCCGCAGTGGTTTTGTCTTCGGCTGCGATTGAACCGTCTAAATAAGAGGTGACCAACGCAGTTTGCTGCGTTGGTTCAATTTGCATTTCATCTACCAAAGTTTCGAAGGTAGCGCGGTCAAAAGAGAGGTTGTAAGTCGCTATTTTTACTTCTTTAGGCTGAACATTGACGTATTCAGTATCGTCATTACATCCAGATAGTAGAGCGGCGCCAACAAGGATAGCGATAGAGGTTTTGATTGCTTTCATGGGTACGTCATACCTTATAATTAATTCGGCTGAATATTAAAGTCATCAGTCATTGTTTTAAGCGATATTAGTCACACAAACGTTTTCATATTTACATGTTCAATTAGTTTTTGTGTGATTTGTGCAATAAATGCAACACTTTCAACACCAGAAGGTTATATGTAAATTGTTAAAAAACGGTGTCGTTATTGATGCGAAATAGAGAGTCCGCCACCGTTAAAAAGAAAAGCGTAGAATTTAAGCGTACATGAGATGTTTGAGTTGTATGTTTATCGCCGTGTTTTATTTTTTATGTTTAAATTTCTGTATATAATAAGCAGTCAATCAGAAGTGAGGACGACCTCACCGCTCTATCTTTTCTCGGGGACGACCCCATCTCGTTGGGAAATGTGACATGGCTTGGGGAATTCTCTTCATTGCGGGCTTGTGTGAAATCGCATGGGCTGTCGGTCTTAAATATTCACAAGGGTTTACCAAATTCGGTGCTTCGGCATTCACTATTGTCTTTATGTTATTGAGCTTTTGGTTGCTTGGCATTGCGTTAAGAACCTTGCCTTTAGGCATTGCTTATGGCGTATGGGTAGGGATTGGCGCAATAGGCACGGCAGTCGTGAGTATTTATCTGTTCAATGAGCCAGCAACACTTATCAAAGCCTTAAGCTTGCTAATGATTGTCGCTGGTATCGCAGGGTTAAAAATATCAGCTTAACGTTAGGCTAAACACAAAACAGCCAGAGTCACTCTGGCTGTTTTTCTAAATGTCGTGTTTACGGTTCTGGGTAGGTATATCAAGCGTTGCGCTTAATAAAAGGTAACCGTAAGTGATGACCAAACGCATTAATTAATGCGCCTGTAACAATCAGACCGCCACCGACGTACGTCCAAATGATCGGAACCTCGCCAAAGAAAATGATGCCCAACAACACAGAAAATACGATCTGGATATACGAATAAGCGGAGGCTTTACCCGCTTGTTGAGTTTGCATCGCTTTGGTTAACCCCAATTGTCCAATTTGGGTAAAGACACCAACTAGAACCAACATGAAAGTCAGATATAGATCGGGCATTACAAAATCGTCGCCAATCAGTAAGAGTGAAGCGGGGAGAGCAACCAACGGGAAATAGAAAATGATCACTGAGCTGTCTTCTGTCTGACTCAGTTTTCTGACAATGACGTAGGCAATTGAGCTACCAAATGCGCCTAAGATCGCAATCATGACGCTAAACATTGGTAAAGCGCTATCTGAGCCTTGCCCCGTTTCTGGGCTTACCATGATATAGATGCCGAGTAAGCACAACGCAATACAAAGGAAAGTTGACGGCTGGATGCGCTCTTTCAAGAAAAATACGGCGAGTAGTGCAGTAAACACCGGATGAATATATTGGAATATCGTCGCTTCTGCCAAAGGTAAGGTGGTCACTGAATAATATACACACATCAGAGCCATCGTGCCCACAGCACCGCGTGCAAATAGTAATGGCTTTTTATTGCCCCATACAGAAATTCGTTTTCGCTTTACATCGAAATAACTAATGATAAGTGAAACGAGCGCTCTTGCTGCAACGATTTCAAAAACGGGGATACCGTAGTTGCCGACGTGCTTTACTGTAGCCGACATCAGAGCAAAGCCGAACGCGGAAAGCACCATAAAGCGCACACCGATGGGAATCATAGTGTTGAATGAATTGGACATTTTACTGCTCATTTGTTGCGACAGATCTCACTTTAGCATACTTAGTTAGCGATTAAATCCTCTAAACTCAAACACTTCTGTCGACAAGATGAATAAACAGTAGAATACGTAGCAATTAATCTGCCTCTCTCAGCGTAACAATAAAAACTCGATATTTAAGGAGCTTACATGATCCCGATAAAAGCAACGCATGTTTCAGGCGTTGTCATTTCAAAAATTGATGGCATAGAAAAAATGCTGTTACTCAAACGCGTAAAAGGTGGCTATTGGTGCCATGTTGCAGGTGGTATCGAAGCGGGTGAAGCCGGGTGGCAAACCATTTTAAGAGAGTTAAAAGAAGAGACACTAATTGACCAAGTTGAGTTACATACAGCAGACTTTCTAGAGCAGTTCTACGAAGCAAAAAATAACCTTATCATGGTTATCCCATGTTTTGTGCTATTTTGTCCGCCTAACCAATCAGTTGTTCTTAACGAAGAGCATACAGAGTATCGCTGGTGTACGCTTGAAGAAGCTAAGCAGCTGGCTCCGTTTGCCAATCAGCATCACCTATATGAACATGTATGGAAACATTATGTAGATGTGGCATCACTAACGCCATTTACGCTGATCGATCAAAAGGGCTAAATGAACGGCAACGGCTTTGATTAGTTTTTATAGAGAGGTTTGTTCTCATAAAATGAAGCGTTAGGATTTGCGCTGAGCGTTCACAATAAAAAGGAATAACATCTATGGATGAAGTCACATGCCAAGAGACGTATCAAGGAAATCACTTACAGAAGCGTTTTTCCGTCTCGCAAAGGGTCTCAATTGAGCCCCTCAACACGAAACACGCGTCCGCTTTACTAGAAGTTGTGAACACTCACCGAGAGAGCCTTGAGGGCTATCTACCTTGGACGGATTCTGTCACGAATCATAGAGAGGCCGTTAACTACATTTCCCAGCGAGTGAACAGTAACGCGCTGGATTCCCACTGGTGTGCAATTTATTTTGATGAGCAGCTTACGGGTGTTATTGGCATTAAAGGTGTGGATTCACATACGCGTGTTACTGAAATTGGCTACTGGCTTGCCAACAATGGGCGAGGCCATCGTGTGATTGATCAAGTGCTCGCAGTATTGATCCCTTTTTTGAAGCAGAAAGGGCACGCACAATTCATTCAGTTCCATTGTATGGAAGATAACATCGCTAGCATCAATATTGCTGAGCGTGCAGGCGCCACATTAAAAGAATACGTTGATCATGAGTTCGATATGCTTGACCGCTCTCAACGACTAGGCATTTATGAACTACGTTTGATGTAGTATCCACCCCAGAGATATTTTAATCAGAGTTCGAACTCTAACTTCACGAGCGCTACAATAGTAACATTGTTGCGCTCGTGTTAACTTGGGGCGTCATTGGTAGAAACTAGGCTAGGAGAAGCATCATGAACGCAATCACAGAGGTTGAAGTAGATAACTTGTTACAGCAAAGCCTCGGACGCTTAAAAGCGGCATATGCAGCCGAGCCTTATCCTAGTTTGGATGAACGTAAACAGCGCCTCGTTTTGTTAAAAAAATCGCTGCTTGAGAACAAACAAGCTTTGGTTGAAGCGTTAAGTGACGATTTTGGCTATCGCTCAGAATTTGATACCGCCATGACCGACGTTTTGCCAACGGTCTCGCATATTAATTATACCCTCAAACGACTAAAAAAATGGTGCAAACCCAGCAAGCGCGAATCCGGCTTATTGCTCGCACCTTCTAAAGTCACCGTTCAGTATCAACCGTTAGGTGTCGTCGGGATCATTTCACCGTGGAACTTTCCTGTGATTTTGAGCCTTGCGCCTTTAGTGACAGCATTGGCTGCTGGCAACCGCGTGATGATGAAGCTCAGCGAATTTACGCCAAAAACCAATAAAGTCATCGTCGATATTTGCCGTGGGTTGTCTGAGTATGTCGAAGTTTTTGAGGGTGAAGCAGACGTCGCACAAGCATTCAGCCAACTGCCATTCGATCACCTTTTGTTCACGGGTTCTACGAGTGTTGGTCGCGCAGTGGCAAAAGCGGCAGCGGAAAACCTTACCCCGGTGACGTTAGAGTTGGGTGGAAAGTCCCCGGTGATCATTGCAAAAGATGCAGACATGAAGAAAGCCGTTGATGCTATCTTGTTTGGTAAATGCATTAATGCAGGCCAGATTTGTGTCGCGCCTGACTACGCATTTGTACCGCAAGAACGTGTCGAAGAGTTCATTTCGCTATTCTTAAAACGTTTTGAAAAGCTCTATTTAAAATCCAACAAGAATCAAAAGCTGACCCATATTGTCAACCAACGACAATATGATCGTTTGACTGCGCTACTTGAGGATGCAAAAGCGCAAGGTGCTAACCTTCACACTGTTGAAGCGTCGCCCCAAGAGGAACGACTTCTGTATCCTCATTTGGTCACGGATGTGTCGCCGAATATGCGAATCATGCAAGAGGAGATCTTCGGGCCATTTCTACCTGTTAAGCCCTACAATGCCGTTGATGAAGCGATTGACTACATTAATCAGCACCAAAGACCACTTGCGCTGTATGTTATGTCGGACGACAAATCGACCATCAAACATATTGTACGCAACACCCACAGTGGTGGCGTCGGCGTTAATGATACGGTTTTACATGTTGGCGCTGAAGATGCGCCTTTTGGTGGCGTTGGTGAATCGGGTATTGGGCATTATCACGGAGAGGAAGGATTCAGAACTTTTAGTCATGCGAAAACCATTCTTCACACACCGAAATGGTTGCCAAGAACGAGCGTATTAATGCGCCGTAGGGCTATGGCGATAAAAGCGATCCAAAAGATCTTTGTTCGATAATAATTATGATTTGATTGATAAAAAACCGCCCGAATAGGCGGTTTTTTGTTTCTATATGCTCTGAAACGCTGGGCACCAAAGTCCGAGAAACTTCCATCGCGTGCTACCAACAAAACAAAGAAAGGCTCTTGTTGAAAGAGCCTTGTTCAGGAAATGTCGAAATATCTTGGCAAGTTTAATGCAGAACTTCACTGCTGAATCTTAGATATCTACAGTCGTTCATCAGTTCTTTAAACGCCTTTCGGTCCAGCTTAATCAGAGTTTCATGATCGCCAGCTTCAAGGTAGACATGTTCCAAGTTTGCTAGTCTTTCATCGCAAACTGTCGACATGTGGTAAGGGCTACCAATCGGTGGAATAGCGCCGTGTTCACAATCGGTGAAGAGTCGGTAAACCATACGCTCTTTCACCAAGTGGAAGGTGGCATTAAATTCGTCGTTTAATCTCGACAAACTGATTTTGTTGTTGGCAGGTAAGACCGCCATCATATGACGCCCTTCATGATCCTCTAGAATCACACCTTTTGCGATATTCATTAAAGGCACACCTGCTGCAACACCACTTTGTAGCGAGCTATGACTGTGGCTGTGATTCACGGTTTGAAAGTGAATGTTATGCTCAGTCAAATATTCATCTAATCGGGTTGCAATAGTCATATAGCCTCCACGTGTATGAGACCCATAAAAAGTATAGGTTAGTCGGGCGACAATCGCGCATTTTACTCGGCGACACTGACGCTCTTTACGCTCCTGTTCTACGCTTATTGCAAGCCAGCGAGAAAGCATGGTTAACAATAATAAATAGGGGGCAACATGAGCAAGCCAATCATCGCTGATAACAAGCCGATCAAAGTAGAGTTGAAAGCTGGGCAAGAATATTACTTCTGCCGATGTGGGCGTTCTAAAAAACAACCTTACTGCGATGGGTCTCATTCGGGAACCGGCTTAAAGCCAATGAGCTTTAGTGCGGAAAAAGACGAAGATGCCTATCTCTGCCAATGTAAGCATACCGCCAATGCTCCTTTTTGTGATGGTACACACAAGCGATTTACCGCAGAGCAAGTCGGTAAAGAGGGACCGGAACAAAAGCGAGAGAAAAGAGACAAACCAACGGCGTCTGCTACTCAAGAAGAACCAACCCTCGAGTTTATCCACCAATTAGCGAGAGAAGGACTCTCTAAACTCGGTCATCATGGTCCGATGGCTGCAATGGGGGTTCCTAGGCATTTGCTACCACATTGGGATGCTATACAAATCATGGTGGCGCAAATGGCGACACAACCGTTGTTGGAAGACGTTCCTGTGTCTACCGAGTTGATTGTGGGACCAAACGCGCGTAAGCCGCTCAGACTCGCCATTCCTTTGTTGGTGTCGGACATGAGTTTTGGCGCGCTTTCGGAAGAAGCGAAAATTGCACTAGCAAAAGGTGCAGAGTTGGCAGGGACTGGGATTTGCTCTGGTGAGGGTGGCATGTTACCGGAAGAGCAAGCCGCCAATTCACGGTATTTCTATGAGCTTGCTAGCGCTCAATTTGGCTACGACGAATCTAAGCTTCTTAATGTTCAGGCGTTTCACTTTAAAGGTGGGCAAGGAGCAAAAACGGGCACGGGTGGTCATCTGCCTGCAAATAAAAATGTAGGTAAGATCTCTCAGGTGAGAGGCATCCCCGAAGGACAACCAGCGATATCACCACCAACGTTCAAAGATCTTCACACTACTCACGATTTCAGAAAGTTTGCTGACAGAGTTCGTGGCATCACAGGCGGTATTCCAATTGGATTTAAACTCAGTGCCAACCATATTGAGCAAGACATTCAGTTTGCGCTTGATGCTGGGGCTGATTACATCATCTTAGATGGTCGCGGTGGTGGCACGGGTGCGGCGCCAACTATGTTCCGTGATCATATTAGTGTGCCCACCATTCCTGCATTAGCTCGTGCACGTAAGTACTTAGATGAAAAAGGTGCAAGTGACCGCGTCACATTAATCATCACCGGTGGGTTGCGAGTTCCTACGGATTTTGTCAAAGCGTTGGCACTTGGAGCAGACGGAGTAGCGATAGCAAACAGTGCGATGCAATCGATCGGTTGTGTCGCGGCTCGCATCTGCAACACCAATAATTGCCCGGCAGGCATTGCGACACAAAATGCCGATTTGAGGCAGCGTCTCGACGTTGAAAAGTCATCCCAGCAACTGAAAAATTTCTTCGAATCCTCGGTCGAGCTCATGAAAGTCATGGCGAGGGCTTGTGGTCATCACGCTCTGAATGAATTTAGTCATCATGATTTAGCGACCTGGGATCACAACATGGCGAGGCTGTCTGGGATTAAGTATTCAGGTATGGACTTAAACTGATCTCTATCCATATTTTCTGCATATAGGTACATGTTTGATAACAATTATTTATTCGCTGAAATGTTTGAAATTTTGACTTGGCGTTAACTAAAAAAACAGTGTATGAACTACGCTGTTTGAGGTGGATATTCGATTTATTGAATAACAAAGAGTGGTTACCACAACCACGACACGAAGGAGCATTATATGAGCAAAGCAAACGGCGGTTCGGTAGGTAAATGTCCAGTTATGCATGGTGGGCAAACATCTACAGATAAGTCGGTGATGGATTGGTGGCCGAATGCCTTGAACTTAGACATCCTGCATCAACACGACTCCAAAACCAACCCATTTGGTCAGGACTTTAATTACAAAGAAGAACTGAAAAAGCTAGATGTCGAAGCACTTAAAAAAGATTTAAAAGATTTAATGACTGATAGCCAAGACTGGTGGCCTGCCGACTGGGGACACTACGGTGGTTTAATGATCCGAATGGCATGGCATGCAGCGGGCAGTTATCGTATTGCGGATGGTCGTGGCGGTGCTGCTACAGGCAACCAACGCTTTGCTCCTCTCAACTCTTGGCCAGATAACGCCAACCTCGATAAGGCTCGACGCCTTTTATGGCCAATCAAGAAAAAATATGGCAACAAACTAAGTTGGGCAGACCTGATTGTCCTTGCCGGTAACATGGCGTACGAATCCATGGGTTTTAAGACCTTTGGCTTTGCGTTTGGACGAGAGGACATATGGCACCCAGAAAAAGACACTTACTGGGGTTCTGAGCAAGAATGGTTAGCCACAAGTGACGCTGATAACAGCCGCTACTCTGATGAGCGAGATTTAGAAAACCCGCTTGCTGCGGTAATGATGGGTCTTATCTATGTGAACCCTGAAGGGGTAGACGGTAACCCAGATCCTCTCAAAACAGCACATGACATGCGAGTGACCTTTGCGCGAATGGCAATGAACGATGAAGAAACCGTCGCGCTCACAGCTGGTGGTCACACGGTGGGTAAGTGTCATGGTAATGGTGATGCCGCAAACCTTGGCCCAGAGCCCGAAGCAGCAGACGTTCATGAGCAAGGTCTTGGCTGGATTAATCACAAAACACGTGGTATTGGCCGTGACGCGGTAACGAGTGGTATTGAAGGTGCTTGGACAACACACCCTACACAATGGGATTACGGATACTTCCACCTACTATTTAAGTATGACTGGGAACTGAAAAAGAGCCCAGCCGGCGCATGGCAATGGGAGCCAATCGACATTGAAGAACAAGACAAGCCTGTCGATGTTGAAGACGGTTCTAAGCGCTACAATCCAATCATGACCGACGCCGATATGGCGCTCAAAATGGACCCTGAATATCGTAAGATTGCAGAAAAGTTCCAAAATGACCCTGCGTACTTTGATGACGTTTTTGCTCGTGCCTGGTTTAAGTTGACACACCGCGATCTAGGACCAAAATCATGTTATTTCGGCCCAGATGTGCCAAGCGAAGATCTTATTTGGCAAGACCCAACGCCCGCAGGTAAGACAGACTACGATGTCGATTTAGTGAAAACAAAAATTGAAGCAAGTGGCCTATCCATTAGTGAGTTAGTCAGTACGGCGTGGGATAGCGCGCGTACTTACCGTGGCTCTGACCGTCGAGGAGGTGCAAATGGCGCGAGAATTCGCTTGGCTCCGCAAAAAGATTGGCAAGGGAACGAACCTGAACGTCTAAGCCGTGTTCTTGCTGTGCTAGAAAAAATAGCAGCAGAAGAGGGCTGTAGTGTTGCAGACGCTATCGTGCTTGCTGGGAACGTAGGTATTGAACTGGCTGCGCGTGCCGCTGGTCATGATGTTTCCGTGCCATTCGCGCCAGGCCGAGGTGATGCCACCCAAGAGATGACGGATGTGGAATCGTTCGAAGTACTTGAGCCTGTTGCTGACGGTTTCCGAAATTGGTTGAAGAAAGACTACGCGGTTAAGCCAGAAGAGCTTTTATTAGATCGTGCTCAGCTTATGGGGCTAACGGCGCCAGAAATGACGGTACTTATCGGTGGTATGCGCGTTCTAGGCAGTAACTACGGCGGTGGAAAAGAGGGCGTATTTACTGAGCGAGTCGGCACTTTGTCGAATGATTTCTTCGTGAACCTTACTGACATGGCATATACGTGGAAACCAGTGAGTGCTAATCAATATGAAATCCGTGATCGTAAAACCGACGCTGTGAAGTGGACGGCTACTCGAGTGGATCTTGTCTTTGGTTCAAACTCGATCCTGCGTTCGTATGCGGAAGTGTATGCGCAAGATGATAATCAGGAAAAATTCATCCATGACTTCATCGCCGCATGGACGAAAGTCATGAACGCGGATCGTTTTGACTTGCAATAAGTGAAACGATGTTCATCGATAGATGCGTAAACAAAGTTGATGAATAAGTAAGAGAGGCGGGCGAAAAGCTCGCCTTTTTCTTTACCTATCTTTTTACTTTGATTGTTACTTTGATTGAAAATTAAGCTCATTTGAACCATAATAACTGGACCATATGAACCACAGGAGCTTGATATGGCAACTGCAGCATTAAAAAGCTTCAAACCGAAACAACCTCATAAAGCCAATTTCTGGTTTATGTTGGGTATTGAAGACGCTGAAACAGGTCGCACTGATGCGGTTCACAAAGGCTTTGAGCCAAAGGTGTATCGCAATATTGTTGAGCGTGTGAAGCTTTCTCAGAGTGAGTTTCAAAACGTCACATTGATACCTGTCAGCACGGTCAAGCGTCGTCTAAAAAACGATGAACGCTTCAATACGCAAGAAAGTGATGCAATCTATCGATTAGCGATGTTATTGAAACTCGCGACAGAACTGTTTGACGACGAAGAGCGCGCGTTAAAATGGATGAGAGAGAATGTGTATGGCTTAGGTGGAAAACGTCCACTTGATATGGTCTCGACCACGGTGGATTTTGAAATCGTAAAAGATTTGATCGGCCGTTTAGAGCACGGGGTATTCTCGTAATATGAAGCTCTATCGTCTCACACAAAAGAAATTTGCTGACACGCCATTCAGCCCCGTTGGCGCAAAGTTATTTGGAGGGCGATGGAACTCAAAAGGAACCGAAGCCCTCTACTTCTCTGAATCGGAATCCCTTTGCTCGTTGGAAGTGTTTGTTCACGTAAACAACGATCCTGCTATCACCAAACTTTACGATTTATATCGTATTGAAATGCCAGAATACCTCATCGCCACCTTAGATGAAGAAGATCTCCCTGTGACGTGGCGAGCAATACCGGCGAGCGAGTCTACGCAGTACATTGGTGATCAGTTTCTCAATGATCCTCATCCAGAGTTTGCCGCGCTGCAAGTGCCTTCAACGATTTCACCTCGTGATAAAAACTACGTGGTGAATCCAAATCATCCCAAAATGAAAGAGATCATCAAGAAAGCCGAAAAGCTCGATTTCGCGTTTGATCCGCGCATTTTCAAATAGACGCCTAGCTTTGTCTTGCTTTAAAGCATTCAGCGCTTACCTGAGATAAACGCTGAAGCATAAAAGTTTATTTCCTTGGTTATTGTCGGTCGTAAGTGAACTGTTGCGCTTCATTTGTAGTGTTGAGGTAATGCCCAAGCACCAACTCAGCACCTTTGTAAGATAAATGGCTGTCATCCGTATACATCGCATTGTTTGCTCCAACTCTCATTCGACATACGCCATTTCTGCAAATGGCATCGGTCAAGTCGACAAACTCAACGTGCTCAAATTGCTCAAAGTAGTTCACTAACTTCGCCACGTTTTGAGGGTGATGTTGTTTGGGAGAAAAGTCGCAGGCAGACTCTTCTGTCTCGCCAAACAAACGCGCTTTCCAAAGGCATTCTCCTACCGCAAACGGTGCAGAAGGGGTTGGACCGAAAACGACCACTTCCTTTCCTTTCAGTTCATTCAATAATTTGGTTAATGATGCTTCATAATCGGCTTGTGAAAGCTCTTTATTGAAATTAGAAGAGATAACAACGCGACGAATGGAAGGGGTACTTAGAATTGTATCGACAGCCTCATTGAAGAACTGTCGGCAAGAAATTGAGCCAGCAGCTTCTAGGATGTCGACATAACCGACCGCACAGGAATCTTGAGTAAGTTGCACCACGCCAGTTGGTGTTACTTCGGATAGACGCTTCACGTAAACCATGCTGTGACTATTGCCTAACACAGCGATGGCGGGCTGCGGCGCAGACGAGCACACATCGTTAACGTTGGTGTTGCCGTTGCAATCTAAACCATAACCGTTGTTAACGCGCATGGCCTCGAAAAATGCGCTTCTTTCTGGAAAACCACCGTTTTGATGACCGATAACGCCGAGCGTTAGCAAGGGCAACGTCAACAACACAATAACCGCGGACACAGTGCGCATGCTCATGGCTTTTCGGCTACGGAACGGCTTTTCAATAAAGCGCCAAGTGAAGTAAGAAAGTACAAAAAGAGTGACAACGTAAAGTGGGATATTGATGTCTTGTGTTGTGTCCAACACGTAGCGGTAAAAGACAAATAATGGAATGTGCCACAAGTATAAGCTGTAGCTGATTAAGCCGACGAACACGACCCACTTTAGGCTCAGTAATCTACCGCAGACATTGTCTTTAGAGGCAAACAAAATCACCAACGCGCTACCGATGACCGGCACCAGCAGCGTAATGCCCGCGCCATCTTGCGATTTTTCAAACAAAAGCGAGGAAGCCAATATCAAAACGATGCCAATGGTTGCTAGAGTATCGTTAGATTGAACTTGGACTTTTCTCATCACTAATGCGAGTAATGAACCGGTTGCCAGCTCCCAAGCGCGAGAGAAGATCATGTAAAAAGCGAAATCAGGATCGTTGCTCGCGTAGACAATAGTCATCAAACTCAGCACAAATACCGTGATAAAAAAAGTCAGGTAAAACGCGTTTTTGCCACGAGCGAGTAGCATGAGTAGCAAAGGAATGACAATGTAGTATTGTTCTTCAACGCCCAAGCTCCATGTGTGGAACAGCGGGTTGGCTTGATCTTCTAAACCGAAGTAATTGTGGCCTTTCAAATACAGAAGAATGTTGGATGAAGAGAGAATGGAAGACACTGCAAATTGACCAACGTCTTTGTGTGCTTGCGGCAAAAATAGCCACCAAGACATCAAATAGCTGACGGCGATCACCACCAGTAAGAGGGGGAGTATGCGACGAATGCGTCGCTCATAAAAATCACCAAGGCTGAACTTCTGGTTTTCTAAGTCGTTAATCACGATGGTGGTGATCAAATAGCCGCTGATCACAAAAAACACGTCGACGCCAATAAAGCCACCAGCGAATTGCTCAACTCCTGCATGAAACAAAATCACCAACGTGACAGCAATCGCCCTTAATCCGTCTACTTCTGCTCTGTAAGTCATATCGTGTTGCTCCAACATTCCGTTTAATGAAGTAGAGCAAAATATGAACCAGAAATAATGTTTATTTAAATCAGTGCCTTAAAGTGATTGTCAAAATGAAAATGCTAGGTGGGTTAACGAATTCCCAAATTGAATTTCAATATGGAAACCCCATAAAGAATGATCTTAAGAAGCGCTAAATCAAAGAACGTAAAGCGCGAGGCACTTAGACTTCATTGAAAATGATTACGCTAAAGAAACGATGACAGAGAATACGATTCAGGAAAAAATTGCCAGCTTTACTTGTATCGAAGAGGCTTTGAATTACTTCGACATCGAGTTTGATAGCCGATTTATCGAAAACAATCGAACCGAGTTGGTTAAGAGGTTTCACGGCTACTTAATCCTCACTAAACCGGATGATTGGTTTTCAGGTCGTCGTGCTTTAAAGAATGCTTACTGTAAAGTACAACGCAGTTTGCTCAGTAAAACGACGCGCTCTGCGTGTCGAGGTTGTACATCTTGTCAAAGACGTTAATTCTGGTGGCTTGCCTAAAAAGAACCCTGCATCTTGGTGTCACAGGGGGAAGAGCAAGGTTCTTTTGGTTTCGCTATTGGTTTGTCGCGAGTTACGAATCAGCTTTACGTAGATGAATTAACCCGCGTAATACGCAGGGTAGTCCACCAAGCCTTTTTCACCGCCGCCGAACAATGTGGCAGGGTCATGTTCTGCCAGCGGATAGCCATGCTTGATGCGGCTTGGTAAGTCTGGGTTTGCAACAAACGGACGGCCAAAGCCAATCATGTCGGCTAAACCACTTTCAATCGCGTGTTGCGCCTTTTCTGCGTTGTAACGACCGGCATAGATCAGTGTGCCTTTATACGCCTCACGAACTGCGGTTTTAAAGTCGTGCGGAGTGTCTGGCGCGTCGTCCCAATCCACTTCTGCAATGTGAATGTAAACCACATTGAGTTTATCAAGCAGCGCTGCAGCGGCGGTGTAGGTTTCGACTGGCGTACTATCAACGGTGCCATTTAACGAAGTGAATGGTGCAAGACGAACACCAACACGCTCTGCGCCAATAGCTTGCGTCATCGCCTCTACCACTTCACTAAGAAAACGCAGACGGTTTTCAATGGAGCCACCGTATTCATCGGTGCGGTTATTCGCTTCAGAATCGATAAACTGGTTAACCAAGTAGCCATTCGCTGCATGAAGCTCGATACCATCGAATCCGGCTTCTATCGCGTTTAGTGCGGCTTGGCGGTACTCTTCAATAACGTTCTTGATGTCTTGTTTGGTCATTTCACGTGGCTCAACCACGTCGACAAAACCCGGTTCGTCTGTGCCGTTATCGACAAATACTTTCACGTTTTCTGCTTTTAGCGCAGAAGAAGAAATAGGTTGCTCACCGCCAATGTTATCAGGGTGAGTCACACGTCCAACGTGCCACAATTGCGCGAAGATAACGCCGCCTTTCTCGTGCACCGCATTAGTTACCTTTTTCCAACCAGCAATTTGCTCTGGGCTGTAAATGCCTGGTGTCCATGCATAGCCTTGACCCATTGGCGAAATTTGTGTGCCTTCAGCAACGATTAGGCCCGCTTCAGCACGTTGAGCATAGTATGTCGCCATCATGTAGTTAGCGATATTACCTGGTTGAGAAGCACGAGAGCGCGTCATCGGAGGCATAACGATACGGTTTTTTAATGAGAGAGAGCCAAGTTGAATGGGTTGAAATAATGCGTCTGTCATAGGAAACCTCGTTATTTGTGAGTTTGGATGAGTTCGATTTGGTAACCATCGGGATCTTTAATGAACGCGATGTGAGTTTCTCCGCCTTTCATTGGACCTGGCTCGCGAGTAACGTTGCCACCAAGCGCTTTAATTTTTTCGCAAGCGGCGTAAATATCTTCAGACCCCAGTGCCATGTGTCCGAATGCGTTACCCAAGTCGTAACTGTCGGTATCCCAGTTATAAGTTAGCTCGATGGTCGCGCCATCTGGTTGATCAGGGTTACCAACAAACACCAGTGAGTAACGGTATTCTTGGTTTTCAAAACGATCCAAAACACTCATTCCCAGAACTTTTGTATAAAATTCGATAGATTTGTCTAGGTCAGCTACACGGATCATCGTGTGGAGAAGCTTCATAAGTCGCCTTTTCATAACGTTGCGTAATCACTATGCAAACCATATCGCCACTCTAAATAAACTGGAAATTATCGTTAATTATTAAAATGATTATTTAGTGTTATGAAAAGCGAGGTTGCTGGCCCTGCAACATGCAAACAAAGATTACTCGCCGTTTCTTTTTAATTGTTGGCATATGCTAATTACTCTTTTGAGAAACCGAGTAACTATCATGTCCACAAACAGCTACTGTCATTACACTCACGAGTCTCATCATCAATGTGCGGTTTGTTCTTCAATTAATGTGAATCCGAACTCTTTGGCCGTGAACTACCAATACCTAGCCGATGGTTCTGTTGTCGGAGAGTTTCACGTTTTACCGCGTCATCAAGGTTACACAGACCTGTTGCATGGTGGTATTGCCAGTTCGCTTCTCGATGGTGCAATGACGCATTGTTTGTTATCTAGAGACATTCAAGCCCTTACGGCGCAGTTGGATGTGCGCTACCATGCACCTATTCAGTTAGATGATCGAGTCACGATTACTGCACACTGTGAAGGTGAACGACGCGGTATATATCAACTGGTGGCTCAATTGCGGGTCGAAAGCGAAGTTAGAGTGACGGCTAAAGGGAAGTTTATTCGTCCTAAAAAGGCATAAATAAAAACGTGTTCTACGGAGAGGCAATGAAGAAATTTGATGAGCTGTATGCAATTGCGACGAGAAAATCTCAATATGACCAAACCAATACTTGGTTTAAAGGCGTAGAGACTTATCTGGAGGCCATTGGCAAAGAAGTTGATGAAGTCCGCGAAGAGATTCGTGAGGATCGCCTTTGTCATTTGGAAGACGAGTTAGGCGATGTGTTGTGGAACTACCTTAACGTATTAAAAGCGTTGGAAAGAGAAAAGGGGATAGATCCTGAGAAAGTACTCGAAAGAGCCTGCAACAAATACGATCAGCGTGTATCTGCGATTGAGTCGGGACGCAGTTGGGATGAGATAAAACAGCAGCAGAAACAAGCCTTGAACGCAGAGCATGAAGTCGCGCAGTTAGAAGATGTAAAGAGCCAATAACTGCGCTTGGTATTGAAAGGATAGATTAATAGGGAATACCTAGTCAGCCCTTGGAGCTGTTGACCAACAGTAGGTCACAAGGTGGTTGGTCAAGTAACGTGTCTACAGTGCTGCCAGACCAAAATTGGGATGACATGCTTCGTTTACATGCACCCATAATCAAAATCGCTGCTTGTGATTGCTTAACTGCTTTTGGTAACGCCGTTTCAGGGTTTCCTTCCGGTAATAGTAATGGAACTCGCGTTAACTTTTGCGCAGTAATAAAATCTGTAATGCCTGCTTTTTGATTGCTTAATATCTCTGCACGATAGCGAGAGAGGTATGGCGCGACGTATCGGCAGTAAACGAGCGTCATTTTCCCGCTTAAGGTTTGTTCTAATTTTGAGCCTCGCGAGACGATGGCTTTATCTACTATCGACTTTTCATCCCCTCGATGAAGTGGGTCGATTGCACAAAGCATGTTGGCGTGAGAAGGCCATGAACGCTCACTCAGTAGCAACAAGTCGCAATCTTGTTGTGCCAGTTCTGTGAGCATCGTTTGAATCTCGTGTTTGTTAAAGTGTCCCACGAGCAGTAAGTCAGTGTGGTCAACAAGTCGTTTCGCAACTTGCTCAACCCAATGGCTCCCTTTGAAATGCTCGTAAGAGAGCGTTGGTGTTTCAAGCTCTTCTTCTTCACAAAGTTCGACAATTAATGCGTTGAACTTTAAGGTCCAAGCTTCAAACTCAGCTTGTCTTTTTTCTATATGGTCAGAGTTGAAACTGAGAAAATGAGCGAATGCGTGATCTTCACTTCGGCGATGGTCTTCCACTAAAACTACAATAGGCTGAGCAAGCGCTGTCGAAAATTGAATCACTTTACGAAGCACCTTACGACTTGGTAAGGCGGCCTGCTGAGTCAGAAAAAATACAGGTGCCATTGATTACTCCATTATCAAACAAGGCGAATGAGCCTGACACACATTCAAGTCTATACCATGAACTGATGCAGAGGCGTTTTGTTTCTGCGAGCGAAATATAAATTCCGCAATTAAGTCAACTATCGCCTAGAATTTTAACATCAAGAATTCATGCCTTCGGATAGCACATATCGTCAATGCGGCGAATGTGGTAGTGAAAGCTATAGGTAAAAGTAATGATAGATTCCAACCAATTGCAAATTAACCGCAAAGTGCCACATTTGCTTGCTGAGATCATTAAAGCGATAGAATCGACCGAAGACTTGAGCTTTTTGAAAGACTATCAAGAAGCACAGATTGCGAACATTTTGGAATCGGTCAACATTGCTTACCGTAAGCGTGTCATAGAAGCAGTGCCGCCTGAGAAGTATTGGACGGTATTAAATTTGCTCCGATACGACACCGCCAAGCACATTCATCAATCACTCAATAAAGACTTACAACATGAACGCTTGGCGTACATAACGGATTCAGAACTGATCATCTTTGCGGACTTTCTACCGACCGAATTTGTAGATGAATACCTTATTGATCAAAGTGAAGAGTCTGTCGCGCATATCCAACAAGCATTGTCGTATGAAGACAACAAAGTTGGACGTTATGCCGAGCCTCACTTTCTGGTCGCAAACCCTAAAAACAGCGTAGGAGGCATCAAAACCGAGCTGCTAAAACGTGGGCAAAGTCCAGTGCGGTTGATTATTGTGCGTGATGCAAGTGGTGTGATTGGTACGATAGAGCCGCAAACCCTGTTGCTGCACGAAAATCATATCAAACTTACCGACTTGACCGTAGTTACGCCAATTCTAGAAGATATTCAAACGATTCAAAGCGTCAGCAAACAAGTCTCGATTGATGGTGGAGCACATTGGTTTCCTATCATGGCTGGTGGCAAAATTATGGGCGTCTTGTCGATGGCGACCATCGCGATTACGTTGCGCGAACTCAGCCTACAAGCTGTAGTGGCAGAAAACGTACGAAGCGAAGAAGATTTGTTCACACCATTAAGCGTGGCGACAAGGCTAAGAGCACTTTGGTTGGTGATTAACTTGCTGACCGCTTTCGTAGCCTCCGCCATCATTGGGCTTTTTGATAATGTGGTCGAGCAAGTCGTTGCGCTTGCTATCTTAATGCCCGTTGTGGCGAGTATGGGCGGCATCGCAGGTAGCCAAACCTTAGCGGTGGCCATTCGGGGTATCGCATTGAACCACTTGCACCAAAGTAACTTGAAGCTATTGGTGAATAAGGAATTAAAAATCGCCACCATTAATGGCTTGATCATGGGATTAGTCATCGCGGGTGTCGTCTACATGGTGTTTGACTCTTGGCCATTGGCGCTTATTATCTGTTGTGCCATTTTCCTCAATAGTTTGGCGGCCGCGGCATCGGGTACGTTGATACCATTCACGTTGAAGAAGTTTAACATTGATCCCGCCGTGGCTGGCTCGGTAGTATTGACGACCGTTACCGATGTCGTCGGTTTCTTTGCGTTCTTAGGCTTAGGTGCCATTTTCTTGATATAGATATCCAATTGACGCGTTAACCAGCAGAACCAATCGCACCATTTCCCAACCCAGTATTTTGGGCGAGCTTGCTTCGCTCAGCATTCCTCCGTTTTCCATAACCGATGAACACGTCGTTTCGGTTCTTACTTTGTAAATCTCTTCACTGCTCAGTTCTATTCCCCAAATTTCCCACTACCGATCCTCGCTTAACGTTAGCGTGCCAAATTCCAATTTCAAACGCCAGATGATGCCCATTTTCTTGGCTGTACACGCATTACTTCACTCAAACAAAAAAATAAGGAAAAGATTTTGAACAAACTCATTGTATTCACTGGTGGTCCCGGTGCAGGAAAAACCTCGGTTATCGAACAACTAAAAACACAAGGCTTTATCTGCGCGCCAGAAACCGGCCGTCAAGTAATACAAACGCAGGTTGCCAATCACGGTTCAGCATTACCTTGGAATGACAAACAAGCTTTTCGAGACGAAATGATGAAGGCAGAAGTGAGCAATTACCGAGCTTTCAATGCCCACCAAGGGGACGTGTTTTTTGATCGCAGTATTGTGGACGTATATGGCTACAGTAAGTTGGAACAACTTCCAATCTCGCATGAGCTCATCACGCATTGCCAGATGCTTCGTTATCATTCTCAAGTATTCATTTTTCCACCTTGGGCATCGATATTCAGCAACGACGAAGAGCGAAAGCAAGATTTTTCTGAAGCGGTGGCTACGTATCAACAGATGGCCAGCGCTTATCACAAATTTGGTTATCAATTGATCGAAGTGCCCAAAATGTCAGTCGAAGACAGAGTAGCGTTTATTCGCGGCTCAATCATCGAATAAGGCTGAAAGATGATTGATGCAAACAAATGCGTAAGGCGATTGTGACCACGACGACAATATGCGTAAAGGGAGTTATTTATACTGGATAAAGTTCAATAACTTAATTGAGTGTTATGTCTTTTAAATATCTTACCTTATTGCTCGCAACGACGAGCATGAGCAGCTTTGCTGATGTAGGCCTGCCTTCGGGGGATGATTGGTTAAACCATGTGACGAATGGCCTAGCCCCATATTGGATGATGGAAAGCGCGCATGGACAACCTGCGGGGAATTTTCCGACTTTTCGTTGTGATAACGGTGTCATTCTCGACCCACAAAAGCCGTGTGAAGAATTAAACAAAGGGTGGATTAGCCCGCACTTCGATCGCGAATACACCCGCATGAAATCGCGCCAAACTTACGCTTATGGCGTACTTTTTCATCTTACGGGTGACAAGCAAGCATTAGAGCTGGCAAAGAAAGGGGCTTATTACCTGATTGATCATCTACAAGATGAGAAAAACGGCGGCTTCGTGAGCTTTACGCGTAGTGGAAAACCGGGGATGGAGTGGCAACAGCGAACTTCTCAAGACCAAGCTTACGCCTTGGTGGGGTTGGCGATGTACTACTACTTAACGCAAGATCCAAAGGTTGAACAAGCACTTATCGACCAGCAAGCGTTTATATTTAAACAATACCGACGAAGCGATGATCGCGGTCTGGCGTGGGTTTTGAAAGATGGTGATGGGGAAAGTGAGAAGCAGCAAGAGTTAGTCGCTCAACTTGACCAAATTAATGGCTACCTGTTGTTAACGGCGCCACTTTTACCAGAACCAGCGCAAGCCAAGTGGAAGCAAGATCTGCAATGGCTGATGCAAGTGATGCTAGATAACTACCATTCCGTCAAAGAGCAGCGTTTTTATGGCGCGATACACCACAAAGCGGTAATGATGCCAGATGCGAAACACAATGATTTTGGACACACCATCAAAGCGTATTGGATGACGTATCTCACTGGTCAGTTGTTGGAGAATTCCAATTGGACAGAGTTTGGTTTCAAAGGAATGAAACACACGCTTAAACAAGCGCAATACCAGCAAAACTTTGAGCAAGTCAAAGCGCTTTTCTCACCAGAATGGCAGAGTAAATGGACGCAAGAGAGCATTCCTGCTTGGCAATCAAGACCATACAAGCACTATAGCTCGTCTTGGGAATGGGCAGAGCTCGATCAAGCGGCAATGACAGTTTCCCTTGTTGATGGTTCGATGAAAGAAACGCTTCAATACACGTTACCCACTTTTATGGATGCATGGGTGGATCATCAATATGGAGGCGTCGGTCTAAGCCCTAAATCAACCAAAGCGTTCCATTGGGGAAATGGTTACCACCAGTTTGAACATGCGTTGGTCGGGTATTTGTACGCGCAACAAATGGCAAAACAGCCTGCCAAGCTTTACTACGCGCGACCAGCAGAGAATAAAATGCCACTTAATCCATATTACTTTAGCGCAGACGTAAAATCGTTGTCGTCACAAAGTGATGGAGTCACCACCGCGACATTCACCAATATTCGACCTTAGGTTGGTCGATGGTGATGTGTTAATTAAAGTCCGCGTAAAAGCCAAAGCAAAATTGTAGCAGTAATATCAATAAAGGCTAACCAACTGGTTAGCCTTTATTTTTAATAATCTTACATGTAATGGTGACAACACATATAGTTAACGAATGTTTATTTGTAATGACCGCTGAGTGTTTCTAACAAATATCTAACTATAAATTAACTTTCATTGATTAGGGTATATCTCACAACTAGGACAACTTAGAGCTTGGAACTTTATGCAATCCTGTTCATAATAATGGTTTTGAGAGAATCATTATGTACATTTCTATACTAACGCACGAGAGAGATACGCCGTTATCAATCAACTACATTAATTACATGTATCCAGCTGACAAACTATTTAGCTCTTGTGTCGAACTAAGAAGCAAATTAGATAATGAGAAAATTCCCGTTAATACCATAAAAGATACTTCTCTTGCGGGACCATTACGTAAGCTTCCAAATGATATTACAGGTGAGAAAAGGTTACAAAAGCTTAAGGAACAGATAGATCGCAACATGGCGGTTAAGTCTGGTATGTTAACCGATCGAATGCACTGGAAAAACAAAGCTGTTATTCCTTCACGTAAATTTTCGTCTCTAGCTCCAATACAGTCGTCAACTCTAGCTTCTACTGCAATGAAAGCAAATAGTGGAAGGGCCATGGCCTTAGGGATGGTATTACAGAAAGGCAGAGCTATGCTTCTCTTTGATATTATCCGACAAAACGTTAGAGTACTAGCTAATCGAGTACACAATGCAAATCTAGAATCATCTGGCTGCATTTTGATTGTTAATGTGAAGTATTTGAAAGTCGAAAGGGAATATGGGAAAGCTCCTCAACTATCTAGAGTTTCATTAGCAAGTGTAATTCCTCAAGAAGACAAGTATAACTTTGATTCGAGTGCTTATGTTCGTGGTCAAATTGCCAATATGTGTGAAGCTAGTGCTAAAGCTCCGATCAATACAAAGTTTCAAATTGTAAGCGGTCAGTATGACGATTCATACTCGACAGCAGTCTTGTTTATCAAATGCACATGGGAATAACATGAGAATTGTTAACGTTTTATTAGTAGTGCTCCTTGTTACGGCATGTAACGATACTACGTCAAAGTTTGAGGCAACTAAAACGACAGAAAGCCTCCTAACTAAGAACCGAGAAGCTCCAGAGCAGTTGTACAGCGAAGCAAATAAATTTTATGAACAAGGTGATGTGCAAGGAGCAAAGTCTTTATTGATCAAAGCTATCGAAGTGGATGATGTTCATAGTAAAGAGCTTTTAGGGATAATCCTTCTGAAAGAGCCAAAAGTCATGGATGTTAAGCGGGGCTTTTCTTTAATCTCAGAGGCTGCTGATGATGGGTTGGCGAGTGCACAATTTTATTTAGGATCATGTTTGTATGATGATGGCTGTGGTTTACCTGAAAATAAGGTGCTTTCAGCCTATTACTTGACGCAAGCGTTAAATAATGGTGAAGGTGGTGCACAAATGCTACTTGGATTTCTAGATGAAGAAATAGGTGACACTGCGATTGATCAAAAAACATATGCGGTAGAGCTGAATCGCTATATAGAACAACTCAATTAATATTGCGGCTTAATGTTTTATAGGGTTTTAATCGAACCTCAAACAGAGAGTGCTGGACTTCTACAAAGCAGTAGAAGCCACAGCGAAGCTGCAACAATAATCGAGTGTGTAATAGAAAATAAAAAGCCGTCAGAACCACTGATTTTGACGGCTTTTTATTCTATGACAGGTAGAGGCTTCAATTTTCAGCGCGATAGATCCATGAAAACTTAAGTGAGATTCCAATCAGGTCGCATGATCTCACTAGTGTCATTGGAAATAAATGAATTGTTTCTAATACATAGAACGTATTAACATGGTTGCACTTGGCCCATATGAGTAAATTCATTGAACATACAATTTGAGAGAGGGTTTAGTTGTAAAAATAATAGTTAGTTGGAATCTAGGTTAAATGAAAATAAAACTATTTAAAAAGCTACAAGTTGTATTTCTTGTGGTGTCAGCATCTTTAATGGTGGGGTGTTCATCTATAGATGCGCATGCTGGTGGCGGATACGGAAAGCCGTTTTCAGGCACCGCGTTATCAGTCGCACGACAACCTTGCTATTTAAGAGCTGATATTACTTCTATCGCGTTATACCCACTATCATTGATTGACATTCCTTTGTCGTTAGCAACGGACGTTGTGTTTCTTCCTGTTGATTTAGTCATGGTAGTTACGCCAACAACGAGTTATGGCGGTGTTGTTTCTCTAGGTTGTCCAAGCGGAAGCATGATCTAAAACGCTTATTTTATTCAAATAAATGGAAGGAAATGAAAGTGGAATTAAAAAGTAACTATTCAGAATCAGAAATAAACCAGCCACCATCGGTACTTCTTGTTACGTCTCTGTTGTGTCTGGCGTCCGTTTGTTGGGCTGCATTGCTGTTGGCCATTGAATATATTGTTGGGATAGAAATGAGTGGTACAGGCTTTCTTAGCACGTTAATCCCAGCCATGAGTGTTGGTTATTACTTCGGCTACAAGACTGGAGATGTAATGCCATCAAAAACAAGATGGTATGCTGTTTTACTGTGGACTTTAGCAAGTTTGGTAGTGTTCTCTCTTATCTTAATGTCGTTAGATATTTCTCCGTTTTATTTATTATCTGAGCTCGGTGGGGTAAGTATTTTTATTGCTATCATAATGCTAATAACGATTGGCATCGCCTACTTAATTTTAAAAAGTGGTGAGAAAATGGCGATTAGAGTATTACTCAAAGCCAAGGAAAGTCAGTAGATAAAATACAACAAACGATTCAATTAGGATCATGACAAGACGCCAGCCATAATGTGCTGGCGTTTTAGTTTCCTGTTTGTAGGATTTTTTGTCTAAAAGGCAAACCCATTTATTGTGTTGTCGTTTGAGTTAATGGTTTATGCCTTGTGCGCAAGATAGCTTAGCAGGTTTATGTATCGAGAAACGTGTGTATAATTCGCCACGAATTACGATTTATAGATATGAAAGGTAAGTATGGCAGTCCTCGAAATTCTCTCCATTCCAGACCCAAGGCTTAAAGTAAAAGCAGAAAAAGTCACTGATGTATCGACAGTACAAACGCTGATAGACGATATGCTAGAAACACTTTACGCAACGGGCAATGGTATCGGTTTAGCTTCAACCCAAGTAGGCAGAAAAGAGGCGGTTGTTGTCATCGATATCTCTGACGAACGCAATGATCCTTTAATCTTGGTTAACCCAGAAGTGGTGAGCGGAGAAAACAAAGCACTTGGTCAAGAGGGATGCCTTTCTGTTCCTGAGTACTACGCAGATGTAGAGCGTTACACGTCAGTTGTTGTTTCTGCACTAGACCGTGATGGCAACCCGATTACAATCGAGAGCGATGAGTTCTTGGCGATTGTGATGCAGCACGAAATTGACCACCTATCGGGTAACTTGTTTATTGATTACCTTTCACCGCTGAAGCAAAAAATGGCGATGAAAAAAGTGAAGAAGTACGTAAAAGCGAAAGCTAAGTAATATGAGAGGAAGTAACCCTCCATGTCGAGTTACTTCCTTTTAAATCAAGAATAGGACGGTAGTGAGAGCGGTTTATCTCTGTTTTTGGGGGACATAACGCTTTACGACCTTCATAAGCCTTTGAAATGAAGAGCAGTCCATATGCGATTCATGAGGGCAGGAGGCGACATGGTTTAGGCTGTCTCGCACCGCTTTCAAACGTTTTATTTGCTCATCAATCTCAAGTGCCTTTTTCGTTAGTAAGTCACGATCGATATATGGCTTTGAAACTTCTGATTGATTCAACATTTCTGCCATTTCGTTAAGCGATATTCCAGCGATACGCCCCAAGCTAATTAAATTGAGTGTATTGAGTACCTCTGGTGAATATTGGCGTCTCAATCCATTCCTTCCTATCGAGCGAATTAACCCCAGCTGTTCGTAGTACCTGAGCGTTGAAGTCGGCAATCCTGATTTTCTAACCACTTCTGCAATATCCATATTATTCCCCATTGACTTCAAGTTGGCTTTAAGTTGTAGCATGCAACTAAGACCTTAACAAATCAAAAACTTGAGGAGAGAAAAATGCTGCTTTTAATGGGATTGCAAGCGGTGCTAATAGGGATTGGTGCCACTTTGATAATGGATTTATGGGCATGGTTACAAAGGAGAGTGTTTGGTATTCCTTCATTAAACTATGCGTTGGTTGCGCGCTGGGTTTTGTACATGCCCCAAGGAAAGTTTATGCATGTGCCAATTATGGCGTCAGAGGCGATGCCGGGAGAAAAGTCACTTGGCTGGTTTTTGCATTATGCCATCGGCGTTACTTTCGCTTTGGCTCACGTTACTGTTTTTGGTCATCATTGGTTGGTAGAGCCCAGTCTAATGCCCAGCTTAATTACAGGCGTGGTAACGTTGATCTTCCCATTTTTGGTCATTCAACCTTGTCTAGGATTTGGTTTTGCTGCGAGTAAAACCCCAACACCTTGGAAAGCCCGTTTTCTTAGCACATTGGCGCATTTGGGTTATGGTTTGGGTTTATTCATAGCCGGGTTTGCAATCAAAGTTACGAGCCAGTATTTTGCATAGATAAAATGAGCATCATGCAAACGAGTGGTTTTTATCTATGATGCTCAACTCTTGGTTGTTTTTTGCGCTTTGATCATAGTTGACCGATATGTCTAAAGTCTGTTGCATTTATCCAAGACGTAAAGTCGGCGGACATTTAACATTGCCTTAACGTCAGAATGGCAAGCGGTTTACCAAGAAAAACTAAAATTATCTGGTTTGACATAAAGAATATTAAGGGTTTCAGATGGCTTCAAAAGTGGCAGGGATATCAATACTGAGTTTATTGGCAGCGCCAGTTGCGATGGGAGAAACAGCCAGTGCTTATGATTTATGTTTGCTAGACAAAATAAAGCAAAGCAAAGGTGAAGAAACCATAAAGAGCATTCGCGCGCAGTGTGAGCTTGACACAGTAACCAGCACAGTGCCCGCTGATCCAGAAATTGAAGAGCCTGAAGAACTTCAGGAAAGTTTGGTCGACAAGCGTTTGGAATCAGAACGAGAAAACGCGTTCGAACCGTTTAGTCTGGTCGCGCATCGCGTTAACTATATTCTTCCGTTTACATACAGTGATCGCGTAAATAAACGCGCGTATGCCGACACCAAATACGGCGATGAACTGCGTAAGGAAGAGGCGGAGTTCCAAATCAGTTTTAAAGTACCAATGAACTATGATGACTTGTTGTTTGATGGCGATGGTCTGTTTTTTGGAATGACTCTTAAATCATTTTGGCAGGTATACACGGGTGCAGCATCTCGTCCATTCCGTGAAACCAATTATCGTCCAGAGCTTTTTTACTACACCCCAACAGACTGGAAACCACTTGATGGTTCGACTTGGTTAGGTTTTGGTATTGAACATGAGTCTAACGGTCAGAGACAGGAGCTATCGCGCAGTTGGAACCGTGTCTATGCCAACTTAACCTTTGCAAAAGACAATTTTGCGGTTTCTATCCAGCCTTGGTGGCGTATACCTGAAGATGAAAAGACATCGCCTAATGATCCCAAAGGTGATGATAACCCGGATATCGAAGACTATATGGGACACTTTGAGCTATCGAGTGCTTACAAGTGGAATGGTTACGAGTTTACCTTTTTAGGTCGCCAGAACTTTCAAACACATAAGGGTTTTGCAGAACTGGGTGTGTCATTTCCGATTTGGGGCAAAGTTCAGGGGTACGCACAATACTCAGCGGGTTATGGTAAGAGCTTGATCGACTATGATCATAATCAGCAGCGGATTGGTGTTGGTATTGCAATCAACGGTGTTTTGTAGTTTTTCGTAGATGGATAGAAATTAACACTGGCAATTGAAATTTCAATATTTAGAATGCGAGGCTGAAATTGATTTCTAACCTAGAGTGATTTTATGCTTCGTGATTACACCTTCGATTGTCTTGTAACTATGCCTCGCCATGAGCTGGAAGAGTTTAGTGCTCGTATGATCAGTAAAATGGTGCCAGAAGACGTGATGAATGAGCTGTTCACTTTTGATCAAGAAGAAGTGGATAGTGAAGACCGCATGTTGTATGCACGTCTTGATGCAATGCTACGCATGACAGCAATCGCACTGAGTGAAATTCAACAAGCGTTTGATGACTCAGATAACGCAAAGCAAAATAGCGAGCGAATGACGCGATTGGTGCTTTGGCATTTCTACGCGATCTCATTCCGTTTGGAAGAGGCCATCACGCTAGAAACACACTGTGCTCTAGTGGAAAAACTAATCGAAAATGTACCTTCGGATGTTTTTGCGTGGGTAAAAACATTGACGGAGCTGCTACACACTTACGCTGAAATCAACGCGAAAGAGAATCCTCAAGACTAAACGCCTGTCGTTTATCGTTCAGTAAATTAGAAACAAGGCGAGCCATTGGGTTCGCCTTGTTTTTTCGCGTCAGATAAACCTTCGGGTTTGAAATACCAAACAAGCCTAGACTCAGATTTGTTCGTTCACTAGCGAACGGCGTGATTCCTTCTTACACTAAATCAAGGTGTTTGTTGCTAAACAAGCAAATGCATGACTAAGTCGTGTATTATTTTCCACTTAAATGCGGATAATTTATGTCGAAGAACCTTCTGGTTTTTAAATTGGAACCGACTATTGAGCGTGTACGCTTTCCAGCTGAGCTTCATCTATCTAAAGGAAGTGAACGATGGATCCGTTAACGCAAGGTTTATTGGGAGCAGCTTTGCCACTGGCGGTGAGCAACAAGCGAAACCTTGCAGTTGTTGGCGTGTTGGGCGTGGTCTCTGGGATGGCTCCGGATTTAGATGTGCTCATCCGTTCTTCAACTGATCCTTTGCTGTATTTGGAATACCATCGCCAATTTACTCACTCGCTCTTGTTTATCCCGTTTGGTAGTTTCATTTGTGCTTTGGTGTTGTATCCATTGTTCGCAAAAAAGCGAGGACTAAGCTTCCGGCAGAGTTGGTTTTACTGCGCGCTTGGTTATAGTACCCATGCGTTATTAGACGCATGCACCAGTTATGGAACACAGCTTCTATGGCCGATAAGCAACACGCGTTATGCTTGGAACACTATTTCGGTAATCGACCCCGCGTTCACACTCCCTATTTTAATATTGCTTTTGTTTGCTGCACTGAAGCGAAGCCCAAACTATGCCCGCATTGCATTTTTATGGTGTCTGGCTTACCTAAGCCTTGGAATGATCCAACGAGATAGAGCAGAAGCAGCTGGTTGGGAAATCGTCAAAGAGCGACAACACAACGCTATACAATTAAAAGCCAAACCAAGCTTTAGCAATCTTTTGGTTTGGAAACTAATTTATGAAACGGAAGAGAGCTACTATGTAGATGCCGTAAGGGTGGGGCGTTCAATAAAAATTTACCCTGGCGAATCAACTCCAAAGTTAAATATAAAAGAGCAATTTCCGTGGCTAAACCCGCAATCGCAACAAGCAAGAGACATCGAACGTTTCCGTTGGTTTTCAAACGGTTTTGTAGCGACGGATCCGAATAATGAAATGCGAATTGTTGATATGCGTTATTCCATCGTACCAAACCAAATTAATGCGTTATGGGGCATCAATCTATCCCCAAAAGCCAGCGCAGACGCGCACGTTGAATACACTGCTCATCGAGGAAGTACTGCAGAAGATCGCCAAGTTTTTTTCAACATGCTTACGGATTTTGAGTGATGGTTTTACTTTGGATGTCGATGCGGTTTCGTAATAACTATTACGCAGACTGAAAGTCCTTTACTAGGGTTGGCTTGCTAGCGAAGAAAATCTTGCCAAACAGGGACTTGTACTTCCAGCCAAGAGACAAAAGCCGTTTAGCTAAGTTCTTGTTTTCAATGATTGCAACCTCAACACCTTGGTAGTGGTAAGGATTGCTTTTGATGTAGTCGATAAATGCAGTAAGCACGCCTTGCCCGCGAACGGAGGGTGCAAAGTTGACTGCTACAATAGAAAAGCGTTGGCTACCTGCTGGGCAACGGACTAAACAGTGCCCAAGAGGATGAGTAATAGTCTCAGAAAATTCAGGAAAAGGGCGAGACTCAAGCTCTTGAGAAAGCGCATCGTATCGCTGACATAGATAAGAAAATAGTTGTTTCGCTTCGCTGTTCATATCGGTGCCGCTTTTGTGTTGCTTGGTTTGAAGGCATTGATGTCTCAAACATTGTAACCATAGATAGCAACACAAAACGCGGTAAACTTTTTCAGTAATGATTTCCTATTTTTGAAACCTTAATTGTTACAAATGAAGTTGATTGGGTTTTATATGGTAGTTGTGAACGAGTGTTTCTAGTTGAAGGGAGAATACGCTGGTTACTGGATTCTTACTGGAATTCCTTTGTTAAAAGGCGAGCTGCTTGGTTTAATGCCGCTCGTTTAACTGCGAGTGGCATCTTTTGTATTTCGTCACCTTGTACAGCGACGATGGGACATGATGTGGGATCTTCTATCCTAGCTCTTCATGGTCTAAATTATCTCATTAACCACTCAGAGCTAGATTCTTAGTCTCGCCAAGGCTCGCTGGACTGACACAAAAACATCGTTAAACTCCTGTTATTAAATTATTTGGTCCGCCTTTGCTTACTTTTGAACGCTTAACTAGGCGTTACTCCAAGTGCTTAAATTGCAATGCCACAAGTCGCTGATACAACTCACAGCTTTGCATTAATGATTGGTGGTTACCAACATCGACTAACTCGCCATTGTCGAGCACCGCAATTTTATCCGCATGTTGGATAGTCGAAAGACGATGAGCAATAATCAGCGTTGTGCGTCCTTTCATTAGAGCTTCAAGTGCTTGCTGAACGTGATGTTCACTTTCACTATCAAGGGCGCTGGTAGCTTCGTCTAGCAGTAAGATTTTTGGATCTTTTAGAATCGCGCGAGCAATCGCAATGCGCTGCTTTTGTCCGCCTGATAGCCTAACGCCGCGCTCCCCTAAAAAGCTGTGATAGCCTTCGGGAAGCTTCTCAATAAACTCATGGGCATGGGCTTTTTTCGCGGCTTCGATAACTTGTTCATCCGTCGCTTCAGGATTACCGTAGCGAATATTATGGAAAACATCATGGCTAAACAGCGCTGGTTGTTGTGGTACGAGCGCCATTTGACGTCGAAGCTCGTTTGGATCGAACTGTCGAATATCTTCACCACCAAACAACACTTGCCCTTTTTGCGGATCATAAAAGCGTTGCAGCAGTTCGAATAGTGTTGTTTTACCTGCACCAGAAGGGCCGACCAACGCCAACACTTTTCCTTGATCAGCGGTTAGATTTAACTCTTTGATAGCTGGTTGATTTGGGCGAGAAGGGTAGTTGAAACTCACTGAATTAAAGTTAACCTCAGCAGGCATGTCGGCACGGACAGGCAAATGGTTGCTTGGCGCTTTAATATCACTGGCTACTTGAAGGATCTCAATCAGCCGTTCGGTAGCACCTGCGGCTCTTTGCAATTCACCCATGACTTCGGAAATGGTTGCAGTCGATGAGGCAACCATAATGGCATAAAACACAAATGCGGCTAGGTCACCCGCAGACATTTTTCCGTGAATCACATCGCTGCCGCCTACCCAAAGCATGCCTGCAATCGCGCTGAACACAATCACAATAACGCCTGATATCAGGATCGCTCGCTGCTTTACTCTCTGTCTACCTACTTCATAAGCTTTTTCCACCTCGACAGCGAAAGCCGCTCGTTCATGCGACTCTGAGCTAAAACTTTGCACGGTTTTAATATGCTCTATCGCTTCTCCAGCGTAGCTTCCGACATCGGCCATTGAGTCCTGACTTTGGCGAGAGAGCGCACGCACGCGTCGTCCATAAAACAAAATCGGAACCAGAACCAAAGGCACAGAAGCAAGCACAATCAGCGTGAGCTTAACGTTAGTGGCAAACAACATTATGATGGCCCCAAAGCACATCAAAGCGCTACGCATCGCCATCGAGAACGATGAACCAATAATGCTTTGCAGCAATGTGGTATCGGTAGTCAAGCGCGACATAATGTCGCCACTACTGTTGGTCTCAAAATAGCTCGGATGCAGCGTAATCACATGGTTAAACACCGCAAGGCGAATATCCGCACTAACGCGCTCACCTACGGAAGAGACAAGGTAAAAGCGAAAGAAAGTCCCAATGGCAATACACAATGTGACACCGACAATAAACTGAATCGCATTGGTAAGCTCTTGCAATGATTGCTGAGCAAAGCCTTGGTCGATAAGTATGCGTACTCCATAGCCAACGGATAACGTCAAACTTGCTGTCGCAACAAGGGCAACCAAGGCCGCCGCAACCCGCCATTTATACGGTGCAATAAAGGTGTTGAGTTTAAGAAGAATGCTGAGATTTTTGTTATTTTTTCTGCTCATGAGTGACTCACAAAGCGTTTTAGGTACCTGGCATAGTAAGCCAGTTTGGTTGGTGAGACCAGCGAACTACCGCTTTCGGATTAGGAAGTTCACTGGGATAACCAATATCGCATGTATATCGAAAATCACTTAAACGTCGAAGAGACTAGAACCAGCTTTTAGTTCGGAGGGGGTTACGCACGGCTTTTGGCGAGTAGCAGGTCGACTTTTCCTTTGGCTGTTTTACTAACTGTTTGCATCAACTGAAAACTTGGTTTTTCGACGCCTGAGTTTTCTATCCCTTCGACCATTAAGAGCCAAAGCTTGGCTGTCATTTGCGCATCGGCTAGTGCACGGTGGAAAACACCGTCGTTGTCGATATTTTTATAGCGAACAAGTTCACCTAGCTTATGTGATGGGGCTTCTTGAATGAGCCGTCTTGCTACCAGTAAGGAGCAAGCAAACTCACCCGAATAACCACAGTTGATTCGTTCAAGCTCTGCATCTAAAAATCGTTTATCGAAGGACGCGTTGTGAGCGATAAGGTTCTCGCCAGCAATGAACTCACTAAATGACGCCATTACCTCTTCGCAGCTTGGTGCCGATCGCAACATATTGTTGGTAATGCCGGTGTAGTTCTCAATAAAAGAACTCACTCTGAAACCGGGATTCATGAGTTGCTGAAAACTATCGACAACCTCGCCATTGACTAACTTTACTGCACCAATTTCTATTGCGCGATCACCTAAAGTAGGAGAGAGACCTGTGGTTTCAAAGTCGAGTACGACCACAGAGTTTGCTTGAGGCATAAAATTTTCCAGCTGAGTAATGTTGCGCAAGAGTATTATCGAAAGCGACAGAAAAAGAAAGGCGAACACAATGGTGAATATCTGTCTATCTTTACTCCACAAAGTCAGTGTTCGTCGTCCACTGTTTATGGACAGGTACGTTCTGGCTTACCCATCGCGGCTTGTGCGGTAGCCTTATATTTCAAATGTTTTTCGGCTTTTCGATTCATTTCAATTAAGCATTAACTTTCGATACAACATACTGATTATAAATTGATTTTATAAATCAACTTCGGCATCATTCACGGCTTGATTTAGAGGATGAATATCATCACAGCAAAAAATTAGAACAACTTATAATGCGAGGCTAGGGAACGATGGAAACAATAAAAAATCACTATTTAGATATACCTGAAGAAAGAAAATTGCGTATTTTTCGTGAAGAAGACGAAAATTTTTACAGCTTCTGGGAAAGAATGCTTGATGAAAATCAATCTTTTTATAAGCACCCTCTGAAAAGAATGAAAGGCGACGCTTGGGATTCGCTTGAGGCATTCTTCACCGCTTCCGAATTCGGACAACATCAGGCCTCGCCAGCTTACATAAAAAGGGCGCTTGAGTTACTGAATAACGTGTACTTGCTGGCCAATCATTCAGACCAAGTGGTTGAATTTTCCGTTGGGCACCGACACTTTTCGGAAGTGGGTAACCGTTCTATTGCAGAAGGAACAATGGATGCATGGTTGGATGAAATCTGTTTAGCGATGGCCGCGAGAGATTGGCGCTGCATAGAGCTGATGACCATCATGGATGAGTCATTAGTGCGTTTAAAAGATCCTTTTGATGTTGCGCTGGTCGAGTTCGTTAACGGTGTATTTAGCAATTCATCAGCGTTACCTGAGTTATTGCAAACGGTGATGGAGAAATCCTCCCCACAATATTTAGAATCAACCAGGGTGCCATATGTACACTCTTTGTTTATTCCATTTGTGAATGTGTTTGTTGCCATTATCGATGGCGATGAGGCACATTATCAAGAAGCACTGAGGGATGCGTTAGAGGCGCATTACCAGTTCTACATGAATGAAGATGTTCGCTATTCGCCAAAAGGGAATGTTTCTTTGAAACTGATTGGTCTTGCTGCATTGGCATACGATAAGTATGGCTGGACAATTCCAGAAACCGCATATTTGCCAAAGTGGCTCGTTTACGGTGAGCATGATCTCTGTTCTAAATAAATCATTAATAGAACACCTTATGCAGTGTCTGAAGCAATGCCGTTCGATGAAAGGTTGGCTCAGCTGCGGGCTCTGTTTGAGCGAACAAAACAAATCTACAAGATCATTGGGCTTTGTTGCGTAATTCGATGGAACTAAATCAGGAAGTTACGATCTGATCGTGTATGGACACTCCCTCTATTGCAAGTAAATTTTAATGAAAATGAAGGTATAACTGCCCACGT